>NZ_CZQA01000010.1:300000-518006 GCF_001458735.1 Candidatus Nitrospira nitrosa
CACCAGGACTCGCAAACTATTACAAAACTCGATACTGCAGGAACTACTGAGCAGTCGTCATCACCCAGGACTGCGTTAACAAACCTCAGCGAGTACGGCCCCTTCAGATTAAGAGCTGACAGCACGGCGCTGATGTCAGAACTGTCGGTGAGGTTTTTGAGTACATGTCTTGCACACATGTCCCACATGAGATTTCAAAACGTGTTTGATAACACGCGCATCTGCGTATCAGACCGCACTCAAACGTAATTGCAGAACGATTTGTAGCTGCCCCACTTCCTGAACGAATGGAGCTCACCCTATGCCGGAAACTAACTTCCTACGCCTCAGTGAAGCGACTTTTCAGCCCAATGCAACTCTAGCGCCCTCTCCTCAAGCATTAACGAAAAAGACTACGGCTATATTATGGAATCCGACTCTCATCAACTCTTCTGCAAGCGTACCCGAGACGGAAGCTCCCTTCCCTATCTGTCCTCAGACCGAGCCGACCGATACGGTGATCTATAGAGACGGCAAGGATCCTTCAAAAACATTCCTCCTCCAGCGATATCGCCTACGCGACTCGCAAGGGCGCTACGAAATTGCGATCAAGCTTGAAGCTGACAGTTTATGGTCGATGACATTTGGTCTTGCACCTTACCCCGCCCCCGAAGTCGCAGAAACGGCACGAACAAGCCAACCGCTTCCGCACAAAACCACGTGGTCTCTCCGATATGTCATGGCTGGGACAACCATGGAGAAGGAGTTTCAAGCTTTTGCCGTTACACCAGATCCGAACGGTACGGTCATCGAGTTTCGTCTGACCCTTGCGGAGCGAGACGCGGTGTTACGGGCCTTCGGGAAAGATGAATCCCAGGCGCGCCTCGTCGTGATGCGTCAGATCGACGTCTGCATTCCTACGCCCCCCAAACCTGGGGGAGGTAGCCCACCCCCAATTCCCTTCAACCTCTTTGTGCAAAGACGAAAGACCGTCGCTCTCGACACCGCAACAATACAGCCTTTGATCCTTTCCTCTACGATGAGGAGGGTGCAGCCATGAGAACTGACGACAGAGATCGAGAGGAGATTAGAAGGGAACAAATGGCTGTGCGCCCGCGATTTCGACCACAAGAGCCTTTCGAACCACTCCCGACTCGCACTCCGGTCACGCCGCCGCCTGAGGTCCGCATCTCTGTCCCACTTGATGGCTTAAACCTTCAGCAAGACTGGGCATGGTGCAAGAAGTGTGAAGGGCTATTTTTTGGTCCCGGTGTCTCAAGCTCACGGTGCCCTATTGGCGGAACACATACCCCGCCGTTGGAGAGCCAAAGTGGCAACTACAGTCTCCCCTACAATGCGGCGCCAGATCCATCACGACAGAGTGACTGGCGGTGGTGCAACAAGTGCCAAGGACTATTTTATGGTCCTGGTGCCGCTAACTCGCTATGTCCCGCAGGTGGCACACATGCTCCAGCAGCAGAAAGTGGTAGCTGGGACTATAGCCTCCCACACAATGTAGCTCCGAATACATTTCGCCAGAGTGATTGGCGATGGTGTAACAAATGTCAGGGATTGTTTTATGGGCGATATGTTGCGAATTCTGCTTGTATGGCTGGAGGCACGCATGCTCCAGCAGCAGAAAGCGGTAGCTGGGACTATAGCCTCCTAGCCAGCCCCTTCATTGATCCGAGGGTGACGCCCCCCCCAGTTCCACCTCCACCACCGAGGGTCCTATCATCCAGTCGCACTCTTGTCGATACCGTAGCATTACGTTTTGATCCAGTGACACATCCATACATATTTTCAGCAGGTGCAGGAACACAGGGAGGAGCAGAGGTCGAGCGCATTGTGCTGCGCTATCCTCCCGATGGTCCCAATGGCCGTCAACATTCTTACTTTCGTGACCAAACTAAACCCAACCGGTTCTTTTTCCTCCCGGACTCCTTCAAGCTTGCACGAACACGAATCGCACCATTCGTTCCAGCAATGACGATCCGCCCTGTGCAGAATGAGAATCCTGAACAGAGGGACCTCATTGAGATTTTTGCCGAACTACGGCCTGACCTCGATGGAGCACGCCTCCTTGCCGCCAAAGTTGCACTGAGAGCTCACATTCCTGTCTCTAGCGCAACGACAGGCAATGAGCCGGAGCTGGAATCGCTGACCGCGCAAGCCCAGGTAGAACTAAGTGTATTACGTTCAGGTCTGGTACAGACCGTTAAAACAGATTCTCTTGTCGATCTCGGTAACGGATTCTCAATCCACGAGTACGTCGCTCAAAAAGATTTTCAACAGATCTTCGCAGCACTTAAATCCACACGCGATGTGCCGCTGTTTCGTGGCCAAGTGGTTGTCTCGACGGATCTCAGTGCACCGGACCTTATCCCAGTGAATATCCGTTTCGCCGATATGGAAGGCGAAGTCTTTCTGTACAAGGAGCAGACCAACTCAACTGCCGGAACGGTCACAGCGACATTACAGAACGCTACAGAAAGTCCATTCGGGATTGAGGCTCTCCCCGTTTGGCTCAGGCGTGCCGGCGTTCAGGTGCAGGGTCGAATCGATGGCCTCGACCTCTCTACACCGGTCGTGCTTCAACCCAGTGCTAGTATCGAGATAACTATCCACCCCTCACAGTCTCTGCCGGGGGAGGGAGGTATTGATGCAATTTTTGACATCAGCCAGATCCATGGCCTACCAGACCATAAGAAAATCTGGGACTACATTATTGACGAATCAGTACTCCCTGCCGGGTCACGAACAATCACCGTGAGCGGGGCGCCAACCGCATTCGCCGAAGGCCAGCCACCGGATGAAAGGGTCACATCAATCGGTCTTGAGTTTCAAAACAACGTGACCGTGACTCTTGATGCTTCACATCTCAATACGCAGGTCTCTGTTCCAACCTCACTGTACGAACAGCTGTTCCCCAGTACTCCTCCCAAAACTACGCCCTACTGGTACCGCCAGACGATTTTCTACGAATCCGGTCGCATAGCTGATTCGGACTGGCGTCAGGACAACTCTGCCTTTTTGCCGGTTCCCAAAGGAGGCAACTGATGCTCCAAGGGTATCCGGATTGGCACAATCCACATCGATCGGCAGGTCATCTGCTCTTCGCGGCCTACGACACACCCGGAACATTTCTATCGCCGCCGTCCGGCCTGCCCGTAGCTGAGGATGCCACCAAAACGCCGGAGTTTCGCCTGGACCTTTACAGCCAAGACCTCGGCGCTTCTGGGGTCAGCACATTCGGACTCTTGGCAGTCCGCTTCCGGCTGGACTACGATCTTACCGCTGCGCGTGAGGTGTTACTGGCAAACGCACCCCACTTGCGCGTTAATCCCTTAGAAGTCGAAGAGGGATGGGTCCGTTTTTCAGCACCTGCGGCATTCAAATTGCCCGAGGCTTTACGTATTCCGCGCAGACTTGATCCCCACGGCACCAACTTGGCATTACACCTCTCCCTCGAAGGAGCAGATGCTGACCTTTTCCTCGAAATGCTGAGAAGAGGCCTGTCTACGATTTTCGCCGAGGTATTGGTGATTCGGCAGGGCATTGCGCCGCGGGTCGCTAATGTGGTGACCTTCAATCCGTCCACTTTGCATGCTGTCCTTTGGGGCACCAAGGAGACTATCTCGGGAGAGGCGCTGTACGACGCCATGGCTGCCGGAATCACGACATTGCCTCTGCGTTTTACGAAGCCAGTGACTGATGACGACGCGAAGGCTACCGCACAGGCACTACTTGACCGTTTTGCTGCCCGATTCGGAAAGCTCGAACTCTCGCCCAATGGTGTCGGATCGAGTCCCTATTTGCGCGCCACCCCAGCTGATGTGCCCAGCAGTGAGGTACGTTTCGATCTGGACCAGCCAGTGCTCGTCCCTCGGGGGTTCATCCTTACCGCCGACCCCCTCGGCTCGGCACGTGCGTTGTCCGCTGTCGACTTCGAGAAGCACCTCGTCCAGCGCATTGATGCACCAGCCTTTCACAGTGGATGGCGGCAAATCACCGTGGCGGGGAACTTACCGAAACGCCGCATCGGTGTATTGCTTCTTGGTATTGAGATTAGCGCCCCTCCCTTCCTGCCTGCACGGCCCCACACCGCCCAGGCCAGCGTTGAGCTTGATGCAGAAACGGCATATCAAACAGTTGATCTTAGGCTTTCGCCTGATGAGCCTTTACGATTCACGTGGCGCACACTGGCAGTGTTGGATGCCGGTGGAACAGCACAGAGTTTGGAAGGCCCAGTCCAGACCTATGAAGGGAACGGCAATGCTACCTTTCTCGTTGTTCCTCCCAGCGCCTTCGAAGCCAGTTTCGTGATCCTTGAGGCCGACCCTTCCTTTCTTGTTGAGGCACAGATCGAAATTCGTGTCCGTGGATCGCGTGGCACCGCATCCTGGGCGGGAAAAGGCGTACTGGATGAAAATGCCCAAGAACTAGCCGTCTTTGTACCGCGCGACGTGATACAACCGGAATTGATTGCCACGGCAGTTTCCCGCTCAACCGGAGTTCGGATCGAAACGGAAGTTCTCCCCCTCCGACCAACTCGCTTGGACCCATTCAGCTTTCCGGGAACCGGTGCGCGGCGCGCGCTTCTGAAGGCCTCCTTCACAAGCGGAATTCGTCAAATGCTCGTCGAATGTGCGCCACAAGATCGACTGGACGATCCCTCGCGACGGCGCCTGGTCAGACTAACCCCTGCTGCACCGGAAGCCGAGTTCTCATACGTGGCGTTCTCGCCATTTCGTGCGGGCTACTGCTGGCGCTGGGCTGTTTCCGATAACACACCTGCAGGCGCCTGGTCGGCCCCCCTTAATCCAGATACACCCCTTCTTCTTGCTCTAGCTCCAATGGAGGATCCCATGCCGACCCCCTCACCACTGATTATCGATGGTGTCGAACTCTCCCAGGTTCCGGACGAACCACGAGCATACTTTTATCGTCCAACGGCAGCAGGAATTGCGAGTGATACCACTGGGCGCAAGCAAATCTCGCTCATTGAGGCAGGAACTGTTGTGATGATCTCATTGACAACACAGTGGGGGGTAGAAGGTCCCGAGCTTGAAACTGTGCGAAACAAACTTGCCTCGAAACTGAATTTTGCCGACGCCCATGTCGTGACATTGCGGCCCGCTCTCGTGGAGGTTGGGGAAGTCGAACTGTTGCTGAGCGACGGTTCTGGAAACTTCAAACCCTTTCTCAAAGCTACCTCTTCCGGTATGCCCCCCTATGCCGCGGCCTTTAATACAATGCTGACGGCAGATCAAGCACCGACCATAAAGAAAGCTCTGAAGGGTGAGCGAGGTCTTCTTCGCTTACGCTATACCGTCACTGAGCGTACAATGAAACACTCGACACAATCTGCGACTGAACACATGGTCCACGAATCTGCAACGTGGACGACCACATCGGTGGGCCGAGAGGGGGAAACCACTATCCGTGAAGAGACCCGTACGGACACACAGGCTTCGAATACAGCGCCCTCGTCATCCCCCCCAGCCACTCGACTCTACGAAACTGATGCGGCTGATTGGGGATTAGCTAGCTGATCGCCATCTTCTTTCGTGATGTGAGAGCATATTTCAGCCGCCCTCGACAGACCTTGGCTTTTCGACCAGAGGCGCATGCGAGACCTGCCCCCGATCCGCCAGAATGGTAAACGAACCTCCGCACCTTACTCCCACCCTTGTGAGCAATCTTCGCTCAACCAGCGACCAAACTCCTCATAACAACATATCCTCATCTGGTTACTCCGCTATCGATATGCCGGATGGTGCACAATGCCGTCATGCCCTCACGACCAATATACGAGGCTCCCGCAAACTGTATCTTTTTAGATCCCCCCCCTGAATCTATTTCGATACACCAAACCGCTCCACAAATATCGCACACGATAAACTCCCGAGTTTTCACAGGTCACCCATATTAATCTACCGGCATTGGGCTTGCAGTACATACGTACGTACATTTTACATAGCCTTTGTTTGACCTAATGCCTATAGTTGCCGACACTGCAGCCGGCATTTTCCGGCATTAAAAAGACGAACATGAGAATCCAGCACCTAGTGCACTTCATACATCAGAAGAAAGGAATTCTCCCATGCTCAAGCTTGACGACATCCGAACACTTCATGGCTATCAGGTCCACGGCGATACTGACGGACGCACCTTCTATATTCTCCCCAAAGACGTAGGATCGGTAAACTTCGCACGGCTGAGCAACGGCGGCCTCGCGTTGCGTTTTGTTGAGTATACGCATTTACGCGAAGATGGAGATAATCAATTCGGCGGATTTATCGCGTTTGACACCGAATTGTCAATTCCTCTGGAAGATGAAAAAAACATTACCGTTGATCTGCAAAAGGAGGTTGACGATCGTTTCCGTAGTCTCAACCTTCAGCCACCAGCGGTGCAAATCGCACCCATCAACTGGACCGACGGAACAGTTAAACTCATCCTCACAGAAGATGGGAAGATGATCGAGAAAATTCGTGGTGCCGGCAAACCGTCCCTCTACGGACGAAACATTGCCTCCTTCATGATGGAATTGTCTTTGCTCGGAACTGCAATATTCAAAAAAGCCTTAAGCACAGGCGCCGCATCAGCTATTCAAGTGGTTTATGAACTAAACTACTTCGGCAAGCTTCCGAAAATGATAGCCCGTGGCGAATGGCATGCCACAGAATTTTACTCATTCTTCCAGGATATTAACACCGAGGATAACTTCTGGTCTGAAGATTCCTACACGGAAATCGTCAGTTCCAGTCGCTATAAGAACGATGTGACCAAGACGTCATTTGATTTCATTCAGATCCCAAATCTAAAAGCTGAGGATCAAGCCAAGCTCGAGAAAGATATACGCGACCACATCATGAAACAGCTCGAAACGAAAGTACAACAGAACCTCTTGAAGGAGATCCAAGCGGTTGATCCCAACACGAAAGAGTTACGAGAAGGCCAAGACATTGAAGATATTCGCCGCACCATCTCTCAAACCCAAATCGCCGATGTCGTCGTTGGATGGGAGCAGGAGAATACGATCATCGTCAACAAGAATCCGCAGGGTATGTTGCCGACCATCACCTCGATGAAAGATGCCAACAACCAACCACTCAAATGGGATGACTACTATTTGAACATTGGGGTTGACGAGTTTCTAAAAGATCTCACAGTCAGGGTCCAGGTTAATGCAGATTTTGCCGACCTTCCTGTCCACAGTGTGGAAGTAAACCTCAACTACCCACATGGGCCAAACGCGGCGGTGAAGCCCCATGTGTTCACCAACCCCGACGACGCTAAGACATTCAAATTCATCGTGCATGAGGGCATTCGCAAGTACAAGTATTCTTACAAAGTCAACTACAAGGACAGTCAGGTAAGTTTCCAATCTCAAGAAATCGAAACCGACGACCCAAGCCTCATCATCAGTGTCGGCGATCTCAGCATTCTTTCACTCGACATCGCTCCCGGCGACATCAATTTCGGGCAGGTTGATCGAGCCATGATTACCGTACGCTATGACGATGCGGGGACAGCAATCGAGAAAAAGTACAACATGACGAAGACGGCCGCCAATTTCAGGCTGCGCGAGGTATTAAGTCGGCCTCGCAGCGGGGCTGTCACGTATCAGATTACCTATCAGATGTCAGATGGGCGTGAGATTAAAACTTCTGAACGCGAACAACATGCGAGGGAACTGAATATAGATGATCCATTTACTGCAATAAAAACCTTCGGCTTCCGGGCAATTGGCGACCTCGAGAATGATATTGCATCTATTGCGCTGGCGGTCGATTACGTTGACCAACTGAATAACTATCGCCAAAGCACGCAGCTCAATCTCTCAAAGAGTCAGCCATTTTTTGACTGGCATTTTCCAGTGATCGACGAGGATTCTGGCACACTGACGTACTCGGGAGCCATCACCTTCAAAAATGGCACGACAACTGACATCCCTGAGACGGTCGCCAAGCGCTCCATCGTCCAAGTGGGGAATCGGGTGGCGGATTTCCTTGAAGTGGCGGTTGTCCCGGATCTCATTAATTGGAGCCTCGTCAAGCTCGTCAACGTCAGTCTGAGCTATGCAGATGTCCCCAATGGGGTCAACGAGCGCATGGATGTGCGATTCAAGAGCGGCGAACCTGAAAAAAGATGGAAGGTCGCTCTCAAAGATGCGAGTAAGACCTCTTATGCTTGGACCTCGACATTCTTCCTGCAGGACGGAAGCCGTAAGGTCGTGGGCCCAAACAACGAAGTCAACCTGAGCATTTTCCCAGAACTGCCATCCTAACGCAGAAGGAGAGCTCTTGCCATGCTACTGCTCGACAGTCGCGTTCGAGAAATCAACGGCATTTCTATCTTCCCGGATCATGCCGATCCTGAACAGTGGTACTACTTACCCCTCTCCCCACACCTCACCACGGTGCGAGATGAGACTTTAGGAATTGAGGTTCCCCAATTTTCGCTTATCGGCTTTCGTGGCGATGCGGGCACCGGTGGATTTCTTAATTTTGACTGCAACGTCGGTGCGGCACAATCACAGGTCGACGATCTTGCCCGAGAAATCGCCAACAACGAGAACCTCCGCAATATGCCGCGCATCGCTTCCGTCCCGTTGGTTGATGGCGGCGTCAAATTGATGATGCTCGGAAAAAAGACAGGCGATGCGCCTGGCACGACACCGGGAATCGCAGGTCCGGCGTTCGTGCTGAAGATCGATCAGAATGAGAAACCCGCTCTCTATGGTTCAAACCAAGCGGCTTTTTCCATCCGACTCGACCAAGAAGGTTTCACCATGATGGAACAATGCCTTGATGGTGAGATCATGCCGGTTGCCGTCATCTATTCACTTGATTTTCTTGGGCTACGGCCGGCGTATGCCATCAAATTGAGTATTGACTGGGACAGGGTTCAGAAACACATGGATGAGAGTTTCAAGGCCGGATTCATGTTCTTTTCAGCCGAGATCGGCAAGGCCGTGGATGAACTGGTGGAGTCCCGTGCCATTGTGCTGGAATCCGATACATTTGTGCCTGAAGGTGACGACAGCAAAGGCATTATCGATCGCAGGGATGCCGCACTCGCCCAGGTCCGCAATATGATTACGGACGCCTTCTTTACCCCAAGTCTCCCACCTTGGACCCCGGAGAAACCATCCGACTTTGAAAGGGGTTTAGACGCTGCGGCTAAATTCGCCGGCACAACAAGCGCAATGGCGGCAGGCGGTCCGGCAGCTCAAGTCTCAAACGCAAGTTTTTCCTATAAGAGAATGGACTACACTCGCATTGACCGCAAGGTCCTCAATGTGAATTTTTCGGAACGAGTCACAATCAAAAGGAGCATTTATCCACAAGGTCACCTCGCAGGCATGTTCAAGCTCTTACGCGATATCCCGATGCCACTCGATCGTTTCGTGAGGCATGTCGATCTCAATAACGACTGGTTCAAGAAACGCACGGTACGGATCGTGACACGGGCGGATTTTGCCGCCGATGAAATATCAAGCGTCAATGTTCGCGCGCGCTATGGAGATCAGCCCACCAACGCACTGCTGACAGCCACCCAGCCCGAGACAAATTTTTCATGGTTGAGCCAACTCCAGAATGGAGCCATGCAGCGCGATGTCGAGGTTGAGTACGAAGTCACATTTAAGAACGTGGATTCGACGGAACGTCCGCTCACGCTCGGTTCGGCAAAGAAAACGACTGATATCGACAATGTGGAGATCGTTCCGCGGGAACTCTACACCATCTCGCCGATCACGTTGTTGGCCGAGAACTTTCCCTGGAACGACTACTCCTCCGTGGAATTTCACTTGCGCTACACGGATGAAGTCAATGGCATCAAACAACGCGACCTCCTACGCCTCACCAAGGAGAAACCCGACGCCGTTTGGAAAATGTTCGTCCTCGATCCGACGAAGACGACATTCGAATATCGTGTCCTCTTCCGTGCCATGAATAACCGTGACATCGAGCGTGCCTGGACACCCAGCAGCGAGACGCAAATCACGGTTCGCAATCCGTTTCCTACTCGACGCGTGGTGGAAGTTGTGCCGTCTTTTCGTTGGGAAGAGGTGGAGCAGGCCTTTGTTGACCTTCGCTATAAGGATCCCGCGAACAATCTGCTGGCAGAAGATTCCTTCTCATTCCAGCAGGGCATTGCTGCAAAAACCTTTAGCGTTGATCTTCGCGACCCCACCCGCAAGACCGTCTATTACAAGATTTCCGTCAACTACAAGGATGGCCGATTCCTTGAATTACCTGAATCCATGACGAATGAGCGACGCATTCATGCTAGTGCCGATTCGAAGGGCCGCCGGATCATTGGGATCATGCCGCCGGTCAACTTCGCCCAACGCCGTCTAAAACGTGTAACGGTCGATTTACGATTTGAGGACCTCATGTCCAATCTGAGCTTTGCCGACACATTCGTTTTCGAGGCACCTGAAGCTCATGGTTCGTTCGAATATCAGTACGTAGACGAAACACGCAAGAAATATGAATATCGCGCCAACCTCCTGTTCGAAAACGGCCTCGAGCTCAATATCGACTGGACAGCCTCTGATACGACTGAACTGATCGTGAAGGTTCCCTGAGGAGATCCCCATGCTTCAACTCGATTCTTCAGCGCTGATGATCGAAGGCGTCACCATCTTCAAAGATCATGCAGATCCACGTCAATTTTGGTATTTGCCTGGTCCTGTGGCGCTAGCACGGCGAGCAGCCGATGGTCGAGCCGCCTTCACGTTTCTAAAATTCAAACGACTACCCAGTACTGCGAGCCGAGGCGGCGGATTCCTGACATTCGAAGTGGCACTTAAGCTGGATCGTGACCTCGAACGCCGAGTTCTCGAGCGTCTGTCCAGTATCTCCCGTGGTACTCCACGCCTGAGCGCTGTGCCGTTTGACGAAGGAACCGTACAGTGTATCGCCCTCAACGTACAAGGTGCCGGCGGTGCCACTGCAGCATCGGATCCCAATGCTCCACCGGGTTCTTTTCGCGCCGTCCATACGATTTTCGGTGCCGCGAAGCCATCGCTCCAAGGGGACAACGTCGCTGCCTTCAGCCTTGAGCTATCGGCCGAAGGTACAACGATCTTAGAAAAGGCATTTCAGGAACGAACCACGCCGGTCGGCGTAATCTATGACTTGAAATATACCGGACTACGTCCCGCATTCAACGTCAAGATTACAGCCGACTTCAAACAGATCTTCAGCCATTTCAGCTCGGCTGCGGATGGTCAGCGTGGATTTGTACGCGCCGGTATCGATCTCGGCTTTGAACGGTTGGTCCGCAACGGGGCCATTAAGATCGAGGTGCTTGATTTCACCAATACCACAGAGAATGAGACGCGCATCAAAGAAGCACTCGACTATTTTAAAGGGCAGGTACTCACAAACTGGTTTACCCCGGTCCTGGTGCCTGGAATCCTTGCCGCTCCCGCCGCTCAAGCCACTTCACTCGACCAGGTTCGCGCACTTGGTGCACAACTACGCCCACCACAACCGTCACCGCCGCCACGCCCAGACCCTTCACAACCCGCACCGGAGCCGGTTGATCATGGTCCAAGCCCGACCGCAGAGACCGGCCGCGGTGATACACCGCAAGGACTTCCGGGTACTGCATCTGCCGCCAATGTTGAAAGCCCAACGGAAGGGACAGGTAGTCCAGCTCCGGCAACCCCGGCTCCAGCGAGTGGCTCGGCCGATGTTTCCACAAGGAATCCGAATGGAGGTCTACCTGCAGCAACAGACAATCCAAATACTGCACAAAACGAAGGGATGGTTGCGTCCTTTAAGCTCAAGGCTATCCGCCAGGAGGAACAGCGTACGGCGATCCTGGAATACACACGTGCGGAAGCCCAGCAAAGAATGTATGCGCCACAGGGGTTTTTCGGCCTCCTTACCGCTGATCTCGAACGCTCCAAGCACTTTATCGAGATCGACCTCGACGATCCCTTCTACAGGACCATCTCCGTTGAAACCAAAGCGCCTTTCGATTTTTCCGGGGTAGGCCTCAGCGAAATCCATGTCGCATTAGACTATGGACCTCAGAATGATCCGCAAAACTACAAACACGCCGACATGAGGTTCACGGCAGAAGATCGTGGGCCCAAACAGGTCGACTTTGCAGTCAATCTTCGGAAAGACCGTACATTCACCGTTACAACCCAGTTCCATTTCGATCCAACCAGCGGTTGGGAGGGCAAGACCTTTTCATACGAATTGCCGGCCAAAGAAACCTCTGATCGCACTCTCATTGTACATCCCATGGAGGCGCTTGGTTTTCTCGACCTTCACATCGAGCGTGGCCGCGTCGATCCAGGCATTGTCGATTTCATCGATGTCGAACTGTCATATAGCGATTCCTCGCCCTGGACCGTGAGCAAGACATTCCGCATCGCACCCGACAGCAGCCCACAGTCCTGGAAGCTGCGTCTTTCAAAGCCGGACCAGCGTGAATATTCCTACAAACTGACCCATCATCTGAAAGACGGCACGACAAAAGAGGGGACACTCTTACGCACGAAATCGACCAGTGTGCTCGTCAACGATCTATTTCCTGCAAGCCTCGACGTAACGTTTTTCCCCATGCTCGACTGGCCGACACTCAAAGCTGCCGTGCTGGATGTCACCTACGTTGATCAAGCCAACACCTATACCCGCGAACAGCGTGTTCGGCTTGACCCCAATCTGACTGAAACAAATGTGCGATTTTCGATCATGGATCCAAAACAGAAACGCTACCGGTATCAACTCACGCTGGTGCATGTGGACGGGGCAACCGAACGTCGAGCAGCGGTCGAGACCGACGAGAACATGGTGATCCTTCTTACATAACGCTCCTCGATTGAAAGGAAACGACAAATGACTAAGCGAGCCGTTATTGTGGGCGTCAATGACTATTCAGTACAAAACAATGGCTGGCATTCATTGCGATTCTGCGTGTCGGATGCCTCGTCTTTTTACTACCTCCTTCAGGATGCATTTTTGTTTGACCCGCAAGATATGTTCTATCTCGTAGATGCCAATGCCACGTCAAGCCGTATCCGTCGAACACTACGCTATGTGCTTGCCATATCTCAGCCCGGCGACGTGGTGTGCTTCTATTATTCAGGCCATGGGGGACGTACCCCTCATCCCTCCAACCCTTCGCAGATGTACGAAACCATTATCCCCTATTCAGGCCAATTCATCAGCGACCACGAAATCTTTGCAGCCGCCGATTCTTTACAACCATCATTCGTCAATTTCACCATTGTCCTCGATTCCTGTCACTCCGGCGGCATGCACAATGAAAGTGAGCACGCACGGCGCAGACGGTCGCCCATCTTTTCCCCTGAACTGATCAGTCAACTTGCGCAATGCACCACGCTCTTTCCATGCGGTATCTGTCTCCCACCACAGAGACGCCCAGTTTTGGCCAACAATATCACCCGTGTTTCCGCCAGAAATTCTGGCGTCGCCGTCGAGGAAGACACAAGTCGCCGTCTCGTTAAAGAATCGAAATCCACACTCATCGCCGCCTCAACAGCCGCAGAGACGGCACAAGAGCATGAAGCAGTCGGCCACGGCCTACTCACGAAGGCGTTTCTCGACCTCGTCAACGCAAGCAATTTCCAGATCGATCATCGCAGTTTGGTCGACGAACTGACGACTCGCGTGCGCACGTCGATGGACAAGTACTTTCCGGGCGAGACTCAGTCTCCACAACTGCGGGGCCAGGAAAACCGCATGGAGGAGAGTTTTCTCCAAGGATGGCGCGACAGCCGATGATATTTAATCCTACTTATATGAGGCACCATCATGCTCAGCCTTGAAAAACCCTTCACCATTGATGGCATCAGCGTATTTCGTGACCATGCAGATCCCAATACATTCTGGTACCTTCCTGGTCCCGTTGATCTGGCTCGACGTGACACGGATGGTCGACTTGCGTTCAGCTGCCTGAAATACAAATCGGCTACACCAGGCGGTGGTGTGAAGGGTGGTGGATTTCTCATGTTTGAATCCACCCTTAAACTGCCGGATCGTCTTGAACAGCGCATCCTTGCCCGAGTTCAGGCAGAACCAGGTGTCACGGGTCAGGTTCGATTGACTGCCGCCCCCTTCGAGGAAGGTTCGGTGCAATGCATCGCACTCAATGTGCAGGGTTCAGGAGGTACGACTGCCGCGGCCCCTCCGCCAGGAGCCTTTAACGCCGTAGAGCTCATTCTCGGAGCGACCATTCCATCAATGGATTCCGCAAATAAAGCTGCCTTCAGTCTCACCCTTTCGGCAGAAGGAGCGACGATCTTGGAACAGGCTTTCCAAGACGGCCTGACACCTATCGGTGTGGCCTACAGCATGAAGTATCTGGCAATGCGGCCGTCCCTCGACGTCGAGATTACGGCAGATTTTGAGCGTATGTTTACCCATTTCAGTGCGAGCCTTGAGGGGCAATACCAATTTTTCCGTGCTGGCATCGATGCCGCATTCGAATCGCTCGTTCAATCGGGAGCCATCAAGATTAAGGTGTTCCACTTCACTGATGAGCAGGATGAGAAAGATCAAGAAAAATGGGCGCTCGATTTCTTCAAAGAGGATCTTCTCTCGAAGTGGTTTGAACCGACTCTCACCCCTGGCCAACTCGCTGCGTCTCAAGCCACTGCCACGCCTCTGAGTGAGGTCATTAGTACGGGGCAAAACCTCTTGCAAGGGAATCGGCCGTCAACCACCACCAGCACGAATACCGGTTCCACCGCACAACCAGGCCAATCTACCGAACAAATCCAGCCGGCATCACTCATCACGGACCGGACTGATCCTTCACCACTCCCTTCCGGTTATGGTGTCGCGCACACACCCGCAGGCCAAGGTTTGCAGGAGAGCATCACGGTCACAGGTACCGGGGCGGTCTTGAAAGTGAACGGATCCGTTGTCGCACTCGACGCAGGCGGTCGGGCGACTGTGACCGTCGACCCTAACTCCGACAAAAATATCGAGGTTGATTGGCCGGCTCAAACCGAGACGCGTGAAGAGGTTTTTGGCCTGTTTTTTGATTTTGATAAACCTACAGAGGCTGGATGGAAGACCAATCCACCAAGCCCTGACTTTCGCGCCTATGTTGAGAATACGACGACCGATCCACGTTTTCGTGATGCCTCCGGCACGTTGCGAATCGAAGGCGACGGTAACTGGAGCGGACCAGAACGCGGAGCCGATCGTCTACGCGCCTGGATCCAGGCTTTACCAGTACCAAAACAGGTCCGGCTCGATGCCTATGCGAGTCATGAACATGTATCAGGAGCCAGTGAACCTGATCGTGAACGGCATAATACGCGACTGTCACAGCGCCGGCTCGATGTGGCACAGGCCATTGTACAGCGATCCGGTGGCCAATTCATAAGCTCACCACCCCATGGTGACAGCCCGGCCTCAACACGCCCCGGCACTCACACACCCATGGGCGGAGATCCGGACAATCGCGTGGTGCATGTGACCGGTCGGGTCGCTGGTACGGGCCGACCCGTTCTTTTTCGAGGACATTTTCACCGTCCGGCCTCGATCCAGGTAGAGCAACCTCGACCACAGCCACAGCCTCAGCCCCAACCTCAACCAAACGCTGGAGGTTCAAGCAGTAGCACTCCCGTCGTGGCTTCTCTCAAACTCAAATTTATTCGCCAGGAAGAGCGAAAGACTTTGACATTCCGCTATAACCGGGCTGAAGCCGTACGTCGCACGTATGCACCGCAAGGCTTCTTCGGTCTCCTGCTCAAGGACCAGGGCGACAAATCCAAATATTTCAAGGAAATCGATCTTGACGATCCTTTTTTTCGAGAATTCAAAGTGGAGGCCAGCATCCCAATCGATTTCGCCCGGATCGGCCTGTCCTCAGGACAGGTGGCGCTTGATTACGGTAACCCTGCGGATCCACTCAATCACAAACATGGCGATTTCGTCTTTACCTCGAATGATCCAGGGCCCAAAGAGTTTCGGGTGTTCATGAATGAAACCCGAGACATTGACTATGCAGTATCAACGCAATACCACTTTGATCCTCAGTCCGGATGGACCGGAGATCGATTCAGCTACGAGATACCTCCATCCAGAACACAAGACCGGACCCTCTTTGTCAACCCCTATGAGCATGTCGAATTCAGGGAAATTCCCATTGTCCCCGGTGACATCGACTGGCAGGTCCTCAGTTCCATTGAAGTACGATTGCAGGCCGAAGGCTATTCCACTCCTGAACCGCACACTACGTTCATTCTCCAAGAGAACAGTGCCCCTCAAAGCTGGAAACTGCGTGGTACACGACCTGCGCCGCCAAACCGACGGGTCACCGTTGGGTTGACACATAACTTGAAGGACGGTACGTCGCAAACCACCCCCTCCGTGGAAATCGACGTACCAAGTGTGGTCGTTCACGACCCATTTGTCGATGCACTCCGGCTCGAGTTCATACCACTTTTCAATCCCACCAACGTACAACGCGTCTTTATTGATGTCGAATACAAAGATACAACGAATGCCTATGAACGGAGTGAGCGTCTCGAGGTTCCTGGCACACAAACCAACCCGGCCAAGCTCCGCATCGCATTGCGCGATAAGGATCATCGCCGCTATCGATTCCGTTTAACTTTCGTCGGCACCAACAGCGGTTTTGATCAACGCGCTTGGGTTGAGACGGAGGAGCAACTCATTCCGGTACAATGAATGACATTGAGCCAATAGACCGAACCCTTGCCCTGATCAAGCACCTTGTGCCCCAGGCCTACGCCCGTGCTCAAGGCATTTTAGGCAATGTGCGAGATGCCCTTACCGCTTCAATCTGGCCTGATATGGCTTTTCGATTTAGCTCATTGACCAACACCGGCTATCCGATCGAATTTGCCTGGTCATCTCGTAATCGGGACTTGCGCTTCACTTTCGAGGCAGCGCCGGCAGAGATACCAGATCATCAACGTCTCCCGCAGGCACTTGCGACCTTAGCAGCGTTGGGTGTCCATGGATTTCATGCGGTGGATGGACTACAGCGAGCACAGATAGATACCCAATTGCAATTTGGTGCCTGGATCGGAGCACGCTGTTCTGAGAAGGATGTGGCCTATAAGCTTTATGTCGAATTGCCTTCTGCCTTGGTGAGCAGTAGTTGGGTGCAATCGGTACTAGATAAAAGCGCAATCACCATACCCAGACCACATATGCTCTGGCGCATGGCCGGTCTCAGCACTACGGGTGGAATTGAACTCTATGCTCGCACCACAAACCTAGAGGCGATGACATTGCGTAGCCTTGTCCATCAGCTCGATGGAAACTCTGTCACGTTTCTGGAACTAGTCGAAGGGTGTGTACGACAGCGCGAACTGCCTGCCACATCGGGAATCAGTCTTGCCTTCGATACAACAGGGGCATTCGCAGGCCTCACTTTGTTTGTCATTGCCAAACATCTTTATTCTTCGGATGATCATGTACGCAATGCTCTCCTGGCACTCGCTAAGCCCAATGGTTACGATACAGCTCTCTATGAAGCACTCAGTGGAGGCACCGAAGACGGCCTCTGGCGACATGGAATGATTGGGATTGGCTTTCAGCGCGAAGTCGGTACCTGGATCCAGACCGGTTTAAGGCCGGTATGACAGCTCATTTTCTTCCAAGCGTCGTCATGATTAATGGCACCAGTTATCCAGATATAAATGGCTTCGTAACAGCACTTGGCATTCGCGCACTGCGGCTCTCAGGCCAATACGTCCCTCCACCGATGCTCGACGCGCTCGAAATCTGCCGCACAGAACAGGGAGGGTTTCGTTTTTGGTCGTCCACTCATCGCCCGCATTGGGCTCCTGATCTCCCCGACGACGCAGATGACACGGCTCTCATGACGCTTGAGCTCTATCTTCTGGGCCGTTTGAGCCGAGACGAGGCGCGGAGGATCGCCTGCCTAAGCCTCGTACGACATCGTGTCAGGCGGCTCGAGGGAGTAGGCCCCCCGTGGAGACGTGTCGGCGTATTCAAGACCTGGGCACGTGAAACGACTGAGACTGACCTCATTGACTGCACAGCACATGCGAATATCCTCGCATTGATGGCCACGCTCGGCCTCCTTCATCTCCCTGGCGTTCGAGAGACCTATGCGATGCTCGACGCCGCATTGGATTTTGCACAAGATGACGTGGATCGCGCCAATTCGCTGTCGCCCTTCTATCCTCATCCCGAAGAATTTGTTCTTGCACTTGACCATGCTTGGCGATCTGGCGCCCACGATCTTGCCCCCTTAGCTCGTCGTGCTGCTCGTACATCGTGGGGCCGTGACGCGCATCGAAATACGCATGAGCCCGATTACGCGATTTGTTCGAGCCCGTATGGGCAAGCACGGTGGTTTTCCCCCGCACTGGCGAGGCTGCGTGCAGACTGAAGCACCTACAATCGCAGAGAGGTAATGGATTTATTGGAGGTCCTTTTCGACAGGTTCTTCACACCTTGGTATTACGCTGTATCCAGGGTGTCTCAGACTGAGTACTCACGATCTAGCTCTTCCAAGCAGTGAGTGACAAACTTGAACACAGCGCGGTCTTGAAACACCTCATCCGCTATGCAACGCCCATTCGTCAAAACAGAACCAATTTGTGATTTTCACTTCTATGACTTGGTGTAGGTACTTACTACGTGTTGGACAGATCCCCAGCATCATCTAAAAAGAGGTTTCTCCGTTGCTCCGTCGCATAGTTCTCACCTGTGCATTCACCCTCGTGCCTACCTCAGCCTCTAGCCGGGGAATCAATGAACCATGGACGGAAGAGTCGTACTACGGCAGCCACGGAACTTTCTTCGCAGAGATAACTAATGATGGCCCGAGTCCAACTCGTCCCCATTATCGGAGACAAGTACGACGGATGGACTTTGAGATAGCTCGGTTACGTTGCTCAGCAAAGGCTGAACTACGCAATCATTCACAATCTTTTGTATAGGAGGAGTTCGCAGATGAATCCGACCGTCAATGAACAACCAACTGACAATGAGTCTGGAAAAACATACTATCTTGATGGAGTTCTTGGAATTGGGACCCAAGAACCGCAAGCCCAACTCCATCTCTCAGCAGAGGGACCCTTCGGAGATCTGAGGATTTTTTCCCCCAAAGACCCTGGAGCTGATCTCGCGTACAACGGGGGCAGTGATAATGTATTCTTCTTTGACCATTATGGATCTGACGCAGGAACAACGCACTTCCGCCATAGTAATCGAGATCTCCTTGTCATCAAGAACGACGGCAATATCGGGATCGGCACGGCCAGCCCGAACCACCGCCTCCAGGTCACCGGAGGCAACGGAGTGATCAACAACGTGTTTCTCGGCGATGTCGGACATGGACCAGATTGGGCTGGGTTAAGCCACGCCAGTGCCACCAGTCCGACTATCTATGGATTTCTCCATCACAGCAGCGGCCAATATGCACTGATCAACAAGAAGTCCGGCGCTGGCTGGATCGGTTTCCGTGTCGATAATCAGGACAAGATGGTGATTACTGACAGTGGCGATATCCAGCTCAACGGAAAACACGCCTTTCGCTCAACTGATCTATGGTTGCGCTTAAACCAAGACGGAGCATTTCCTAGCGGAGTCCATACTCCTGGATTGTTTGCTCCGATGGGGCTCAATGTCGGAGGATCGAGGGGGTGGGAATTCAATCCGGGAAACGGCTGCGCCGTTTTTGCGGGTACCATTGGAACCAATGGGTACCCCGCAACCCCTAAAAAATCAGGTTGGGGGGGAGGGATTCGCACATGGGACATCGAAGCAGAAGGAACAATCTGGTCGGCTCATGGCATCGATACAAGTCCTCATGACCTGGCCGAGAACTATTTTTCTGATATGGAGATCGAAGCGGGAGATGTGGTGTGTTTAGATCCGAAGGACGATCGCATTGTCAGATCAGAACGGGCAAACGATAGCCTCGCATTGGGTGTGATTTCTACGCAGCCGGGGTTCTTGTTGAATGCTGAACATGGAGAAGCCGATGATCGGAAGGACGGGAAACGAGCGTATCCCGTTGCCTTAAGCGGACGTGTTCCCTGCCGCGTGACGGCTGAGAATGGACCGATCACCAGAGGAGATCTCCTGACTTCATCGTCGATGAGAGGGCATGCAATGAAAGCGACGCCCCGTATCGTGGATGGGATGGAACTCCATGCTCCAGGGACCATCATCGGGAAGGCATTGGAGTCGCTGACTGAGGGAGTGGGTATCATCGAGGTTTTTGTCACCTTGAGATGAGCCTCACTGATGAGCGAGGTGGTCTCAGTTAGCCTCAATGGCACAACGACGTTATGAGCATGACATCACTTAGGAAGAGGAGAATACCATGCGTCAACAACTACAACGACGGCTAGGAGAACTGAAGAGGGAATTCAACGCAGGGCGCGCACGAGTGACTGAGCTGGAACAACAACAAACCACGCTGCACCAGACGTTGTTACGAATCAGCGGAGCAATCCAAGTCTTGGAGGAAGAGCTCAAATCCAGCGGCACTCCTGAGGATAAGCCAATTGGCAATACGACACGAGTGGACTCGACCCAGAGCAACGGCGCTCGAAGCCAGGTTGGAGCCTGATTAGGCCACAGATTCTATTCGCAGGTCGGCGCAAAACTAAGTTAAAGCCTTTTAGGCCCTACTGTTTTCAATGTTCCCGATCGAAGCAGATTGGCCTATAGGTTATTCACTACCTTTAGTAGTCTAACAAGCAGTCACAGCGATGTGCTCTGCGACATGGCATTTTCCACCGAAAGGAGTTTGCAGATGAGTCCGGCTCTCAATGACGGACAGAATGACAATGCGGCGGACAAAACCTATTACCTGGATGGAGTTCTTGGGATTGGGACGCAGGAACCGCAAGCCCAACTTCATCTCTCAGCAGGGGACGCTTGGGGAGATCTGAGGATTTTTTCACCCAAAGACCCTGAAGCGGATTTCGCTTACAACGGCGGCAGTGATAGTGTGTTCTCGTTCAGCAACTATGGCGCTGACTCAGGAACCACCACTTTTCGCCATGGCAGTCGAGATCTGCTTGTCATCAAAAACGACGGCAATATCGGGATCGGAACGGCCAGCCCAAATCATAAGTTCCATGTGGTTGCAGCGGACGCCGTTGGTTTGTTTGAGTCCACAGGGGAGCAAGCCTATCTTCGGCTCAGTACGAATGAAGGCTTGGACAGTCGAGTTGAGATAACCAATCGCCCAGGGGGACGATTGAGTCTATGGACAGTTGGTGGGGGTGATGCGCTCAACATTACCAAAACAGGCAACGTCGGCATCGGGACGACAATCCCTAAAGCAAAATTGCACGTGACTGCGGATATCATCGCTGGCAGTGATGTGAATGGGCAGAAATTTATCTTTCACAGCAGAACCAATGGAGGGGGCGATTTCCTTCATATCACCGGAGATGATGCCAATGGCAACTGGCTATGGGATCGGGGGCTGGTTTTCGTACGGGGGACCGGCAACATCGGCATCGGAACGGCCAATTTGACCTCTCGGCTTCATGTTGCAGGAAACGGAGGAGTGTTGAGTCTCGAAGGGAGGGATCACGCATACATTCAGTGGTATCCGGATGGGATTAACGCCGGACGGAAAGCATGGATGGGATTTGGGGATGTAAACGAAGAGCGTTTTGTCATTGCTAACGATTTTCCAAACCGCGGGGTCTTATTCACTGGCAATATTGGCACCCGTGGACTTGACCCTCATGGTGGCGGGCATTACCCGAGTAACTGGGATGGAGGCATCCACACATGGGATGTTGTGTGTGAGGCAACCGTCGGGTATTCGGGACTGCGCCAATGGTCGTCCATTAGAGAGAAGGAAAATGTCGATTACATTGGCAAGGTACTAGACAGGATTGAAGCACTCAACCCTGCCCGTTTTGATCGTAAACCGGGGTATCACAATCAGAGCAAGGGCAATCTCGGATTTATCGCCGAGGAAGTCAAGGAGATCTTCCCTGAGTTGGTGGATGCTGACGAGCAAAGTGATTTCTTTGCGACTTCAGTTCGAACTGATGGGATGCTGGCACTGGCAATTGCCGGTATCAAGGAGCTGTCTCAACAACTTAGATCTCTGCAATCCACCCTGTGCATCGATAAGCCGGAACACAACACCCTCTCGCGGTATACATCGTGGGAAGACCATACCACACCGGTACAGATTCTCCGTGAGAGCACCTGCCTTTCCAGGGACGGCGCCAACGAACAGTACGTCCTGGTTCGGTTCCATGGTGCAGTCGATGGAATCAGCCAGGTTCAATGTACACGCGCCTATCAGATCCCGAACGGGGTGACGAAAGATCTACTCTTGCAGGAAAAATATAACGACTGGTGCAGGGAAGTCCAATTGAAGCGAATATAGCTGGTTGCGCTGTTCGATCCAAACATATGACAGGGATCTAGGCTCAGGACTCATTCATTGAGAGAGAAGACTATAGCGGCAGCGAGACCAGTCGCAGAGAAGAAGGTGTGAGGACGGCACTCGTCTCACATAGCATGTTTCCGCCAATTCCTGACCCACCCGAACATGCTCTCGATTGTGTGGCGCGTGTTTGAGCAGGGAGCTGCAGCTATGCCGTATCGCTCGGCTCACTGTCTACTGTGAGTGTAGCCTCTGCCAGAGGTCGACTTGTCCCGTGGCCCTCAGATCAGTTCCTTTCTATCGCTGAACACGAAGAAACGGGCCAAGTGCCAGCCTCTTGATCGGACCGAGTGCAACCTTATGCGGAAAATGCCCCACGTACCAGAAGACGATGTCTTGTTCCTGAATGCCCTCTTGGTTCTGATCGTAGGCGAACTCCCCTCGGACACCAAAAGACCAGGGTTCGTTTTCCCAACGCTTGTTACGCCGCACCGCAACATCCATGTCTGAAAATGAGTCCCGCGTCAGGGCTTCGTCCGTCAGTGGGCTATAGGCCTGACCCGGCATCACCCACACCCCGTGCCCAGTCGGTGATCTAGGTGGGGTGGACACTGTAATTGTTCAGCCAACTCAGCCAGCGTCATCTCGCCTTTGATAACGGCCAGGGCGACCTATGCTTTGAAGGTTGCTCCGTGATTTCGTCGTGTTCGCTGCATTGCCTCGCGCCTTTGGGTAACCACCCCTCAGTGAGGCAGATGAAGCCAACCTACCACTTAACACACTGGTTGAATTTCCGGAGCCCCCTCTGGTTCCTTTTCCGATTGGTTCCCTATTGGAGCATGATCGTTTTGAATTCCCTCCGGGAGACTTCCTCTCATGCGCATGGCCGTACTCGTCGAAGTCCTCATTCGCAGAGGAGGTAACCGGAAAACATGCCTATGTTAGTGTTTACACTTATATTACGCCACTGTTAGCCGGAGGGACAGCCGGGAGGTACTGACGGCGAACAGAGACAAAAACAGACAGATGACTTAGGACGCCCAATCCTCAATAGAAGCGGGGATTGCCCAAGTCTTCAATGACTTGAGCAACCCCTGATGCCTGTTTTGTAAACCGCAGGTTGGAGGTTCGATTCCTCTCGCCAGCTCCATCCCTCCTACTGCAATTCCTTGAAAGGTAACGTTACCCAAGCCCTTGTATAATTTCTTGATAATAGACGTCCAACATCCCAGCGCGAGCCTGCTCCACGATGACCAACTGGCGCTGATCGAAGGTGTTGGCACAGTACAGATAGTGCACCCCTGAGCCCCTTCCCCACTCGACATGCACCTGTCGACCATCCGACCCCTGACGTGTGGTGTCTGCAAGCACATCACGATCAATGAGTTGTTCCCATGCGGCTTGAGCCGAAGGCCAATGATTTTCGTAGAGGGGATTCTCGGCATCGGGAAAGGTCGCAATTGCTTCAGGAGAAAATGGACGACCATCATCCGGTTCTGGTGATTCATCCCAGTCAACGGTCTGCTGACTCCCCCGCTGCAACACATAGAACGGTCCATCCTCAACCGGTTCTTCGACTGATTGGTATCGGACTAGAATTGGAGGTTCGAGAAGCTGTAATCCTCTCGCCGCCAAGGCTCGCTGAAAGGGAACTCGTCTGGCCAGTTGCCTGGTCTTCTCACACACAATCACACGGCCATTGGAAGACAGAACGTCCAGAAGGTTGTCCAGCCGAGGGCCAAGCCCAATGCGCTGTTCAAATGACCTCTGGAGCGCGAGATCATGCTCGCGTTCAAAGGTTCGCCAACTTCGACTTGGAAGACCGGGATCCTGCTCAGCCTGAACCAGCACATGCGTAGCCACCACGAGGTCGTAACCACCGGAAAGCGGCTGGATGTTTCCATCCATACAGTCGAAGCGAAGATTGTGCAAGCCCAGCCGGTCAGCCTGTTTCTGGGCGACTGCAATAGACGCGGATGACCGGTCGATTCCTAGAAAACTCTTCTCCGGAAATAGGCGTGCACAAAAAGAGGTCAGAATGCCAGGCCCACAACCAAAATCGAGGATACGTTTTGCGTCACTACACTGCACAGCCATCCGTGGAGCAATCGCCTCGTAATAGTCATACCGCTGGCTGTACAGCACCGGAAAAATCTTCGGCTGGGCCGCGAGATCATAGAACGCCGTCTCATCGTGATGATCGCCTTCGCGTTTTCGTTGAGCGCATAACGCCAGCTGTTTGAGATCATCAGGAGAGAATTGTTGCTGTTGCCAGGCAAAGTAGTCCCGGTCGGACGTGAACCGTCGGAGTCCCCACCAGGCCAGATGCTCACGGAGCAATCGTTGCAGTGAATCATTGGCCATTCGTCAGGCGCCTGCTCAAAACGGTTCCCAGCAAGGCCGCAGGGAGCGAGAACCACGAGGCGTACACGGCAGGGGTACGGTGAGTGTGGTTCGAACGACTGAGAACGAAGCTGGGAAGCCTTTTCAGTAGGCGCCTACGGCCGTTTCAACATGATGGCGTCGAAATATGTCTCCGGCACCGGATGGGGTAACCGCAGCTGACCGGATCCGAATGCGACATACTTCTCACACGTCAGCTGCTCCAGACCAATCGGGCCCTTCGCATGCAGCTTCCCAACACTCAACCCCATATCGCGTCCCATCCCAAAAGCCTCCCCGGCATGGAGCCTGGTTGACGCATTCACCAGCACGGCGCCGGCATCGACCTCTCTGGTGAATCGCATCGCCGACTCATAGCGGTTGGTGGCGATCACCGCTGTCAGGCAGGGGCGATGGGCGGCAATGTGAGCCAGGGCCTCGTCCAAACCTTCCACCATCTTAATGGCTAACGTCCGTCCGGCAAACTGGGTGCGCCAATCCGCCTCCGTTGCGGGAACGATCGCCGTATGGCCCGTCATGGCCATCTGCCCCATGAGGGCAACAGTCTTCGGGCAGGCATGCACTTCTACCTTAAATTCATCAAGTAATCGATTAATCACCGGCGGCAGGAACTGTCGTCCAATCACCTGTTGCACCAGCAACGTATCCAGGGAATTGGAGGCTCCCGGCTGTTGGACCTTCGAGTTAATCACGAGGTTTTGCGCCATTGGAATGTCGCTGTCGCCATCGATATACAGGTGCGTCACCCCACCGTCATCGCACAACACCGGCACCTTCGCCTGCTCCGCGACAGCCTTTCGTAACCCGGCGCCGCCTCTCACGATGAGAGCATCCACCGCTTTTGCCGATCGCATCAGCTCAATCGCGACATCCTTGTCCGGCCGATCAATCAGAACCCACGCCCCAGCCGGCACTCCGCTCTTCACGGCCGCCTCACGCAATCCCGCGTCAATCGCCTGGTACGTGTACCGCCATTCTGGAGCCCCACGAAGAATACAGAAGTTCCCAGACTTGAACCCCAGGGCAATCGACTCCATACTGACGAGCGGACTGCGCTCTGAAAGCACGGCAAGCACGCCGATCGGCACCTTAACCCGCGAGACGAGCAAGCCATCCGGACGCTCCTGCCGTGACACCATCAGCCCCACCGGATCCGGCAGCTCGGCAATCTGATGAAGTTGTTCAACCAGCTCGTGGAGCTGCTCAGCCGTCACCCGCACATGGGCCACGGCAGCCTTCATCCGCTCCTTTGCGGTCCCCTCCCCAAAAGACTTTCCCACCGCCTCGACATCCTTCGCATTCGCCGTTAGAATTGTGCCGTGGTCGGAGGCCACGCGCTCAGCCATGGCGTGAAGGGCCCTCGTCTTGACCGAGCCTGGGAGGAGCCCCATGGCGCTTGCGATACTCCGTGAGTCTTTCAGGAGCTTCTCGATGTATAATTTGGCAGGAACGTCAATCGCCATAGGCCTCATGATCCGCAAACAGGTTGAACTGCGTCGTTGCCATCACGATCACCTCGTGAGCACCGACCTGATGATGGAGACGGCGGACTATACCACGCGATTTTTCAATCAGTAAACCATCGTCGAGATCCAAGGCGTACCGAATACGGCACTGATCGAGAAGAATGACGAATAGCAAACCGGCGCGAACACCTCGCGGTGAGCCGGACGAAGGAGGAACAATGCGGTCTGGAGTGCAAATGAACGGACGCGGGTGGTACCTGGCGTTCTGCCTAATCCTCACAGCAACGTTGGGAGCCTGCGCGCAGTTGAAATCCTCACCGACGTTGGCGGCACCGACGCAGGCCACCCCTGAACAAGTCGCCGAACGAGAGCGAGAGAGCCAACCGCCCAAAGCCGTGCAAGCGCGTTCGGCCGAGGGTTCTCGCCAATCGTGCCTGGTCACGTTCGACGACGAAGCTGCACTGGGACAGATCTACGGGCATGCCAGATCGACCTTGGCCCTCAAAAGCAGCCGTGGACCGAATGGGCAGCTGCAAATGTGCGACAGCACCAAGCACACCAACTGCTGGACCTACCGTCAACACTGTTCTCGCAGCGACGTCAACCTTGAGACCATCGGCTCGGCCCATTACCATTTGAGTATGGAGACGGGCATCGAGTGCTACACCCTTCCGGATCCGGGAGACGGCCTGGGACGAGGATTCGGCAGACTCGTGGAATGGAAATGCACCGATGTGGATTGGGTCAGAACCCCGCGCGTCCTGACCTCTCATGACCAAAGCCAATGGGTCAAGATATGGCTCAGCACAACCGACACCCACGCGCCCATGTACTTTGACATGGAATCCATTCAGGTGCTCCCTGATACCTCGATCCAGCTCTGGTTCCGGAAGCGCGACGGCACCTGGTGGTTCTGGCCCGAGCTGCAAGCCAACAACACGTGGACGCTCCGTGAGCATGTACGCGATGTCTCCGAAGTACGAATCCGAGGAGCCAGAGCAGGCCGAACCAGCTCGTACGTCATCGGATCGGTGACGGTCCACGATTAATCGGTAGCCTCTGACGCAGTCTTGGGACAAGCCTCGTTCGTGGTGCGCGAGTCGAACCACGAACGAGCCAACCCAAGACACCCTCCATATTCACAGGGCTGTTCTGATCTCGCCGACAGGCTCCGGCAAATGAGCGGACGCCGCTACACTCGACACGCGCGTGCGAAACTTCTCGAACCGTAACGTCAGCGACAGCAACGTATGACAGGCTTACACGGCCTGCGAGGCTGTCGGGAGCCGTTGTATGCCATCTCTTGATGAGACGACTGCTCAGACGCGCCAAGAGCTGAAGCACCTCATTCGTTTTTCAGAACGAGACAAAACAGCTTCACACAGTCTTCTACGAAGGTGATGACGACCGCTGGCTCTCTTGCCGAGCCAGCACCGTCGCCAACCAAGCCCAGAGGAACATCAACGGCACCATGGCCCATGCGATCTGAGCCGTCGTGGCACCAAGGGCTTTTACACCCGTGACCAGCCATCCGGTTGAGGCATCGCCACCACGCGAGATGGCCGTGTCGATGAAATTCTTGGCCTTATATTTCTCTTCACGACTGACGACAGTAAAGAGCACTTCACGTGCCGGCTTCGAGAGCGCATACTCCCCCACCCGCCGTAACACGGAAAAGACCACGTAGAGTGCAAGAGTCGGCCATAAGGCGATGCCCAAAAATCCCATCACACTGATCACGGGCAAAAACAATAATGGAGCGACCAGACCGAATCGCCGAATGACTCGTTGCGTGAGAAACACCTGGGTCAACCACGTCAACAGACCAGTCGTAAAGTCCAGACTGGAAAAGAGTCGCGTGCGGGCTTCGGGCTGATCGAGATATTCCGATACCAGGCGAGTCTGCTCAAGATAGAGAAATGTGGCGGTCATGGTCAGACAAGCCAGGTATCCGCAGATCTTCATCAAGTAGGGCGAGGAGAGAGTTAGACGAATGCCGGCGAGGAAGCTGCCGTGAAGCGGATCACCTGGTCGTGGCTGGTGATGTTCGGACCGTTCACGTCCCCATCGTTCGAGTCGATAGATACATCCCAGACAGAGGGACAGAAATCCCGCCGAGGCCAGCATGAGCACCGGCACCGGAAAAACAAACGTCAGTCCGGTTGTGATCAACGGGCCGACCAACGCTCCGCTACTCCCCCCTGCCGCAATTACTCCGAACAGTCTTGTCCCCTGCTCGGTTGTGAAGAGATCGGCCATGAAGCTCCAGAACACCGACACGATCAATAGATTGATTACTGAGAGCCACACAAAAAAGCTGCGGGCCACCCACTCGGGATACACATGACTTGTCATCAACAGATAGTAGGCCAGCAGATTCGCAATAATGAACCCGTACACCGTCAGCAACAGTCGATAGCGTGAGCATCGCGCAGAGAGCCACCCGAAGAGCGGCGTAGCCGCGAGCATCGTGAGAAACGTCGCCGTCATCATCCACGGGAGATGCTTGAGTCCCCCTTCGATGGCCATTTCGTCACGTACGGGACGGAGGATGGAATACCCGCACAGGAGGCAGAAGAAATAGGCGAACGCCCAGGCCAAGGGCACCAACTCTTCCTGTTTTGCTCCTAGGAAGTCGGCCCATCGCTGAAGTCGAGCATGACGTGGATCATCCATGGCGCCCGCAGTGTATCAGGTGTATCGTCGCCTGCAAGTAGAAGATCTGTTACAATGCCCTGCCACATGCTAGCCCGCATTATTCATGACAGTTCGTGACGAAACCGACGACACGCCAGACGAGACGGGCACGCGGAGCCCTGAGAAACCAAGGCATACTTAAAACAGTATGTCGAAGTCACGAAGGGCGAGCCTGCTCGCCTGGCCGCTGACAGACCGCGGCCAGGCTTGTCACAGCGGCGTATCGGCGGGTGCAGTAGAAGTGTTCATGAACAATGCAGGCGAGGGAGGCCGTGGGAATGATTGATCTTCGTAGTGATACCGTCACCAAACCGACCGATGAGATGCGCAAGGCGATGGCCCGCGCGGACGTGGGCGATGACGTCTATGGCGAAGACCCGACCGTCAATCGACTGCAAGACATGGCCGGAGCGATGCTGGGCAAGCGGTTCTGTCTCTTCGTTCCTTCCGGCACGATGGCCAATCAACTGGCGATTCGCGTTCAGACCCAACCAGGACAAGAAGTCATCGTCGAAAGCACAAGCCATATCGTCCGATACGAGCAGGGTGCAGCCGGTGCCCTGGCCGGCGTGCAGCTGCACTGGGTGCCGGGAGAACGCGGCATCATCACGGCTGAGCAGGTGGAAGCCGCGATCCGACCGACTGATCCGCACAGCATCACAACCGCGCTGATCTGTCTGGAGAATACACACAATGCCGGCGGCGGCACCATCTACCCCCTTTCAACGATCGAAAAAATTCGCACGATTGCGGTGCGGCACGGCATCCCGATGCACCTGGACGGCGCCAGACTCTTCAATGCCGTGGCCGCCACGACGCTTCCGCCGACCGCGTATGCTCAGCACTTTGAAACCGTCTCGCTCTGCCTCTCGAAGGGACTCGGCGCGCCCGTCGGATCGCTGCTCCTCTCCAACGATCCCAAGCTCATCGAGCGAGCCCGTCGCTTTCGTCGCATGTACGGAGGCGCCATGCGTCAGGCCGGTGTGTTGGCCGCCGCCGGCATCTATGCGTTGGAACGACATGTGGCTCGTCTCAAGACCGACCACGAACATGCGAAAAAGCTGGCCCGCTTGCTTCAACAAATTCCAGCGATCCAGATTGCCCCACAGCATGTGGAAACGAATATCGTGATCTTCGACATCCTCGACGAGGGACGCTCACCGAACGAACTGGTTACCGCACTCAAAGAGCAGGGGGTGCTCATCAACTCGGTCGGCGGCAAGAGCTATCGCGCCGTCACACACCTGGATATTGCAGAGCCTCAGATTGAAGAAGCCGTCGTAGCCTTCACGCGGGTGCTCCCTCGATGAGCATTCGACATTGACAGGCTATCCCTTGATCCATAGAATGCCGAAGTGATGTCGCGGGATGGGGGACCTCGCGTCATAAATGTGCAAGACAGCCATCATCCATAACCACCCGCAACAAGTATAGATGTCTATGGAATCCATCACGGCGTCCACCACTCCTACTCGTGAAGAACTGAATGCCGAGTTGCTCGACGTGCCGGAGCCGCCGGAACAACCGGAGAGTCCTCCGCCTCCAGGATTTGAAGACGGCATTGAAGTAGCCGTCCGGCACGTGAAGGGCCGTAGAGGAGGTGACTTAGTCGGCATCCTCCTGGTCGGATCCGGGGCACGACGTACACTCACCGCCCATAGCGATATCGATCTGCTTGCTCTCGTCAAGGGTGAAGCGGAGGGTCATGAAATTCTCCGAGTCGGCGAGCGACTCGCTGATATCCGCTATCATGGCCACCGCTCGGTTGAAGAAGACCTTGCCTACTCCCTGCGACTCCCTTCCCTCTTGCGAAAAAGTCGGATCCTCTACGATCACGACGGTGTCTGCGCCAAGCTCCTCGACAAAGTCCATCAGCGCTTCCGACAGGGCCCGCCGTCTGCGTCCATCAATGAGCAGATTCGTCTCAAAGCGGAATGCTATCATCTCTTAGGCAAGGCGCAGGACCTCGTAGACAAACCGGGCACCGCCTACTACCTATTGACACTGTTTTACGAAGATTGCATTTCCGCCTTCTTTCGGCTGAGAGGGTTTTGGCTGGTCGCACCGGTGGATGTCCATCGGTTCATGTTTTCCCGCGAGCCCACCCTCGCCGACCTAGCCGGACAGTTCCTGACCTCCGCGACTCTCGCCGACCGGCTCAACTTCGGCCGGCAATTTGCCGATCTCCTCTTTAAGGATGTCCCGAATCCGGCTCGTATCGATTGACCACGGAGGGTACAGGACCAGTACCTCTGCATGACGACATGACTTGCCGGCGATGGAAGTAGCCTGCGCCTCTGGCTATGCCACTCCATCGGCCGGCACAGTTCTTCATCACCGACCTTCATACCAAGGAGCCTTTTTATGGAACTGGGATTTATCGGATTAGGCAAGATGGGCATGAACATGGTCACGCGGCTTCGACGCGACCAACATCGGATAGTAGTTTATGATCGCTCAAACGACCTGATCAAGCAGGCCGAAGGCCTGGGCTGCATCGGATCCTCATCCCTTGCCGATCTCGTCGGTAAGCTGAGCGCGCCCAAAGCCGTCTGGGTTATGGTTCCCTCCGGAGCCCCGACCGAAGAAACCATCAAAGCCGTTGCCGCATTGTTACAGCCTGGCGACACCATCGTGGATGGGGGAAACACGCGATTCCACGACGACGTGCGGCGCGCCGCAGAGCTGAAGACCAAAGGGATTCACTACGTGGACGCTGGAACCAGCGGAGGCATTTGGGGACTTACGGTGGGGTACTGCCTCATGGTGGGCGGCGAAGAAGCCGTTGTCCAACAACTCGCCCCGGTGTTCAAAACCTTGGCCCCTGAGAATGGATGGGCGCATGTCGGCGCAGTCGGCGCCGGACATTACGTGAAGATGGTCCACAATGGGATCGAATACAGCATGATGCAGGGCTATGCCGAAGGATTCGAGTTGATGTCGAAGAGTGAGTACAAGCTGAACCTAGCCCGTATCGCGGATCTGTGGATGCAGGGCAGCGTTGTCCGATCATGGCTCTTGGAGTTGGCAGCCGGCGCGCTCAAACAGGATCCGAAACTAGATCAGCTGAAGGGATACGTCCAGGATTCCGGAGAAGGCCGCTGGATGATCGCCGACGCCATCGAAAAAGACGTTCCGGTCCCTACCCTCACCACAGCGCTTTTCACACGATTTCGATCACGGCAGGAGCAGTCGTTTGCCGAAAAAATGCTGGCGGCCTTGCGCAATGCCTTCGGCGGTCACGCCGTCCGCAAATCATAAGCCGCTTTGTCTGAGGAATCATCCATGACACCCACGAATACGCAACGCATCGATGTCAACCCTGTCCGGGAGCCACTCCCTCCCGTTGAACCCTGCGCACTGGTCATTTTTGGAGGTTCTGGTGATTTGGCCCGCCGTCGCCTGATTCCGGCCGTCTACAATCTCCTTCTTGATACCCTGATGCCGTCGAATTATGTCGTCATCGGTCTTGGGCGCACCCCAATGACCGATGAAGAGTTTCGAGCCACCGTTCGTGAAGGGGTCATCAAACATTCTCGCCAGGAATTACTCGAGGAAAAATGGAAGGCCTTTTCCGAACACCTGTTTTACATGGCGGGAGGGAACGACGACGCGCAGACGTATGCGCAACTCAAGGCTCGCATCGAGGAACTGGAGCAGAAGTTCCAACTACCGGGAAACCGCATTTTCTATCTCAGCATTCCGCCTAGCTCGTTCACCTCCGTCTGCGAAGGCTTGTCGCATGCCGGCCTGTCAGGCTCTCCCGGTGCTCACTCCCCCTATACCCGCATCATCGTCGAAAAACCGGTCGGGCGTGACCTGGCCTCCGCGAAAACCATCAACGAAGTCACCGGCCGGGTCTTTGACGAATCGCAGATTTTCCGGATCGATCATTATCTGGGCAAAGAGACCGTTCAGAATCTCATGGTCGTCCGTTTTGCCAACAGCATCTTTGAGCCGATCTGGAACCACAAGTACGTCGACCACGTCCAGATCACCGTCAGCGAAGCCGAAGGGGTTGGGACGAGAGCCACCTACTACGAAGAGGCGGGCGCACTGCGAGACATGATTCAGAATCATCTCCTCCAGCTTCTGTGCCTGGTAGCGATGGAGCCGCCCTACTCGCTGGACCCGAACGTCGTGCGAAACGCCAAAATGGAAGTTCTCCGCTGCCTGCGACCCATCACGGCCAAAGATGTCGATACGTGTACCGTGCGAGCGCAATACACCGAGGGAAAAGTCCATGGCACACAGGTGCCGGGCTATCGCCGTGAGAAAGGCGTGAAACCAGACTCCACCACCGAAACCTATGTGGCCGTAAAATGTTTCGTCGAGAACTGGCGCTGGTCGGGAGTCCCCTTCTATCTGCGTACGGGGAAAGCGTTACCCTTACGGGCCAGCGAGGTTGCGGTCCAATTCAAAGAGATCCCGCAGATCCTCTTCAATGCCAACCAACAAAACCCTCAAGCCCCAAACGTCCTGGCCTTGAAGATTCAACCGGAGGAAGGCTTGTCGCTTCGTATCGTCTCTCGCGTGCCCGGCACGCGCGCGCAAACCCATCCGGTAGAGATGAACTTTAAGTATGGAGAGGTCTTCGGCCGGCCATCCCCAGAGGCCTACGAACGCCTTCTACTCGACGTGATGGCAGGCGATGCATCCCGCTTCATGCGCCGTGACGCAGTCGAAGCGTCCTGGGCCTGGATCACCCAGATCCTCGAAGCCTGGGAAAAGTCCGGCCAGCGCTGGCTCCCTGAATACCAAGCCGGCAGCTGGGGGCCTGTTGAAGCCGATCGCCTGATCCAAAACGACGGCCGCACCTGGCGGGTGCTGTAAGAAGCCCGATAAACAGCGGAATCAGCCGGACAAAGCGGTTTCAATCTTCGTCCGTATGGCCTCCTTTTTCCCAAGCCCTCCGATGAAGGTCACCAACTCACCGTTCTTGTAGAGCGCCAGCGCTGGGAGCGACGCAATTTCTAACTCGGCGGCAATCTGAAACTGTTCCTCAACGTTCATCGTCAGGATAGCTACCTGCTCCTCCAATTCTTCCTGTAATTGCTCCAATTCTTTCATCAACGCTCGGCAATGACCACACGCAGGTTTCCAGAACTCGACCAGCACCGGTACGGAGCTGGCTTCAACCACTCGGGCAAAGTCTCGATCAGTGACGGCCTGGAGCGTAGATCTCGTCATCGGCGGCCCTGTTCCAAGAGCGGTTGTAAAACCAGGGCGACTCGCTCAGCAAAGAGCCGATAGCCTGCGGTGGTCAGGTGAATGCCGTCGTTTGAATAGTTTACTGCCAGTTGGCCACTCTCTAGCTCAGCCGTCGCAGCGAATAAATCAACGTAGGCAAGTCGTTTCAAATCGGCATACTCCCGGATCAGTCGATTCAACTGGCTTCGACGAGCCAGGTGCTCGGCGACCCACGCCTGTCCTTCCCGGCTCTCCGCCGCACCTTCCACGCGAATGGAGGGAACCGTCACGGGAATCGGCAAGCTCCCCATTCCCAAAACTTGCTCATACATCGTGATGAGATTATGGATGATGTCTTGCGGTGACGCTTGCCAACCGAGATCATTTGTTCCGCCGAGGATAGTCACATACTTCGGCTTGTGATCGAGGACGTCTCGCCCAAATCGGGCAACCATCTCTCCTGTCAGCTCACCACAAACCCCGCTGACGCGAATCTCTACCGCATCATCCAGATACAACTGGAGGAACTGTCCGTACGGAGTCTCTCGTCCGGTCGGATTCTCCCTTGTCGGTGACTGGAATCCCGCCGTTAGACTATCCCCAAAACAGATCATGAGAGGTGATCGGCTCATCGCGTACGTCGATTCTACCGATGCCTCTGATGTCATACAAGCCGCTCATGCTGCAGCCCTTCCGCACCCTCAACAGCGAAGAATGGTGATTTCCTTGACGAATATTGGATCTCTCGGTAGGTCTTACTCTTATGTCCATAAACGTCACGTCGGCGCAGGAGATGCTCGCGGCTGCCGTTGCAGCACGAGGCGCGGAAGATCCGGAGATCGTCTCAATCAAGCGTGTCCTGAAGCTATTGGACAAAACTGCAAAGTCGAATCGAACCTACGGTTCCGCCAACCCAGTCGCTCAGAAGTTCTCGCATCAGCTGTTTGAAGAACTCACTGCGCACCTGTCAACCTACGCAAAGCTGGCCATTTTGGTTCAGCGGTCTGAATTGTCTTGCAAAGACTATGTCGTCTACGAATCGGCATCGGAGGGCGGAGGCGAGAGTCTTGCGTTCAAACTGTATGCCGACGGTATTCGAGAACTGGTCCTCTATCAAGGTCTCACTGAAGAGGACCTCTCCTTTTTCTTATCCGCTCTCTGGAAAGAGATCGAGACGACCGACGAGGACGATGACGACATCGTCACTCGCCTGTGGTCAAAAAATCTGTCAACCATCACCGTCGCAACGGCTGAAGAACTCTCGAAGGCCAATGACGGCTTTTTCCGGCTGGATGGGAAGATCAGCTCCTCGGATACGACACTCCGAGCGTTGTTGGACCAGGAAGTCAACCGCAAAAAGCGAGCGGGAAGCGATGGCACGAGCGGCGGCAATGCTACGAATCGGTTTCAGTCCGGTCTGACCGGCTTTGAGGTTACCGAAGAAGAACTCGCCACTCTGGCAAAAGAAATTGAGAGCGAGCGAAAACAAGATGCGCTCATGTACATTTTGGACATGCTGACGGCCATCCTGGCGTCGGAACAATCCTCGAAGCTATTGACGAAGCTCTTTAGCCTCTGGAGCACTATCGTCGACTCACTGCTACAGGAGGGAAAGTGGACGGTCCTCGAAAGTGTCTTGAGCCTGCTACATGAAACCGACACCGTTCGACCGGATCTCGGTGATGAACACAAACAACAGCTGGCGTCTGTCCTTAGTGGGCTGAGTCGTGCAGAACGGGTCAAGACAATTGAGAATTACCTGAATCGCACTCCCAATGCGAATGTCGAAGGGCTGTCTACGGTTCTGCTGTTGATGACACCAGATGCCGTCCCGGCGCTCTGCTCGATGCTTGGGAAGCTCACGGTGCCGGCTCACCAGGCCATCGTAGCCGATGCCTTAGCGGTGTTGGCCAAGGATCACCCCGACTCCGTGGTCAGGGGCCTCTTCGATCGTCGACCAGCCTATGTCCGCCATCTGCTGGCAATCCTGATCAAATGGAACAACCCCAAATTCATCGAATCGATCGAAAAGGTGATTCGGTACCCCGATGCCCATGTCCGACGGGACGTCATCCGCGCCATCAGCCTGTTCCGTCCAAACGGAAACGGCACCAAACTCGTCTCACTCATGGATGATACGGATGAAAGCGTCCGGTTTGCAGCACTGAAACCATTGATGTCTGGCCAATACACGGTTCCGTTTGCCCTGTGGTCTCCTCTCCTCTCAGAGGATCAGTTCGTGGACCGTCCTCTCAGTGAGCGTCGTGCGGTGTTTCAGGCCATCCGTGCCACTTGCGGGGATGAGGCGATCCCTTATTGGCAAAAACTCATGACCGGATGGGCGTGGAGAAACCGTAAAAAGAAAGAAGAATTGGCGGTCCTGGGTGCTGAAATGCTTGGCAAACTCGCCACTCCCGCGGCAATGGACGCACTGTCCATCGGTGCTCAAAAAGGCTCCACGGTAGTTCGTCAAGCCTGTGCCGCTGCACTGACACAAGCACAACGTCTCCAGCGTGGAGCTCCTTCTACTGACACCTTCTCCCAAGAGGCTCGCCCGTGAACGAACGTCCGTTCAAACTTCTGCAAAAGCCCTCGCGCATAGAAGGCCTTCAGCCGATCCTGACACACGAAACATCGCTTTCACGGAAAATTGGCCACGGGTCGGAGGCCGACGATATTCTCGACCAGCAACTGGTGATGTTGGGATTCCAACTCATCACTCAGCTGAATACCCTGATCAAGACCTCCAAGATCCATGGCCGCGAGAATGCTGCACTCGACAAACCGGTCGAGACCATGTTGACACTCATTCAAACCTTGGCCCACGATCAACCAGTCACTGTGTGGTTGCAAGATGATTTTCTCTTTCTGGGCGAGCACTATCTCAAAGTGACCGCACAGCAGATGCTGGTTGTCTCAAGTATCATCGATGCATGGAAGAAGTGGGGTATCGGAGGGATCACCTTCGAGTCATCAGTCACATCGAAAGAAATTCGAGAGTTCGCCCATCTGTTTGTCACACTCGACCCCGCAACCAAATCAATCGAAGACTTCAGGCAGACGTTGAGCAAACTGGCAGTCACAGCTGTCACCCTCAAAGATCCTCGGTCTCTCACTCTCAGCGAGGATCTCCTCGGAGGCGGAAATGCCAAAGCTCGACATAAGGCCCAATCAAAATCGGCCTATGGGAAAGCCGCTGAAGCCGTCGGAAACCTGACGCAAGCCTCCAGCGACGGTAAGGCCTTGAGTTTTAAACATGCCAAGCGTGCCATTCAAAATATCGTTGATCTCATGATGCAAGACGAGCCGATCTTGCTGGGTCTCACGACCTTGCGTTGCCACGATCAATATACCCATAACCATTCCGTCAACGTCGCGCTCCTCTCCATCGCGCTCGCCAATCGAGCCGGCTACCCAAAGGTCGAGCTAGCCGACCTCGGATTGGCCGCACTCTTCCATGACATGGGCAAGGCCTCCATTCCGCTTGAGGTACTGAATAAGCCTGGAGAGTTTACGGAAGACGACTGGACCATGATGCGAAACCATCCGACGGAGGGAGTCTTGACACTCACACAGTTGCGCGGCATCACCAACCTGCCGGCGCGCATGGTCGCCGCATCGTTTGAACACCATATGAATCTGGACTACTCCGGCTATCCAAAGTTGAAACTACCGTGGAAGCTGTCACTCACCGGCCGCATTCTGACGATCGCGGATTGCTACGATGCCATGACATCGTCTCGTGTCTACCGCCGTGAGCCCATGTCTCCCGCGAAGGTCCTCACCATGATGCTTGCCAAATCCGGCAAGAGCTTCGACTCCAGTCTTCTCAAGCTATTTGTGACCTGCGTGGGCATCATTCCAATCGGCAGCCTGGTCGTCTTGGACTCGGACGAATTCGCCGTCGTGCTCAAGCCAGCCGTCGATAAAACCGAGAGCGAGCGGCCGATTGTCAAAATTATCACTGATGCACAGGGCAATCCCATCGACAACGGCCCCGAGCTGGACCTGACCGAGAAAGACGAGACCGGCAACTACCGATACAGCATTATCCGGTTGGTCGACAACACCGAGCACAAATTCGATACCAGCCGTTATTTTGTCTAACCCGACCGACAGCCTCTATCCTCGCCATTGCCCCTCCCTCTCACTTTCCCTCCCACTGACTTGACAGGTCAAAAGAGGATCTTCGACAATGCCCTCATGACCAACCAGATCTGCATCGAACGATTGGAATTTCGTGGTCGTTGCGGCATGACACCTGAAGAACGCGCGCGCCCGCAAGCCCTCGCCGTCGATCTGGAGTTGGATTGCCGGATGGATCATGCGGGGATTTCTGACGATCTACGCCACACCATCGACTACGCGGCCGTGGTCAGCCGTATCGTCGAAATCGGAACCGGCCGAGAGGCGCAACTTCTAGAGTCATTCGCCGAACAGTTCATGGCTGTTATCTTTGCCGAATTCCCTGTTGATCGGATCAAGCTCTGGTTGCGCAAATTGCATCCGCCACTCGTCCATATCACCTCATCAGTCGGCATTACCATTGAGCGAACCAGGTTTGCCCAACTGTTGCTCCGCGCAGATCCATACCCATCGAGGTTTCTCGTACAGCAGTTGGATCGCCTCCCCAAGGGGTTGGTCCTCGACGTCGCCTCGGGAAGAGGACGACACACGTTGTTTCTCTCATCTCTCGGGTACCAGGTCGAGGCCATCGACCGAGATGAGCAAGCGCTCGCACAACTGTTGACCGACGCGCGATCGAGACAGCTCGCCGGCGTCACGACGCAAGCACTGGACTTGGAATCCCCGCATCCGCCGGATCTTGGGGAGGAACGACATGACGCTATCCTCGTCTTCTTGTATCTGCATCGACCGCTCTTTCCACATCTCATTCGCGCACTGAAACCTGGTGGACTGTTGGTCTATGAGACCTTTCTCATCGATCAGCACCTCCATTACCAGCATCCACGGCGTCGGGAGTTCTGCCTGAGCCATGGGGAGCTATTGGGCCTTACCGCCGGACTTCGTGTCCTTCACTATGATGAAGGATTACATGAAGGGGCTCGAGACGGAGATTTGGCCTACACGGCGCAACTCGTGGCACAAAAACCTTTCACCCCTGGAACTTTAGTATGAGCCGCTTGGACCTTCATCTTCATACAACCCACTCTGACGGAAGCTGTACGCCCGCAGAGGTCGTCCGCCTCGCGCATCAAGCCGGTGTGACGGCCCTCGCTATCACAGATCACGACATCATGACCGGTGTGGCCGAGGCAGTCACGGCGGGGGAACACTGTGGAATTGAAGTCATCCCAGGTGTCGAAGTGAGCTCCATCAGTGACCGATCAGAGTTGCATATTCTTGGCTACTTTCTTGACTGGCAAGATACTGCCCTCAATGAACGATTCAAAACCTTGCGTGACAGTCGACACCGGCGCAATCCACAAATCGTTGAACGGCTCCAAGCACTCGGGATTGACATCACCTACGACGAAGTTCGAGCTCTTGCGGGTAGTGACTCAGTGGGTAGACCACACATCGCTCGTGCCTTGATGGACAAACAGGTGGTCTCGTCGGCCAAGGAGGCCTTTGATCGTTTTCTTGCCGATGGAAAACCCGCCTACGTGCCTCGCGATCTCCCAAGTCCCGCTGAAGCCATTCAATGGATTAAAGCAGCTGGAGGATTGGCCGTCTTGGCCCATCCGACCTGGGTCAAACTCGCTGATCGCTCGTTAATCGAACTGGTTCGAGATCTCAAATCTGCTGGACTCGATGGTGTGGAGGTCTACTACAGCACCCATGCAACCCGTCAAACGCGCGAGTATCTGAGCCTTGCCCAGCAGCTCGGCCTGTTGGTCACCGGAGGAAGCGACTTCCATGGTCTCACGAAACCCGACATTGACGTTGGAATCGGCAAGGGCACTTTGCATGTCCCCACCTCTCTGCTCACGAAAATGAAGGCCGCTGTCGGACGGGTCTAGCAGGTTGCGGGCAAACTCATCTTGACCTCTGTAGCCGTCACAGATATCGAGACGTGAGACGACGCTGAACAGCCTGGCAGGATGCGCAAAAAGTCCGTCCAGCAAGGCCGCAGCGAGCGGAGAAGCGAATCGTACTCTGTGCCGTACGGTGAGCCTCTGCGCGAAGCGAGAACGCCGCTGGCGGGGTTTTTCCACATCCTGCCAGATGGGCTTCGATCGGTTCGTGTCCATCGCATGATTTCTTCAATCCGTTGACTCCCTTCTCAGATCGGCTAGACTCTGCCTGTCCTCTCAACACGTCGGTTATGATCACTACGTCACGCTGGGCTCTACCGTATTTTCTGATGACCTGCGCGGCTCTCTTCGCTGGTCCCATATTGAGCAAACTATCTGCGGCTCAATCGTTTCCACTCACCCTCTTCGGTCTGAACGGCGCCCAAACTGTTCACCTGATCATCGAAGCGATCGGAGTTGTGACCCTCTTCCTGATATCAGCCCGCCTGGTTCACACGATGCCGGATGACGGACAAGGCCAGTCGTTCCTTAAACGGATGACCCTTCCCGTCACGACCCTCTTCATCGTCATGGCAGTGGACAAAACCCTTCGAGTTCTGGGCCCCTCGCTCATCGACAGCCTTGGGATAGCACGCTATGCCATCGCTCAAACGGCAATCCTCACTCTCACCGGTCTCTGGATTACCACGACCTGGTTGCTCAATGTTGATGCGCTCCACCGATTCTTTGCAACACCATCGAAGACAACTCACCATACAGCCTCCCTCACAACACCCGATGCGCTCGGACAGGAAGAGGATGACGCCTGCGAAGTGGGCACCGCACCTCGTCACCCCACCACACAGGGCGGCTCACCTTCGACACTTGGTCGCTATAAAGTTTTAAAGGAGTTGGGACGTGGAGCAATGGGCGTGGTGTACCTCGGAAAGGATCCGACTATTCAGCGATTCGTGGCGATCAAAACCATGCGGCTCGACGAGACCGACGATCCCGATAAACTCCAGGAACTAAAGGCACGATTCTTTCGGGAGGCGGAATCCACAGGTCGGTTGTCACACCCAAACATCGTCACGATTTTCGATGCAGGGGAAGAGGGGGCTCTTGGATACATCGCCATGGAACTGCTCGAAGGGACGACGCTCAAGGAGTGGTCACGGAAACCAAAGTTGCTGCCGTTCGATCATGTGACTTCGATCGTGGCCACCGTCGCCGAGGCAATGGACTATGCTCACCAACAAGGCGTGGTCCATCGTGATATCAAACCGGCCAATATCATGCTGACCAAGGAACAAGTCGTGAAGATCATGGATTTCGGTATCGCCAAGATGGCGATGTCCGCCAAGACTCAGACGAATATCGTGATGGGTACGCCCACCTACATGTCTCCGGAACAGATCGCAGGGAAAAAGGTAGACGGACGTTCTGATATCTTCTCGCTTGGCGTCGTCATGTTCGAACTGCTGACCGGTCGGCCTCCGTTCCTGGCCGACAACGTATCCGCGCTCTTATTCGCCATCGCCCAGACACCCCATCCGAGTCTGAAGGCGCTCAGACCTGATCTACCTCCCACCGTCAAGGACGTCATGGATCGCGCGTTGCAGAAAGACCCGGCCCAACGCTACCGCAGCGCCGGCGAGTTTGCCACAGCGCTTCGCTCTTGCACCCAAGGGTTGGCGGCATAAAGATGAAAGCCGTGAACCCTCGGCATCGTATACGCCAGGGCTCACATCAGAATACCACGCAGGGTGGAGTGTTCAGTTTGTGAAATGAGGTCGACCCTTCAGCAGGCTTTGGTAGCAGGCTTCCGAGAGATCCTGTTCGTGTTCTTGTAAGCACGCGAGAATGCGGCCCTCCCCCGACTCTACGGTCTGGCACATGCGCTTGACATCTGCCGCACAAGCCAACCGATATCCATCGGCAGCTTTCCACCGCATCATGCGCTGTCGGACGATTTGCTGACAGGACTGATCGAACTGTCGCATGCGCTGCGTCACACAACGTCGTCTCTCGTCCCCGGTGAGTGAGTCGGGGCAAAATTCCTGCACGTGTGCATCGCACCGTACCTCCGCAATTTGTCTCGCACGACTGTCCTGCAGAGCAACGTTCCCACTACCTGCTGTGCCACGTGATGACTCTTCAGTTCCTGTCGAGCCCTGCAGAGACCGGCGTGGTACGCCGGGGATTGTCAGGTCGAGCTCAACTTGGCGTGGCCGGTCTGCGGATACTGTTGTTGATTGAGCGGACAAGAGCTCGTCCTTCGACGGGAAATTCGTCCAGATGATCGCCCAGACGAGGATCAACCCACCTCCCGTGACGAGACTCGCTGTGGCCTTTGCAGATTGGTTCGTCTGTTTTGGTTGCACCATCGAGGTGAGAATAAAATAAAGCCGCTCGAAAATCACCGAAACAGGCGTTTTGCGCAGACCCATTACATGGAGTGATGTTACACACACTGAAGAAATCTCGAGAAGTTAAACCGGAAGGGGACAGCTAGTTCTCTGGAGCTTCTACGATATGATTTTCAAACCTGGTACAGCCCTCGGCTAAAAGACGGTTGGTCAGCATTTCTCCCGGCCATTCGATCGGAAGATCCGCCGTGAACACCCAGACATCCGGCGAGGTCCAGACCGGACCATGCTCTTCTGGAAGTTCCGGATCGAACAAGTCGGTCCACACCGGCATGTAGACCCCATTCCCACATTGCGTGTGAAGGTGCACGATGGTGCGAGACCTGACGAGCGGGTCCAACTCCCGCCACACCGCAGCAGTCTCATCCGCCAGATGGTGAAGCCGTACGGCATTTTGGGCATCAAACATCGCATAGGCGGCATACACCGGTGCTTCGATCATGTCTGGTGCGCAGGCGAGCTCCGGACATTGCTTGACGAGTCCCTCAAGAATCTCACGGCGTTGGTGATCTTCCCATGAGTCCGGCAACCCCGGATCCGGGGCCCCCATCATCTCAAACAAGAGAAAGGCGGTGTTCTCAACCGGTGGAAGCAACCGAGCGACGATGGACTGGACTCGTCGTGAATCAGCGACCGTCACCAGATGATCATGGAACAATTGGAGATTCAACATCTCCAGCGTGGCATCGGTCAGCAGCCGCGATTCAACTCGAACGACCGTGCCTGGAGGAAGCTGCAGATGTTTGTGCAGCAAATCAGCGGTTGCGATCGGATCGATCTTCAGCTTAAGCGGCGAGGTCAAATTTGCCTGGAGCGGAAGCGCCAGTGCGGCCATCGTGGCATAGGTCGGCTTTTCATCATGCGGCCCGTCCAAGAGCAACGTACAACTCGCCTCGGCAACCAGATCGAACAGCCACTCGGCCATTTCTTCATCGAGCGCGGCCAGAACGGTCAGCAGATCATGCTCACGCCCCTGCTCCAGAAATGCCTGCAGGGTATCGATGGCATCATCGGCATCCCCGTGCTCATGACGGCGGGCGTTGATGAGATGGATGAGATCACGTGTGAGTGGGTCCGGACGAGACCAGGCTAGCATTGTTGTTCCTTACGACACGAGCCACGACCGATGGCCCTATAACTCAGACTGCATGTTGCCAAACTTTTGTACCCCGTGCAAGCGCGAACAACATTGTCGGCATGACGAAAGGGCCATGCACAAAGGCCCCTTACTCACCGATGATTTTGACGAGTACGCGCTTGCGCCGGCGACCATCGAACTCCCCGTAAAAGATTTGCTCCCATGGGCCGAAGTCGAGCCGGCCCTCTGTAATGGCGACAAGCACTTCTCGCCCCATCACCTGCCGTTTGAGGTGCGCATCCCCATTATCCTCACCGGTTTCATTGTGTCGATAGCGTGCCTCATGAGGAGCGAGTCGTTCGAGAAAGTCATCATAGTCCCGCAGAAGACCCGGTTCATCGTCATTGATATACACGCTCGCCGTAATGTGCATGGCATTCACCAACACCAGCCCTTCCCGCACCTCGCTCTTGCGGATCAAGGCTTCAATCTGCGGTGTGATGTTGATGTAGGCTCGCCTGGTCTTCGTCTCAAACCAGAGTTCTTCGCGATAGGATTTCATGATGATTCACCGTCGCATTCTGCCTTCCGGCGCAAGGGACATGCAAGAGGCTCATCCCATTTAACTTCTAACTTCTCGCCCAATGTTCCAGCTTCTAGGAAGGGGCTATAATAGAGGCAGTCTCCCCAATGGGCATCAGAAACCACACCCCACCACTGTCTCCCAATGCACTGACGGTCTTGCGCCAACGGTACTTGGCCAGGAACAAACGGGGCGTCGTTATCGAGTCTCCCTCTGCATTGTTTCACCGTGTCGCCGACGATGTCGCCTCGCTCGAACCACCCGCACGCAGACGCCGGCTGGCCAACCAATTCTACGAGGCCATGGCATCCCTGACATTTCTCCCGAATTCACCGACCTTGATGAACGCCGGACGTCCTCTTCAACAACTCTCGGCTTGCTTCGTGCTGCCGATAGACGATTCCCTGGAATCGATCTTCGACACTGTGAAGTATCAAGCCCTTATTCATCAATCGGGCGGAGGAACCGGGTTTTCGTTCAGCCATATTCGCCCTCATGCCGACCGAGTCGCCACCACCAATGGACTCGCATCAGGCCCCATTTCGTTCATGCGTCTGTTCAATCTATCCACCGATGTCATCAAGCAGGGCGGCACCAGGCGGGGCGCCAATATGGGTATCCTGAGAGTCGACCATCCCGACATTCTGGATTTTATCGCGCTGAAACTGCAGCCGCATGAAATGGCAAACTTCAATCTTTCGGTGGGACTCACAGACCGATTTATGAAGGCGGTCAACCAAAACCGATCGTATGCACTCATCAACCCACGGAGCGCCACACCAGTCCGACGCCTCCCCGCCAAAATGGTCTTTGATCGGCTGGTCGAAGCCGCCTGGCGATCAGGTGAACCTGGTGTCCTCTTTCTTGATACCATCAATAAGGCGAATCCCACGCCTCATCTCGGGGCGATCGAAGCCACGAACCCTTGTGGCGAACAACCCCTCTTGGCCTATGAATCATGTACCCTCGGATCGATCAATGTCGCCCGATGCCTCACCACGCATCGAGGTACGAGCAGCATCGACTACGAACGACTCGGCAACCTCATTCCGGTGGCGGTTCGCTTTCTCGACAATGTACTCGATCGAACCCGTTTCCCGTTGGCATCGATCGAAGCCCGGACGAAACGCACCAGAAAGATCGGGTTGGGCATCATGGGGTTTGCTGATCTTCTCATTCAGCTGGACATTCCTTACGATTCCGATGACGCCTTGCACATCGCGGATCAGTTGATGGGATTTGTTCGCCGACAGGCCTACGAAGCCTCGCATCGTCTGGCACAGGAACGAGGACCGTTCCCTGCCTACAAGGGCAGTCCGCTGGAAGCCGAGGGTCCGCCCCGGCGGAATGCAACGGTTACGACCATCGCCCCAACCGGGACCATCAGTATTCTGGCTGATTGTTCCGCTGGAATTGAACCGCTCTACGGGGTCAGTGTCGCCCATACGATCATGGAAGACATCCGGCTCCAACGTCTTCATCCGGAGTTCCTTCGCCGAGCTCGGGCCAGAGCCCTCCCCCTCTGTGAGTTACGTGAAGAGATCGGTCGGCACGAATCGATTCAACATCTGTCTCAGATTCCAGATGATCTTCGCCGGCTGTTTGTGACTGCACACGATATCGCTCCGGCACAGCATGTCCGGATGCAGGCCGTCTTTCAACGACACAGCGACAGCGGGGTATCCAAAACGATCAATCTCCCTCCGTCCGCGACAACCGTGGATGTTGCCGCTGCCTTCACACTGGCCTATGAACTTGGCTGCAAAGGCGTGACAGTGTATCGGGCCGGGAGCCGAGAACATCAGGTGCTCTCCTGTTCCCATGTGCAATCCTGTTAACGAGATCCTGCTGAATCTTCACACAAAATTGACAGTCTACGCGCTTGATGATAAGTACTTTTCAAGAGATGACGATGCCGTCTGCTAGAGGGAGGTGCTCGATGTTTGCTACTGCTGGAGGTCCGTCGTTTGCCGACAATCCTCTCACGTGGAGCCTGTTCTTCGCACGTCAACCTGAACCGGATCTCGAATTCACCGAAGAGGAATTGGAGCAGACGACCACCGTTCGATCACCGTCACCCGTGAAGCCACCCAAGCAATCGAACAAGCGTCCGCTCTTGCTGGTGCTATTGGTTCTCCTCCTCGGTGGCGGCGCCTATCTTGCGATGGAGCCGGACCTGATCATGGAGTATCTTGGCCCGCTCCTCGGCGATGCACCAGCCCAACAACCTCAACCACCGATCGCTCGAAAGCCGGTCCCCCCGACTCCGGTCCCTGTTCCCCCAGCGGCACCGCCGAAAGCCGTGACACCGCCACCAGACCCAGCTATTGCACCGGTTGAGGCACCGCAAGCCGCAATGCCGGCTCCGGCACCGGTTCCCACACCGCCGGCTGCACCACCGATGCCGACGGCTTCAACGCCAGCACCGACTCCGGCCGCACCGGTTGTCGCAACCCCGGCCCCACTCTTTAGTGAGGGGCAACGAGTCAGCGTCATGCCGAATCCGGCCATGCCCGGTCAGAAGGTGCAGCTTCATCAAGACGCCGAAGGGACAAAGCCAGGGCCGAGCATTCCCCCAGGAACCGCCTTCACGATTCTTGACGGCGAACTCCAAGGAAATGGCTGGGTCTACTCCATCCGCTCCGACTTCGGCACCAAGGGATGGCTGGCTGAACAGCAGCTCAAACTGAAACCCTGATCGTCCACCGCTCATCTCCCGCGGGAGGGTAGGTAATCCTACCACTACCCTCCCGCTGTGCTATAATGCCGCCCGTCCACTTTCGTAAAGACGACATCACAACTGGTAGGACTCCATGCGCGCTGTGATCTTTGACTTTGACGGTGTGATCGCCGACACCGAACCCCTCCACTTTGAAGGCCTCCGCCGGACACTGGCCGAAATCCAGATCACCTTGACCGAGAAAGACTATTACACCGACTATCTTGGGTTTGATGATCGGGGATGCATCCTGGAAGCACTTCGAATCAATCACCGTCCCGTTTCAAGCTCGCTGGTCCAAGACCTGATGGCCAAGAAAGCCATCGCTTATATGGCCTCGATCAAAGAACATCTCGTTATCTTTCCCGGTGTGAGAGCGTTCATTGAAGACGCGGCGGCCATCTATCCACTCGCCATTGCCTCCGGTGCGCTACGACCAGAAATCGAACTCGTGCTCGAGCAGATCGGCCTTCGTAAGGCGTTTGGTCACATCACAAGCGCCGAGGACGTGGCGAATGGCAAGCCCCATCCGGAACCGTTTCTTCAGGCCCTGGCCGGGTTGAACCGCCAGCAGTCGACGTCCGCGATACCAACCAGCTCGTGCCTAGTCATTGAAGATTCTCGGCCGGGTATTCGCGCCGCAAAAGCTGCGGGCATGCGAGTGTTAGCCGTTGCCAACACCCACACCGCGCAAGAGCTCCACGAAGCTGATGCCATCACGATGAGCTTGAGCGAAACGCGCCTGGACGAGATACGCGCACGATTGTGGCCGACCTAGGCTCAGCATCATTATGCGAATTTGCTCACTCATCCCAGGTGCAACAGAGGTGATCGTCGCGCTCGGCTTGGAGGACCAGCTCGTCGGCATCAGCCATGAATGTGACTTTCCCCCTTCGATTCACCGGGTCCCAGTCATGATTCAATCACTGGTCGACGCAGAGCACAGCACCAGCAGTGGAGTCGACCAACGAGTCAAAGATTTGGTTCGAACAGGACACCAACTCTACCAGCTACGAGAAGAGGCCTTTCTGCAGGCTCGGCCCGATCTCATCCTGACGCAGGACCTCTGTCACGTCTGCTCAGTGACCCCAGACCAACTCACCAGGGCCATGCAATTGCTTCAACGCCACCCAGAGCTGCTGATTCTTAGTCCAACGACCCTAGAAGATATGATTCATGACATCGAGCGGATTGCCGACGCCGTTGGTGCCGTTCCAAAAGGAGAAGCCCTTGTAGCCACGCTCCGAGATCGATTGGAGAGGGTCCGCCTCCGGACGGAGAAAGTGGCCGTCCGTCCGCGGGTGGTATGTCTTGAATGGCTCGATCCTCTGTATGTCGCCGGCCATTGGGTCCCGGAAATGGTAGACTTAGCCGGGGGCTACAACGTGCTGGGCTCCAAGAACAGCCCCTCGTACCAGACGACATGGGATGAGGTAGCGACCGCACAGCCTGATGTGGTCATCGTGATGCCCTGTGGGTACTCGGTTGATCGAACGCTCAACGAATTGCGACAGGCCGGATCTATTCAAGCGGCATGGCAACGGGCACAGGCATCCTGGTCAGACATGTATCTTGTGGATGCCGGCTCCTATTTCAGCCGTCCCGGCCCTCGACTCATTGATGGGGTGGAGCTCTTGGCCGACATTCTCCACCCGAATCAGGATTACCCGCTCGATTGCTCTCGGGCGATCAAATGTGAACCATCCGTACTAGCTGGAGACTGTGCTTCATGAAGGCTTCGGACGCTCAAGCCTATTGCACCGCCTACACCAAGAAAAGCGGCAGCAATTTCTACTATTCGTTCCTGTTTCTTCCAAAAGCCAAACGCGATGCCATGTACACAGTCTATGCCTTCTGCAAGGCGGTCGACAGCGCCGTCGATGAACCCGCTGCCGGCAGCAATCCCAAGGACGATCTGAAGCACTGGCGTGAAGAACTGGATGCCGTGTATTCCGGAACACCGACGACTCCCATCATGGTGAGCCTCGCGCACCATGTAAAAGCGTTGAGTATTCCGAAGGCCTACTTTGAGGAGCTGATCAAGGGCGTCGAGATGGATCTCTTCAATAACCGATATGTCACGTTCGATGAGTTGTCGCTCTATTGCTACCGTGTGGCATCTGTCGTCGGACTCATCTGCCTCCATATCTTTGGCGTCACATCCGCACGCGCACAAGACTATGCGGTCGCTCTGGGCATGGCGTTCCAGCTGACGAACATCCTACGTGATGTGGGAGCCGATGCCAAGGAGGGACGGATCTATCTCCCGTTGGACGACTTGCGAAAGTGGAACTATCCGGAGAAGGCGCTGCTCAACCAGAGTTATTCTCCTGAGTTCCGCGTCTTGATGGAATATGAAGCATCCCAAGCCCATCACTACTATAAGCGAGCCGAAGCGGCCCTGGCGGGCCTCTCCTCAGGTGAACGACGTGCGCTCACGGTGGCAGAAATCATGCACGGGATCTATAGCCGGATCCTGGAACGGATTGAACGGTCGAACTATCAGGTGTTCGGGCCCCGGATCAGCCTCACCACCACGCAACGGGTGATGATCGCCCTAGGGGTGTGGCTCCGCTCACGATTCTCGTGACTGCACCGTCCCCACAAACCGTTTTGATTGTGGGTGCCGGCCTGGCCGGCTTGGCAACAGCCTATCAGCTCCACCAACAAGGCTACCAGGTCACCCTCCTCGAGTACTCAGACTGGCTTGATGGATTCCGGACCAACCCGTCCGATCCCACATCAATCACCCTTGGATGCCATCATGAGACAAAGCGGGCACTCGAGAAACTCGCCCACGCGCAACACCCAAGCTCTGACCAGACCATTCCTCTCGAATTTCGACTCCCCACTGGACAGACCATGCCCTATCAGTCTGCCAGACTGCCGGGCACCTTGCACTGGATGATGAGTGTCTTCAATTTCCATGGCCTATCCTGGCAGGACCGTTGGAGACTGTTCTCCCATGTTGAGCAGATTTGGGAACAGGCCGAAACCCTTCCGGCAGATTTAGAGAATCGCACAGCAGATGAGTGGCTCAATGCCACCGGCCAAAGCACAGAAGCCAGGGAACGGATTTGGGCCCCACTCGCTCAGTGGTTGACAGGCAACGCACTGCCCCGTCTGTCCGCAGCAACCTTTGTGCACATCCTGTCAACCGTGTTCCTGCGTGAGGCGTCCGACGCCAGGCTCACATACCGGCCGGGAACCATTGATCAGCGATTGCTCACCCCGTTCAAAGAAGTACTTCACGGAGACACCGTTCGGTTCATCCCCCTTGCAGAACCGCCGCACATCCGATTTGGACAAGAGGGGATACAAGACATTCGACTCCCCAACGGCACAGCCTTGCAAGCCGGCTGGTACATCAGCGCCCTCTCATATCAGGCCCTCCTCCGCCTGCTTCCCGAACGGTTTCTTACTCGCTATGCCTACTTTGCCCATCTGACGGAACTCCAAAGCCTCAGTGAGATCGTGGTGCAGCTAACCATTCAATCCACTAACCAGCAGCCGCGACTGCTCCTGCTCGACAGCAAGCCGTTCCATCACCTCACGAGATCTCCTATTGGTACACGTGAAGTCGTCGTGCGTCTGGCAGAAACCGAGAGCTCGCTGATGGAATTAGGCGAGGATCAGGTGGTCAACGTCGCGCAAGCCAAGATCACCACCGTGTTTCCTGACCTGTCTCTGAGCGACATCACATCCCGCCAGGTCTTTCGAGATGACCACGCCGCGCTGCTGCTTGCACCGGGAGCCGCCCGACTCCGTCCGCTTCAACAAAGCCCCGTCCCAAATCTATTGGTCGCCGGAGCCTGGACCGACACGAACTGGCCCCCGAACATTGAGAGCGCCCTTGTCAGCGCCCGCCGCTGCGCCGACATCGTTACCGGACACCAATCTTGACCTATGACTGCCTGAATGGTACGAGTACCCAATGACTGGATGGATCACACTTCTCGCACTCCTGCTCATAGCGACAGTCGAAGGCTGCACACCCAATCCGTTTGAGCGTGGGGGCCACCCAGCCGGATACAGCCGTTACGATGTGGAGCGGGATTATATGGAGTGCGAGTATAAGGCGAGATTAGCAAACGAACAGCATTTCTATAGCCAGAGCTCGCCTTTCCCGTTCAGCGGCGGTGCCCAGAGTCCGGCCGATCATGCCCGGGCGTTGCATGGTCTTTCAACCATCAACGCCATGCGGGACACCTGCCTTGCGGCAAAGGGCTACCAGTTGAATTAGTTCACCTCGGCCAGCATGCAGATTTCCCAAAAAAACTCTCATGATCTTCATTGACATACCGGCTCGTCCATTTCTAAGATACCGCCACGATTTCTTTGGCTTGCTTCATTCATGACATTCACTCCACTCCAAGAACTCGCGCAATCGCTCGTGAACTGCGAGCGGTGTAAACTCGCCACGCTAGGGCGCAGCCAAGTTGTCTTCGGCGTGGGAAATCCCCAGGCCAGCATTATGTTCGTGGGAGAAGCGCCAGGATTCAACGAAGATCAGAAAGGCGAGCCGTTCGTCGGTGCTGCGGGGAAACTGTTGAATGATCTCCTGGCCTCGGCTGGTCTGTCGCGTGATCAGATCTACATTGCAAACGTCATCAAGTGCCGGCCACCAAACAATCGTGACCCAGAGCCAGACGAAGTGGAGACCTGCAAACCGTTCTTGCTACAGCAGATCAAGTTGATCCAGCCGAAACTGGTCTGTACGCTTGGCAACTGGGCCACGCAGACGCTGTTGGAACGCAAGGTTGGCATCACGAAAGTGAAGGCACAAGCCTTCCACCTGAAAGACTTCGTACTCTTCCCGCTACTGCATCCTGCTGCGGCCCTGCACCAGGGGAACTTGCTCCCAACGTTGAAGGAAGATTTTAAGAAACTTAAAGAATTCCTCGACAAGAACACGAAACCAGCCGAACCAACCAGCACAGCCCAAACCCCAGCCGCCCCAGTCCTGAATATCGAATCGCCTCAGCCGGCACAGATGGATTTGTTCGGATAGCATTTCTGTTTCAACTCGCTCAACCAAACACCGAGCGGTGGCTGACCCACTGCCCTCTCTCAGTCCACTTCAAAGATCGACGCAGCGAATACATTGACTTCTGATCGCTCAGAATTTCGACCGTATCCACAAACCCCTCAGACTGCTCCATTCTCAACAACACAACAGAAGGGACGCCGTTGCGCGTAATAGTGACACTCATAGTGGATACTCAGCTCCCTACGGCTCCAATAATGGGATAAGATCAGCGTGTTTTTTGGAACGGGCGAGGTCCACAGGGCGGCTTCCGTTGTTCGTGCTCATGGTCTTGCTTGCGCCGTGCTTGAGCAAGTCTTCAACAATGTCTCGCTGGCCGGCCAATGCTGCAATATGGAGCGGTGACTCACCCTCTTTAGTGGTGAAGTCCACTTCCGCCCCCCTCTTTAACAGAGTTGCCACCACCTCGTGATGACCCTTCTCTGTTGCCACGTGGAGTGGGGTCCACCCCCATCCATCGGCCTGATTCACCGCCGCACCACGCTCCAGCAGGAGTGCCACGATATCCTGATGGCCCTGCTGCGCCGCAATGTAGAGCGGAGGCCAGCCCAGACGGGCTGCCTGGTTCACCGCTGCGCCGTGCTTCAGCAGCAGCGCCACCATCTCAGGGTGGCTCTTCCGGATTGCCAGAAACAGCGGGGGATCACCCTCCATGGGTCCTTGATTAACGGCTGCTCCGTGTTCCAAGAGAAGGGCCGCCATCTCTGAATCGTTCTGCATCATGGCAAGATACAGTGGGGTCCAACCAGTCTTGATGTCTGCCTGGTTCACCGCTGCCCATTGCTCCAGAAGCAGTGTCACGACATCCCGATGACCCTTCATGGTTGCCCCGAAGAGTGGCGTCCAGCCATTCACATCAGCCCGGTTCACGACGGCACCATGAGCCCATAGAAGTGCGACGATCTCACGATGACCGTTCCTGGCTGCGTCAAAGAGCGGAGTCCATCCATTCAGATCGGTTTGATCTACGACCGCTCCATGCTCAAGCAGAAGTGCAACGATCTCATGATGGCCCTTCCTGGCTGCGCGGTGGAGCGGGGTGTCGCCGTTCTCATCCGCGACCCGCACATCTGCCCCCTCATGAAGCAGCGCCTGCACCTGTGCGCGATTACCGAGCCACGTGGCCTCTAGCAAGGCCTCATCCATAGGCCGCATGGCCACAAGCGCGGGCAGCAGCACAACGATAGCCAGAATTATTCCCCACTGTCGCATCACGACAATCTCCTTTGAACGTTTCTGAGTCAATACGGTTGATTGATATTGGGATGACACTATACTCCTGAACAAGTCTTCCCTGAAGAGCCGAGCGGTTGACAGCCAAAAGCCAATATGCTCTTCGCGAACGCTCTTTCCTATCCACTGACATCATCACGACACACGTCCGGACAATCCTCACAATGCCACGCTCTCATACCCACCAGGCTGGCCTCCATACCCAAGCCCATTCTGAGGCGTGGATCCACTGCACTTGTTTCCCAGATGGGACCGGCACTCTTTCACCGCCGTTTTCTTTCTCGACACCATCGCTCACACTGTGGCAGCATCCTCCAGCAATTACCCAAAAGATCGCTCGTATAACAAACCTCAGACGGGGAGTATCTTGATGACTGCTTCCCAAGACAGCTCCAATCCTGAAACACATTCTGTAGTCGAATGAGCTTGATCTCCTACGTCAACCACAAGGCCTGCTCACCGACCAGAAGTGGTACTGGCCCGAGCGAGCTGAGCGAGGCCATCGGATGAGTCAAACGCTCCATCCAAACAGCAGCGATTTTGTCGGCGCAACTGAGCAAGAGGGGCCGAGGGATCTCATGAGGACGGTGTATGCCGAAGAGTGGTTCGGATGGGCTCAACGGTTTTACGACTTAGCCGTCACGGATGAAGAACGGCGATGGATGTATAGTATCCTCTGTCAGTTTTGCTGGGAGATTGCCCACACCTCTTATGCCGAGGAGTTTCAACCCAGAGAACATCGTCTTGCGAAGGTCTTACGACCACAATGGTGTGTGCTCCTGTCGAAACGCGATGGGAGTGCTCCGATGAAATGGGTGCAGGTGTCCACAGGTGATAATGGCGAACGTCCGTGGCTCGCCTATTCCGAGTTTGATCCCACGATTCTGGGCGCCCGCGAGTTCATGCTGGTTGATCCCGTCAATATGATCCCACAGTTTACAAAATTTACTTCGCTGGTTGATTGGTCCGGTGTTGGCGTAGAAGAGTGCCCCCCTGAATTGCATGAACCATGTCAGCCACACTGATCCCGTCCTTGAAACCTTCAGTAATCGTGTGATCCGTGACAAAAAAGTTACCTTTTCGAATGGATTTACTACGAATGGCATCGATGTCCATGACAGCGCAGAATAGCGAAAGGCTATGAAGGGGGCAAACCTCAGATAAAATCGCCGCTTACTATGGGCGCAGCACTACATCATCGTCCGGACATTCGAGATATAAATCTACGCTTTGGATTGGATTGTGGATGAGGATTCTGAATCGGCAGGCTGACTGTCTTCGTTATCTTCTGCAGGCTTCTCTTCTTCCGGCACATCGAACCACTGCACTAACATCTCATCCCACCAGGCTTCTGTCACGTCCTCTCCTGGATCCGTTCCCAGAAACGCGACATCCTCTTGCTTGAGGGAAGCGCCGACAAGCTGCGGTTGGAACTTGGCTCGATTGATGACTTCCTTCGTCGCATATCCACCGATGATCCAGGAGTCCGGATCGGCCCTTCTGGATTTATACGCTTTGAGGTCATGCTTTAGATACATGAAGATCTGCTGCTGGACGGGATCTGTCACACCGGACTGCGGTAAGCTTAAGGTCTTTTCAATGCGCTTTCTCCAATGCCGATCGTCGTAGCGCGACGTAATCAGCTGCAGCATCTGTTTTCCGAGAACGGCATCAAGTGGCATGGCGTGTATTCCAACTCCGGGTTACTTGCGGCTATACAAGCCGGTGAGCGAGGCCTTGGCCAAAGTATTCTGGTTAAGATAGAACCCGACCATGGCGGCGGGAGTTGCAGGCTTCAACGAAAACTGTTCCACCTTCAACGCGTAGATCGTGAAGATATAGCGATGTGGTTTGTGGCCTACAGGCGGACAGGGCCCCCCGTACCCCGGTTCGCCGAAATCCGTCATGCTTTGGACACTGCCTTGTGGCGCACCAGGCCCACCAGGTCTTCCCGCATCCGCAGCCAATGCCGAAATGTCCTCAGGAATATTGAACATGACCCAATGCCACCATCCGCTACCAGTCGGTGCATCGGGGTCATACATGGTCACCGCAAAACTCTTGGTTCCCTTCGGAGCGTTCGCCCAGCGCAGCTCAGGAGACACATTGTTTCCGGTACAGCCAAATCCGTCGAAGACATGGTTCTGACTGATCGTGCTGGCGGGCTTAATGGTCGGACTCGTGAGGCGAAATTCCGCAGCCGTACTGATTCCGGGAATCAGCGCGAGTGCCAACAGTGCGCTAGTCCAGAGTGATCTCATCACGTGTCCCCTCTTCATCTGAAATAATTCCCCCTCGGTGCGACGTTCCGGCATCCATACTCAACAAGGATTTAGCCGAGGTGTTGTTTAAAGAAGGCCTTGGTTCTCGCCCATGCGTCTTGAGCCGCTTCCGGCCGATACACGGTTGGGTCCGTATCTCGGAAGAATGCATGGGGAGCCCCGGGATAAGTCTTGATCTCACCGGTCTTGTTGTATTTTTTCAAGGCCGCTACTAACCGCTGGACGTCCACTTTCGTAATCCAACCGTCGTCCTCACCATAGAGATACAGTACGGGGCAGGCCAGCTTCTGAATGGGTGTATCGGGATTCGGCACCTGACCATAGAACGGAACCGCTGCTTTAATCTCTGAACTCACACAAGGCAACATGAGGGCATAAGAACCACCCATGCAAAACCCTGTAACACCAATCCTCGTTGCGTCGACCTCTGGAACTGACTTCAGATAGGCCACCGTGGCATTCAGATCAGTAAGACCGTCTTCCTGTTTCAGGGCGTTCATGAGTTTCCCGGCTTCACCGGCATCCGTGGGCAACGCATGCCCAAGACGTGAATAGAGGTCCGGAGCAATCGCCACATAGCCTTCCGCGGCATAACGTCTTGCGATATCTTTGATGTACTCCGTGAGTCCCCACCATTCTTGGACAATGAGAATAGCCGGACGCTGGTCCTTCGTCTGCGGAGCTGCCACAAAGGCCTTCATGCCCACATTTCCACTTTGATACTGAGCGGTTGTCTCTCGAATCGATGCCACCATGAGCTACCTCTGCGCTTCCGCAAGTGCTGAGTTCTGTGTTAGTGGCGAGTCATCGAGGAAAGAGAGAAATGAATACTCAGCACTTCATCAATTACCAGCCACCATCATTTCGGCAATCTTGACGGTCGGGCTGGCGATTCGACCTCGGAACACCAGATCGCTTCCAACCACGTCGATGTCCTTCAACATGTGTTTCAAATTTCCCGCGATAGTAATTTCTTCAACCGGGTAGGCCAGCTCTCCGTTCTCAATCCAGAAACCGCAGGCTCCTCGCGAGTAATCCCCCGTCACCATATTAATGCCGAACCCAATCAACTCCGTCACAAAGAGGCCTTCTTGAATGGAGCCAATAATCTCTTGCTGACTCTTCACTCCAGGGACCAGATAAAAATTGGTGGGGCCAACGGAGGGACTCTCCCCCACACTCCGTGAGGCGTTGCCCGTCGACGGCAAACCCAACTTTTTCCCCGAATAGGTATCGAGCAAATAGCTCTTTAATACCCCTCGCTCGACGATGGTATTCTTGCGTGTCGCCAACCCTTCACCATCGAACGGACGTGACCCCAGGCCGCCGACCATACGGCCGTCGTCGTAGATGGTCATCAGGTCCGAAGCGATCGTCTGGCCTAGTTGATCCAGCAGAAATGAGGCGCGCTTGTAGAGTCCATAGCCGGAGACCGCGCTGCAGAGGTTTGCCAGAAGGCTCCCGGCTGTCTCTTGATCGAACACCACCGGCACACGTTTCGTCGCCACCTTGCGTGCGCCCAATCGGCGAATCGCACGACGCGCCGCTTCCTGTCCGATCGATTCCGCAGACGCTAGTCGAGCAAACTTTCGTTGTACCTGATACCAGGCATCCCGCTGCATGCCGCCTGTCGCAGACTCGGTCGCAATCGGAGACACAGACAGGGAAAAGTTCGAGCTTTTATACGACCCCACAAATCCATGACTATTGGCCAGCACGACTCGGCCCGATGAAGAATCGAACTCCGCACCTTCGGAATTCGTCACCCGTGAGTCTGTCGCGAACGCAGCAGCCTCTCCACGCTTGGCCCAATCGATCTGGGTATCCGTATCGAGCACCGTGTCATCATAGAGATCAAGATCAGGCTGCTCAGTGGCCATCTGACCAGCATCCGGCAATCCCGAGACATCATCCTCGACCACCGCGCCGGCCAAGGTACAGGTGTCGGCCACCAGCCGATCAAGAGAGGCCCGTGAAAAGTCAGACGTGGATGTGGTGGCAGACCGCCTCCCGATGAAGACGCGTAAGCCCAAACGCTTCTCTCTCGCCTTGGTCAGTCGGTCAACCGTCCCGACTCGTACCTGAACCGAGAAGGTCTCTCCGTCGGCAACGACAATATCTGCTTCGGTCGCCCCACAAGCCTTCGCCTGAGCCAACACATCGGCTGCCAGCTGAGCATAGCCATTGGCACTAGTTGAGGCAGTCATTTTTTCGAGCATCACACACTTCTTCCCAAAAGTGATCCGTCAACCACATCCTGACCGATTGTGAGGAAGCGCAGTTGGCGCGGGCAAACCGGTTATCGCTGTGTACCACCGACTGTAATTTCGTCCACCTTGATGGTCGGTAATCCGACCCCGACCGGCACCGATTGGCCATCCTTCCCGCACGTCCCAATCCCGTTATCGAGCGTGAGATCGTGCCCCACCATCGATACTTTCGTCAGAATTTCCGGGCCATTGCCGATCAGCGTCGCCCCCTTCACCGGCTTGGTGATCCGGCCATCCTCGATGAGATAGGCTTCGCTGGCGGAAAACACAAATTTCCCGTTCGTGATATCGACCTGTCCCCCACCAAACGAGACGGCATAGAGACCCTTCTTGACGGATCGAATGATGTCCTGCGGATCAGACTCCCCGGCCAGCATGAACGTATTCGTCATGCGCGGGAGCACCACGCTTTGATAATTCTCGCGTCGTCCGTTACCGGTGAGGGGAATCCCCATAAGGCGTGCATTGAGCTTGTCTGTGATATAGCCACGGAGGATGCCCTTCTCGATGAGCGTCGTACAGCCGGTCGGTGTCCCTTCATCATCCATGTTCAGGGAGCCACGCCGAAAGGGAAGGGTGCCGTCATCCACGATCGTACAGACGTCGGATGCGACCCGTTTGCCGATCAGGCTGGAAAACGCGGAGGTCTTCTTTCGATTGAAGTCGGCTTCGAGCCCATGTCCGATCGCTTCGTGTAACAAGATCCCGGGCCACCCACCGGCCAACACAACCGGCATCACTCCGGCCGGCGCATCAACCGCGGATAAATTGAGAATCGCTTCCCGCGCGGCTTCCCTGGCATAACTTAAATGACGATTCTCTTCGCGATAATAGGCAAAGGCAACCCGGCCACCGCCGCCGAAACTGCCGATCTGGCGATTGTCCCGATCTTCAGCGATACACGTAATCTGCAGGCGTGACAACGGCTGGATATCACTGACGAGTGTCCCATCCGAAGTCGCCACCAGCACAACCTTATATTCTGTGTTGAATGAAGCCATCACGTTCTTGATCCGAGGATCATAACGCCTGGCTTCAGCATCGATTTCATTCAGGAGCGCCACGCGCTCGGCTGTCGCCACCTCGGCCTTTGCCCTCTCGATCGGATAGAGATCACGGGTCGGTCGTCGCTGTGTGGGCACCGGAACCGTGGAATGGCCTTTGGGGGAATTGGCGATATACCGAGCCGTGTCGGCGGCAATCTCAAGGTCCCGCTTCGTCAATTCATCCGAATAGGCAAACCCCGTCTTCTCCCCTGCAGTCGCTCGAACCCCCACCCCCTGCGACACACTCTTGGCCGCCCGTTTGACGATGCCTTCCTCCATCGAGACTGATTCGGACGTGCGAGATTCGAAATAGAGATCCGCGTAGTCAACGTCTCGGACCTTCACCCGATCGAGTGCTTGCTGCGCCTCGATCTCCGTGACACCGAACGTCGTCAGTTGAACCGGCTCCGGCATACAGGCCTCTTGCTCCTTCGTCAGAGTCGACTGGTACGGGGGGAGTATAGCCCATTCGTTTCTGACCACGCAACGCAACAATCGGTGAAACCTCGTATTTCTTAGTATTTCCCAGGAGATCGTTTGACATTCCCGGTTCCCGTCAGTAGACTCTGCACACGATTCTACCTGCTGATGACGATCATCACACGCTTGCTCAGGACATTATGACTCGCAGTCCTACCGGAGACCTCGACCACCCGTCCGAAAGCGAATTGAGCGCCAAGTTGGAGGCTGACCTGCTCCCCAAGCACGTGGCCGTCATCATGGATGGTAATGGGCGCTGGGCGGAACTACGCGGCCTCCCTCGCATTGCCGGCCATCGTGAAGGCATCAACTCCGTCCGAGAGATGATCACGCTCTGCCTGGAGCTCGGCATTCATGCCCTGACCATCTACGCCTTTTCCCAGGAGAACTGGAATCGTCCGACTCAAGAAATCAGCGCCTTGATGGGACTCTTGGAACATTACCTCTCCACGGAACGGGCAAGTCTCATTGAGCAAGGCGTCCGCTTTCGCGCCGTCGGGCGCCACGAGCTGCTTCCACCCTCCGCGCAGCACTGGGTTCGCACAACCGAGAAAGAAACGGCCCATCTCGAGAAGTTAGTCCTGACCGTCGCGCTCAGCTATGGAGGGCGCGCAGAAATCGTCGATGCAGTGAAGGCCTTGGTGAGGGACGTGCAAGCTGGGACCATTCAGGCCGAGCAGATCGATGAACCCACGGTCCAGCGGCACCTCTCAACCCATCCACTCCCCGACCCGGATCTCCTGATCCGGACAAGCGGAGAAGCCAGGATCAGTAATTTTCTCTTATGGCAGCTGGCATACACCGAGCTCTGCTTTACCCCGACTCTGTGGCCGGATTTTCGGCGACGAGAGTTCCTCCTCGCGCTGATCGAATATCAACGCCGGGAACGTCGATTCGGCAGAGTACTCAGTACCGTACCATCATAATAAATCCTTGTGGGATATCCGCTCGCTCCAGACGCTATCCTCCATCATTCGAGATCTGTGACCACTTCACCTGCACCTACGCGACACTTTGATCTCCGTCGGCTCTATACCGCCGTAGCGCTGATTCCTACCGTCTACCTCATCATCGTCCACCTTGCGCCATGGGCCCTCACGCTCCTCCTGATCGCCGTCGGGTCGATTGCTCTGCTTGAACTGTATCGCCTCAGCTTCCAATCACGGTTGAATTACCTTCTCGTCGGCATCGGATTGGCTGTCTTTGTTCTGACCGTCGCCCACTCACACCTGTCGGTTCCCCTTCCTGAACTGCTGCTCGGTGGTGCATTCGCATTGGTTCTCACCGTGCTGGTTGTCGGCACCTCATCGTCGTACCGATGGAAAGACCCGCTCCTCGCCCTGTTTGGTGTGCTCTACGTGGGCATCCCCTTGAGTACGGTCGTATCAGTTCGCAGCCTACCCTCAGGAGCATTCCTCGCCTTGTTCCTAGCGGTCGTCACCTGGGCATCAGACTCCGGCGCCTACTATGCCGGCACCTTGTGGGGCAAGCATCCGCTCATGCCTTCCATCAGTCCGAAGAAATCCTATGAGGGACTACTTGGTGGCCTAATTGGAGCCATTGCAGCTGCACTCTTGGCACAACTGTGGTTCGCCTCAGCGCTTTCATGGACCGACGCCGTCGCACTCGGCATCCTCCTGACCCTTACAGGCCTGGTCGGAGATCTTTTTGAATCGGCGATTAAACGCCGAGCAGGCGTCAAGGACTCCGGAGGAATTCTCCCGGGGCACGGCGGAATGCTCGATCGGATCGATAGTCTCTTGTTCACAGCTCCCACTTTTTACTACTATGTCGTGTATGTTCGAGGCCTGTTGCCGCTTCCATAGCCCTCTACTCAGAGATGGAGAGGAGATGACATGAAGTCAATTATCATCCTGGGATCGACCGGATCGATCGGCACCAGTACCTTGGACATTGTGCAACGGTTTCCCGATGAGTTCCGGGTAGTCGGATTAACCGCCGGCAAGAACATAGAAAAGTTAGAAGAACAGATTCACCAGTTCAAACCCAAGGCAGTCGCCGTCGCGAACGAATCCTCCGCCGCGATCCTCCGAGCCCGGTGCGCCTCTCTTCCCGTGGAGATTCACTCTGGTGAAGAAGGGATCGCCTCCGTCGCCTCTGGACTCGATGCTGAATTGGTGATTTCCGCCATTGTCGGCGCCGCCGGCCTCCTCCCGACTCTCTCCGCCATCCGCAGTGGAAAGCACATTGCCCTGGCGAATAAAGAACCAATGGTCATGGCCGGGAAGTTGATGCAGGAGGAGGCCAGAAAATACGGGGTCAGGATTTTCCCCGTCGACAGTGAACATAGCGCCATTTTCCAGTCGTTGGAAGGCCACCGGATTGAAGACGTCCGGCGATTGATTCTGACAGCTTCAGGAGGCGCGCTCTGGACTCTCTCCCAAGAGGACCTCCAGCATGTCACGCCGGAACGAGCCCTGCAGCATCCGAACTGGAAGATGGGTGCCAAGATCACGATTGATTCCGCGACACTGATGAATAAGGGCTTGGAAGTCGTCGAGGCCCGCTGGCTATTTGATATTCCTGAATCCCGCATCGATGTCATGGTGCACCGCGAAAGCATTATTCACTCTCTGGTTGAGTATCACGACCGTTCGATGATCGCGCAGTTGGGGCTCCCGGATATGCGGACTCCCATTTCGTATGCCATGCGATATCCCGGCCGGATGGCTCTCGACCTGCCTTCCTTGGACCTGACGGAGATCGGACGGCTCTCCTTCTGTAAGCCCGATCATGACCGTTTTCCTTGTCTTAATCTTGGATATGAGTCACTTCGAGTCGGAGGGAGCATGCCAGCCGTGATGAATGCAGCCAACGAAATCGCCGTTGACGCCTTCTTACACCACGGCCTTCGGTTTATTGAAATTGCATCGGTGATCCGCAGTACTATGGACGCGCATACCCAACAGGCCATTACGTCCCTCGATGATGCCTTGGAAGCAGATCGCTGGGCCCGGGAAAAGGCAGAATCGTTGGTGCACGCGTTGCCTCGCTCATGATCGTTTGCATTTCACGCCGCGAATGTTAGAGTAGAAGACTGAACCCAGACAGGGAGTTTCCATGACGTCTGTACTTTCTTGGTCGCCCGATACCTTGTGGTTGCTGCTCCAGAAGGCCTGGTGGTTTCTTGTGGTCTTGGGTGTCCTCGTCGCCTTCCATGAACTCGGTCACTTTCTGGCCGCACGCTGGGTAGGAGTCAAAGTCCTTAAGTTTTCCATCGGCTTCGGTCCGAAACTTTTCGGCAGACAGGTGGGCGAAACCGAGTACCTCGTTTCAGCCGTCCCGCTCGGCGGCTATGTCAAATTATTCGGGGAGGACGAAACAGAGGCCACAACCCCTGACGATCGTCGCCGATCATTCGCTCATCAGGGTCTCTGGGGGAAGGTGCTGATCGTTGCAGCCGGTCCTGGATTTAACTTCATTCTCGCGTACCTGATCTTTGCCGGGTGGCTGTCCACCGGTACGCCTCTGTTTGTCCCAACCTTCCGTGACCTCAGCGCCGACATTGAAGCGTTGGTTCCCGATTCACCCGCATCCAAAGCCGGGATGGAAGTGGGCGACCGAGTCGTCAAGGTCAACGGGAAAGATATTTCGACGAAGACCGAGCTCTTGGATCTCGTCGTAAAGAGCAAGGGACAACCCATTGCACTCGAAATTCGCAGAGAGGGACAACTCAAAACCATCACCGCCACCCCCATCACAATCGCCGGGGACGGCACGCACAATGACGAACCGCTCTACACCATCGGGGTGGAAGAAACACCGCCGCTGGTTACCTCGGTGATGCATGGATCACCTGCCGCAGCGGCCGGAATCCAGCCTGGGGATCGCGTCGTCGCGATCGAGGGGCACACCATCTACACGTGGGCACAAATGACGACGCAGGTGAGAGAACACCCGCTCAAGCCACTCACCTTTGAAGTACTTCGGGAAGCAACCAGGACGACGTTGACCGTCACGCCGACCAGTGAAAAGGTGACCGTCAACGGGCAAGCACTCGAAGTTGGAAAGATCGGCATTTCAGGTCCTGGCCGTTCGCTGATGCACTCGAATAATCCCGCAGAGGCCGTCTACCACGGATTGGAAGCCACCTGGGGATGGACCGAACTGACCGCAGTTGGTCTCTACAAAATGATCGTCGGCGACATCTCGAGTAAGAATATCGGCGGACCGTTGACGATCGCCAATATTTCTGGGGAAGCCGCATCTCAAGGTGCCTCCAGCGTCGTCTTCCTGATCGCCATCCTCAGCATCAACCTCGGGGTGCTCAACCTGCTCCCCATTCCCATCCTCGACGGCGGGCACTTGCTCTTTTTCTTGATTGAGGGCATCCTGCGCAAGCCGCTCGGCGAACGGCAACGAGAGGTCGCCCAGCAGGTCGGATTGGTACTCCTGGTCGGAGTCATGATCTTCGCCTTCTGGAATGACTTAGAACGGATCTTCGCCCGCTAGGCGGAATGCTGAAATCTTCCACTGGTCAACTCATACCCAAATAGTTACAACGCCATGAAGACGTCTCAATTACTGATCCCCACCTTGCGGGACGACCCCGGTGAAGCGGAAACCGTCAGCCATCGGCTGATGTTGCGCGCGGGCTTGATTCGAAAGGTGGCGGCAGGCATCTATACCTATCTTCCACTCGGTCTGCGCGTGATCCGAAAAATTGAACAGATCATCCGAGAGGAAATGAACCGCGCGGGCGCACAAGAACTCCTGATGCCGATCGCATCTCCAGCTGAGCTCTGGAAAGAGACGGCTCGTTGGGACTACTACGGCAAGGAACTCCTCCGTTTCAAAGACCGTCATGAACGAGATTTTTGCCTGGGCCCCACGCATGAAGAGGTCATTACCGATCTCTTCAGACGGGAAGTCCGCTCCTATCGCCAACTTCCGCTGAACTTGTATCAAATTCAAACAAAGTTTCGAGATGAGATCCGTCCCCGTTTTGGGCTCATGCGAGGCCGTGAATTCATCATGAAGGACGCCTATAGCTTTGACATCGATGAACAGGGCGCCAAGGCCAGTTACCAAAAAATGTACGACGCCTATACCCGGATCTTCACGCGATGCGGACTGAGCTTCCGGGCGGTCGAAGCCGATACAGGTCTGATCGGCGGGGATGTCTCACACGAGTTCATGGTGTTGGCGGAAACCGGCGAAGCCACGGTAGCGTACAGCGACCAAGGCTTGTACGCCGCCAATCTTGAGCGAGCCGAAGTGCTCCCTCCTTCTGAGGTTGATACGTCTCCCCTGCGCCCCATGACGCCCATCGCGACACCGCAGCGTCGAACGGTTGACGAAGTCACGACCTTTCTCAAGATTACCCCGCGCCAACTAGTCAAAACTCTTTTCTATCGGGCTGGAACCGACACCATTGCCGTGTTGATCCGGGGAGATCACGAGGTGAACGAGGTCAAATTGGCTCGGCTCCTCCAAGTCACCGATGTGATGCTGGCTGATCCGGAATCGGTCCAACGTGTGACGGGAGCACCTCTAGGATTTGCGGGGCCGGTCGGGCTGCAGCAGGTTCGAGTCTTGGCCGATCACGCCATCAAGGGAATGAGAAACGTCGTCATTGGAGCCAACAAAGCTGATACCCATTATCAAGACGCCAACCTCGATCGCGACTTTACCGTCGAACAATTTGCCGACCTTCGTAACGCGCAACCCGGCGATCCTTCTCCTCGGGGAGCCGGTGTGTTGACGCTGGCAAAGGGGATCGAGGTTGGGCAGGTCTTTTTGCTCGGTACAAAGTATAGCCGTAAGATGACTGCCACGATCCTTGATGACCAGGGGAAGGAACGTCTGGCCATCATGGGTTGCTACGGCATCGGTGTCGGGCGTACCGCCGCAGCGGCGATTGAGCAAAACCATGATGAGAAGGGCATCATCTGGCCCTATCCCATCGCGCCATTCCATGTGCATCTCTTGACCGTCAGCCAATCGGAGCGGACGACGGATGTCGCCTCTCGTCTCTATACCGACCTGATGGTAGCCGGATTCGAAGTCTTATGGGACGATCGAGCCGATCGAGCTGGTGTTAAATTCAACGATGCCGACCTGATTGGGGCACCCTTTCAACTCATCATCGGCGACAAGGGCCTGGCAGATGGTATCGTTGAAACGAAGATACGAAGAAGCGGAGTCAAGTCCAGAATCGCACCGGATGAGCTCATCGCCTATCTGAAAGCGCGTTCCCTCGAAGCTGATCCATCCGCACTGTAAGCGGTCCGCTCACACTGCGTGCACAGACCGAACCTCGGCGACAGAAATCGCCTTTCCCTTGCCTTCTCGTCTTATTCGTCTAGACTGAGCCTATACGGACAACAGCAGGAAAAGAAACGAAGAGGCACCTTGCCTTCGACTTTCCGTGCGTTGAGTCTCCAAATGAACATGAGGGCGGAGTGGTTGACTTTGGGGGTGCCATGCGACTGCCGAACGCTGTGACCACGTCATGACCAAGCACCAGTTCATCCAGCGCGGAACCAGACTCCTTCACATCCAGTTCTCGACCACCTCGGCCGGATGCACACGACATCGATGATGCCGAATGTCCAGGACCTCCAACACAAGGTCGATCATGCGGAGCATCTGAAGCGCATTACTGCACAGATTCACGCGGCCAGTCACCTCGACCACATCCTCCTTGACCTTCATAAAGACATCCTCAGCGTCTTCGACGCTCAAGATCTGACGCTCTTTGCATTCGATTCAGAGAAGAAGGAAATCTTTTCAAAGGTTCCTCACATCGACGGAGCAGAAGAAGTCCGTATTCCCATTACCGAGCAAAGCTTAGCCGGTTTCTGTGCGAAGTACCTTCGCCCCGTCAATATCACCGATGCGTACAACCTTGCGGAACTGCGAGCGATCCACCCCGCATTGCTCCACGACACGTCCTACGACAAACGTACCGGCTTCAAGACCAAGCAAGTCCTGACCTACCCGGTCGTGGCCGACAATAAGTATCTCATGGGCGTCCTCCAGTTACTCAATAAGAAGAGTGGGAGTCGGTTTACACGAAAGGACGAAGAAGCGGTCGACGAAATCGCCAAGGCCCTGGGCATCGCCTTTTTCAACCTCAAGAAAACATCAAAGAAGAATCCCACCAAGTTCGATCTTTTAATCGGCAGCAACCGAATCACTCAGAATGAGTTGGAGCAGGCGCTCGCCGAGTCCCGGAAGGGCACAAATGATCTGGAAACCATTCTGCTCGAAAAGCATAAAGTCCAAAAACTTGACCTCGGCAAATCCCTTGCCCAGTTCTATAAGTGTCCCTACATTGAGTACAGCGAGCGAACGATCGTTGACGTTGAACTGTTGAAAAACCTCAATGTCGACTATCTCAAGAAGAACCACTGGATGCCGTTGAAGCGGGACCGCACCGCCATCGAGATCTTGACTGATGATCCGGGTGATCTGGACCGTGTCCAAGATATCAAACGCACCTTCCCAGGCCTCAATATTCGATTCGCCGTCAGCCTCCGCCGGGACATCGCTCAGTTTCTGACATCCGCAACCGGGCAGAGTGACACCGGAGGGCGGAAACTTGATGAGAATGTGGTCGACATTCTCGGCGAACTGGTCACCGAGGCCCAGTCCGAGGCCATGGAGGAATCCTCCGCCACCGGGCTCGATGAAAATGACAGCGCCATCGTCCGGCTGGCCAACCAGATCATTGCCGATGCGTACCGTCAAAATGCTTCGGATATTCACATTGAACCATATGGAGAAAAGCGAGAGACCCTGGTCAGATTCCGAGTCGACGGGGATTGTTTCGAATACATGAAGATTCCACAGAGTTACCGCCGTGCCATCGTCTCCCGACTCAAAATCATGGCCAGCCTGGATATCGCTGAGCGCCGCAAACCTCAAGACGGGAAGATTAAATTCAAGCTTTCCGAATCAAAAGAAATTGAACTTCGCGTCGCCACACTGCCCACCGCCGGCTATAACGAAGATGTGGTGATGCGTATCCTTGCGGCGAGCGAGCCTCTACCGCTCGACAAAATGGGGTTCTCGGATCGGAACCTGAAGGTCCTCAAGGAGATTTCAGAAAAACCATACGGTATCATTTTGTGCGTGGGGCCCACCGGCTCCGGAAAGACTACCACCCTCCACTCCGTGCTTGGGAATATCAACACCCCGGACATCAAGATTTGGACGGCGGAGGACCCGGTCGAAATCACTCAATACGGTCTACGCCAAGTCCAAGTACAGCCGAAGATCGGCTTCACCTTCGCGACTGCCATGCGAGCATTTCTCCGTGCCGACCCCGATGTCATCATGGTGGGAGAAATGCGGGATAAAGAAACGGCCGATACCGGCATCGAAGCGTCTCTCACCGGCCATCTCGTCTTGAGTACCTTGCATACTAACAGTGCGGTGGAAACCATCACCCGCTTGCTGGATATGGGCTGTGACCCTTTCAGCTTCGCCGATGCAATGTTAGGCGTCTTGGCACAGCGGTTGGCTCGTCGGATCTGTAAGGACTGCAAGGAACAGTATGTTGGAACAAAAGAAGAGTACGAAGAGCTCCGACAGGGGTACGGGGCAGACTATTGGGATCAGCTCGGCATCAAGCAAGACAATACCTTCAGGCTGGCTCGCGGGAAGGGCTGTGAAATCTGTAATCGATCCGGCTTCAAAGGACGCGTGGCATTACACGAACTGCTCCTCGGTACGGACCGCATGAAACGTATGGTGCAACAAAAGTCGCGCACCGAAGACATGTTGAAGGCCGCGATCGAGGATGGCATGACCACGCTCGTCCAAGACGGGATCCAAAAAGTCTTGCAGGGCCACACCACATACAAGGAAGTGAAAGCCGTCGCCATCAAGTAGAATTCCATCGGCCGGTTGGTCCGGCACAGATATCAACTCTTTCCGTTTTCACTCACAACCCGATACAATAGGTCCATTCTTACGGAGGTGCCCCTACCATGCGAGCATCCATATTCCTTCTTGCCGGACTCCTGTTCCTCGGCGGGTGCGAATCTGCGGATCGAGTGCTCACCAATACTGAACGAGTACTCGGCAGTCGTACCGGACGGACCGTCCTCGACGTGGCCACTGGTAAGGACCCAAAGCAGATCCTGAAAGAGCGTGTCGATGCCTACCAGCGTGACCCCGAGGCCGTCATCAGAGATTTGCGGACGGTTCAGCGTGATTTCAACACGATCATGACCGCCCTGACAGGCAAGGTCCGACAGACCTGGGGTGAGAAAGAAGTCAAGGTTCCGGAACAGAAGAAATACGTCAAATATACCCAGAACTATATGAGCCGGACGATCGTGGATTTCGACAACGGAACAATCCTGGTAGAAACACTGGACGACAAGGCCCCGAAGGAGAGTTTGAAGAACGCGATCGTCACAACCTTGCTCACACCAGACGATCCGCGCTCCGTCGATCTATTTTCCGACAAGCCAGTCACCCTGACCAGTGACCATGCGCCTTATTTACTTGGACTGGTGCTGGATCAGGAGGGACAGCCGATCCGCACCCCAGCTCAAGCGGAAGCCTTTGCGACATCCAGTCTCGAGAGCGCCAAGGGAAGGTCGGTGGACCAGAACGGTGTCACAAAACAAGCGCTGATTGCCGAAATCAAAATGGTGGCGAACTTCACGAATAAACAAGCGGACAAATATCGAGCAACCGTGACCAGATTTGCGGAGCAATTCAAGATCAGCCCAAGCCTCATTTTTGCCGTCATACGAACGGAAAGCAATTTCAACCCGTTTGCCGTGAGTTCCGCCCCTGCCTTCGGTCTGATGCAGCTGGTTCCAACCAGTGGAGGCCGAGATGCGTACCGAAAAGCAAAGGGGAAAGATACGATTCCCTCGCGCGAGTACCTGTTCGACCCAGAGAACAACATCGAGCTCGGCAGCGCCTATCTCAACGTGCTGTCGTACAATCTGCTCGAGCAGGTCGATAATGAAGTCTCACGAGAATATTGTGTCATCTCGGCGTATAACACCGGAACGGGAAATGTCTTCAAGGCGTTTGCTGGCAACTCCACATCTGCCATCAATCAAATCAACGGGCTCGAGCCTCCGGCCGTCTACGACCGGTTGCGCGCCAATCTCCCATATCAAGAGACCAGAGATTATCTGGTGAAAGTTGTGGGATTTCGCAAGCAATTTGTCTCGCTGGCAGATGGCCCTAGGCGGTGACTCCTCAGCAGCGGTCAACGCGTTCAGTCATCACACTCGACCGCCGGAGACTCAGGCGGTCAATCCGGCCCCAGGCTTCGACTGATGGGTCATGAAGGCCTGAAGGTGTTGGTTGTCATGAGCAGACAACCCCTCAAACTCTACTCCATAAATCTGTTCCTTGCCCCATCGCACGGTCGCGGTTTCGATGACCATCGACGCTGACTGATTCGGCAATCGCAACTGCATGGCAATACGGTCGCCTGGCGTAATGACCGCCTCTGTCATGACCCGCACCCCTTTTTCCGACACATCATAGATGATGCCTAGCCCTTGTTCGACCACTCCCTTTTTCAGGCGCCCCACACGCGCAAACGAACAAGGAAACGGAGCCGACACGCGGACACGAGGATATCGTCGCAACTGAGGCACACTTCGACCACTGCTTGAAGTGAAGTCTGAATCATCCATGATCATTTACTCCTCCTCCCCTGTCGCATTCATGTACTCAGCCAACCGCCGTGACACCGCCTCGGACACTCTCGTGAATGCAAGCCCATGAAATTGCTGATACCTCCAGCACACGATGGCCACGGCCACTTCTGCCGGGGGAGCGCTCTTGGTTAATCGAAGCGTGAGGGATACCTGGTCACCTGGCTCAATCCGAGCATCCGTGCTTAAGCACAACCCGCCGGTCGACAGATCATGAACCAGGCCGACATCATGCACGGACTTTCGAAACCACCAACCAGTGCCGATGGAGGAAAGAGAACAGGTGAAGGGTGTAAGAATCCGAACCCGAGGATATTGCCGAGGTGTACTTCGTGTCACACCAGCCGGTTGAATCGTCTGCATCATCCACCTCGTGAGAAATACTCTATCTCACGAGGTGGATTCTGCGAACTATTTTTCAACTTTACGGACGTGGTGCTGTCGTCGTCCCATGCGCCGAAGGTCTGGAGTGAGGCCTTCTCCGTCTGCGGAAAGACCGTGGTTGATCCTGTCGTTCTTCGCTCACAGCGGGACGTCCATTCCGGTGAATGTCCTGATGCTCGCGCGGACTCGCATGTGCGGGAGCCCCGCCTCCTGGCGCGACTGGAACGGTGAGTCCCAACAGACGCTCGATCGCACGAAGTTGTTGCGCATCCTCGCTGGTCACAAAACTCGTGGCACGACCGGTCGTTTTCATCCGAGCCGTACGGCCGATCCGGTGCACGTAGTCTTCGGGAACGTTCGGTAAGTCGAAATTGATCACATGACCGATATTGGCAACATCAATCCCACGAGCCGCAATATCCGTTGCCACCAACACCCGGAAGGCCCCCCGTCGAAAACCTTCCAGTGCAGCGCGTCGTTGTGACAAACTGCGGTCGCCGTGCAACACCGCTACTCGATGACCCGCACGATCCAGCATCCGCCCCACTCGATCGGCACGGTGCTTCGTTCGTGTAAAGACTAGCGCGGTATCTTTGTCGGCCCCCAAAAGCGACAAGAGAAGATCAGGTTTGTCGGCATGCGAGGTATGATGCACCTCCTGAGTCACTCCGTCGGCGGTCGTGGCTGATGGTGCCACCATGACGCGGACGGGGTTGTGGACGCTGGCTTGAACTAACCGGGCAAGATCCGCCGGGAGCGTGGCCGAAAAGAGCAAGGTCTGCCGCTCTTCCGGCAAGGCATCAAGGATCTGATTGATTTGAGGCGCAAAGCCCATATCCAACATCCGATCTGCCTCATCCAAGACCAACATCGTAATGGATGACAACAAGATCGTGCCGTTCCACATATGATCAAGAAGTCGCCCAGGTGTCGCCACCAGAATGTCTGGTCGCTGCCGCAAGCCTCGTACTTGGGCTTGCATATCTGCGCCTCCCACGATGACGGTCGCAGAAATACGCCGACTCCGACCAAGCTTCTCAATCGTGGTCAGGGTCTGCAAGGCCAGCTCACGCGTCGGCGCGAGGATCAAAGCCTTCGGCTGCCCTTTCGGTAAGGTGGACAGCCGTTCAATCATCGGAATCACAAACGCTGCCGTTTTGCCCGTACCGGTCTGGGCACATCCGATCACATCCCGTCCTGCCAGAGCGGGAGGGATGGCTTGTTCTTGAATGGGAGTTGGCGAAATAAACTTGGCATCGGCCAAGTCGTGTAAAAGAGCCTCAGATAAACCGAGGGCGTGAAAATTGCGTGAAGCAGACGTATCCACTAAACTATCCTTTCAGTTTGATCGCATTATGACGGGATCAGAGAACCGAGGGGAGAAACAACCGGGCGGGTGCCGCTCCAAACTGGACCTGGTCGCGATGCGATCGCGAAGTCCGTTATGGTTGAAGCATTTCTCTCGCCGGACTAGCACAAGTGAAATGTAGCATTACCATACCCTATTGGTCTTTGTGCGTCAACTCGTACGGAATTTGCTATCGGGCTCGCGTGCCAGAACGGGAGTCGACGACTCTGGGTCCTTCGCCCTATACCAAGACCATCTTAACATTCACCCGAGTTCGAGGTTTATGAGATAATCCTTCTATGTTTCTGAAACGCTGGCTCGTCGGAGACCCCCTTAAGACCGCTCAAGCAAGGCACGAACGGCTCTCCAAAACAGTCGCGCTTGCCATCTTCTCGTCAAACGCGATTTCATCCGTCGCCTATGGAACGGAAGAGATTCTACTGGTGTTGATTCTCGCTGGTCCGGCAGCCGTCGCCTGGTCGATTCCCGTCAGCTTCGCCATCCTGTTTCTCGTCGTGATGTTGACGATTTCCTACCGGCAAATCATCCACGAATATCCTGAAGGAGGTGGGGCCTATGTCGTCGCACGGACGAACCTGGGCGACCGTCCGGCTCTCGTGGCGGCTGCGGCACTCATGATCGACTATGTCTTAACCGTAGCGGTCAGCGTGGCCGCCGGTATTGCGGCCCTGACATCCGCCATCCCAAGTCTATTCGTTCACCGCGAGGCTCTTGGTTTGGTCGCTATTCTGTTCATCATCATGATGAACCTCCGTGGAGTTCGTGAATCCGGCAAGTTTTTTGCCGTTCCAACCTATTTTGCCATAGGCGCCCTTGGCCTTCTGGTGCTCGTCGGGACCATTCGATCTCTTGCAAGTACCAGCACAGTTCTCCCTCCCCCAACCCCTGTCGAGACAGAAGCGCTGACCCTGTTTCTCATCCTCCGCGCCTTTGCGGCAGGGTGCTCTGCCGTGACCGGGATGGAAGTCATTTCAAACGGAGTCAAGGCCTTTCGTCCACCGGAGCCACGGAATGCCGCGATCACCATGGTCTGGATGTCCGTGATCCTAGCCTCGCTCTTTATGGGTATCAGTTGGATGGCTTACCATAACGGCATTTTGGCCAAGATTGATGAAACCGTGATTTCCCAACTCGCTCGATTGACATTCGGTACAGGCCCCATCTACTACTCCATACAGATCGGCACCATGGCCTTGTTGGTATTGGCCGCGAACAGTGCCTTTGCCGGTTTTCCACACCTGGCGTCGATCCTGGCGCGCGATGGATTCATGCCCCATCAGATGGCGACCTTCGGGGATCGATTGGTTTTTTCGAACGGCATCATCATTCTTGGGTTCTTTGCCTGTCTCCTGCTTGTGATCTTTGAGGGCGACACACACGGGTTGATTCCCTTATACGCCATCGGCGTGTTTGCCTCGTTTACACTGTCTCAGGCCGGCATGGTGAAACAATGGCTTGTGAAGAAAGGGCCACATTGGCAGACGAAACTGATCGTCAATGGAGCCGGTGCCCTGACGACCGGTATTGCGACGATCATCATCGCCACCACCAAGTTCATGCAGGGTGCGTGGATCGTCTTTGTACTCGTCGCCATTCTCCTACTCATCTTTCAGGGCATCCGCTCCCACTATAAAGCGGTCAGCGAACAGATCGCACTGGACCGACGAGGGGAACGACCGCCGTTACCTCGGCGCAATATCGTCATTATTCCCGTCAGTGGAATGAATCGTGCCGTGGTGCGTGCACTGGACTATGCACGGAGTCGACCGGGCGAAGTCCGTGCTGTGTACATCGACGTGGATCCTCAAGAAAGCGCCAAGGTCAAAATCCAGTGGGCTCAATGGGGAGGCGGCGTGAATTTGATCGCGCTGTCGTCGCCCTATCGTTCGGTCCTGGGATCATTGCTGGACTACGTCGAGGAAGTCCTCGAGAAAGATCAGAACAGCTGGGTGACCGTCGTGATCCCGGAGATCCTACCGGCACGATGGTGGCAGAATATCCTCCATAACCAACGAGCGCTCATGCTCAAAGCCTCACTGCTGTTCAAAGAGCGGGTGATTCTCATCGATGTCCCCTACCATTTGACGCGATGACAATGCGTCGTGACGCCCGGCGTCGGATCTCTCACCTCGTTCTCGTCACCGCGTGCCTTGCACTGGCACCTCCGGTTCATGCCTTCCAAATCACCGAGCCACCAGAAGGCGCCACGCTCGCTGCTGGAACGACCGTTACAGCGCGTGTGAATTTGGGCAAAGACGCCGGTATCATCAAGGTCCGCTACTATTGGTACGGTGAGCGAGATGAGGTCTTGGTTGAACAGGATGACTCAACCGCCACTGGCTCCATCGTGGCGCCGGTCGCCATGATCGGATCCATCGAACAGGACCCACCGTTTGGTGGACCACTCAACGTGCCACACGACACGATCGGGCCGATGCGTCTCTTGGCAGTGGCTGAGATTTCCCGTGGACGATTGGGAACCAGATCCGTGTTTGATGAAGTGATGGTGAACGTTGCCCCCCCTGCGGCTCTCACCGCCATTGATTTTGAAACGGAGAAGCCGTTGCAATTGGGACGAGCCGGACAATCGTCGGCCTTCGGCCACGTAGACTCGATGGGAAAGGTGTTCGAACTCCCCGTGATTGGAGAATTTGCCGATGGAGTCGCCCGGCGCATCAGCTCTCCAGCCAGCGGAACGAGTTATATCTCCTCCAATAGTACGGTCATCAAAGTCCTAGGTGATGGCCTCCTGCAGATCGTCGGGAATGGAAAAGCCACCATCACCGTCTCCAATCGTGGTAGGCGAACCACGCTTGATGTCGACGTGAATGTGAACGATGAACCGAATGAGCCTCCGCTTGCAGATGCAGGAGCGAACAAGTCGGTCAAGGCCGGTTCCAGAGTGAAGCTCAGCGGCCTAAAAAGTCGAGACCCGGAAGGCGAAGCGCTCTACTATAGTTGGAGCCAAGTGCGCGGCAACAAGGTCCCGCTCCTCGATGCCAACAACTCAGAGGCTTCCTTCCTCGCCCCAACCGTCTCAGAGCCAAGGACCTATCGCTTTAAGCTGCGCGTGACGGATAAGAAGGGAGCGGACAGTCTGCCGGCGTTTGTGGATGTGAGGGTGGAGCCATGAAGGTCTTGATAGCTGAAGACTGATGCAGGAAGCATAGAAGTCACGGTTTCGTTTCATGCCGCTGCGAACGGATCATGCGGAAGTACGTCGAGCTCTATCATCATCTCTCATGATGCGCAGCAGCAGTCACCTGGCCAGCCGTTTAAACATGGGCCCGTACGGGTTTCGCAATTCCCTCAGAACGGATTTCATCCTCGCTTGACCAACCCTTACCTTGACCTTCAGCCTTGTCGATTTCCCTTTTCTGGAATGCTCATCACGACCGCACATTATACTTTCCTTGCCCAGAGGATTGGACAGCTGGCCAGGGTTAGTTGAGTGATTCGCTTCCCTGAGCTAAGACATATCATGAGCGCGATTGCCAATCAGTAGGCTCGCCTCATGTTGATTTAACTCTGACACTGTATCAGGGGAGGATGAAGAGATTCATGCTCGAGGTTTGCACATCGTTACGGAACAAAGTAGATCATTACTTGTCTACCATTCCTCCTCCCCGCACACACCAGACTTTGAAGGTGGAGGCTTTACTGGTCATGTGGACATGGCCATTGCTCAAGTGGAGGTGCCAGGCCTTTGAGGATTCACCATCTGAAGAAACTGACCAATAGAAGCCAGCGGGGTTATTCAGAAAGGGATGGCCGGCGGGAAGCATCGCCTCAGAATCCTGGACAGATGGGTCAAGTAGGCTGGTCAGTTCCACAATCGATGGTAACCTCCACCCTCTCTGGCCACCAATCGCCTTATTCAGACAAGAAGACCTAGCCGCCTTCCAATCCGTGCGTGCCGTTGATGGAGACCGCTCCCAGAGCAAACCCGTGTCTTGATCCAATACCGCCTCACTGTTGAAGTTTGCCAGCACGATGAACCGCGCCTCCGTGGGCAGGGTTCGATTCCACGAAACGACGGAGGGAGATGACCGATCTAGCGTAGGTTGGGCCTGCCCCCCATCTGCCAGACCGACCAAAACGACAAGGGCGCTTCCCACGATGACTCTCTTGGTGATTCGCCTACGCTTAGATTCCACTGACCCCCTCCTGCGTTCCACGATAAGAGCGACACATCACGCCAGTCCGCTTGCATCAATCGCTTGGCAAAATTTGCGGTACGGTGGGTAAGAGAGCTATACCTACGTGGAAGGCCACGTGCGATCTTTGGCTAGGCGCCCTGCTTCGCCTTGCCTCGCGCAACCAGGGCAACCACCTGGAGCAGCTTTTCAACCCGGGCTTTGTACTGATTCATGAATTGGGCGGTCCACATCGAGTTGTATTCGATGGCTGCGCTCTTCTTCATCCCGGCATCCTTTTCACCAACAGGAGAAGAGTAGTGCGCAATCAGGCGATCCAGTTCCTCCTCGCCAAAGTTTCTCGAATAGGCCTGCTTGAGATGATCGTGGAGGGTTTCCACCCTCCCCATTGACTGCCTGATGTCTTTCAGAAAGGCATCGAGCAGCCGTTCGATTTCTTTCTTCGTGTCACCGGACACATTGGGATAGCTGACCGCGATGGACTTTCGGATCTGTTGCTCGTAGTCGCTGACATATTTTTGGGTAAGTGACTCGTACTCTGATTCCAGTTCTGAAACTCGGATCAGTGTCAGCAACTTCTCAATCTTGATGGACTTGGAGTTCTCAATCGTGGCGGCCTCTGCCGCAGCCGATCCGGCAATCACTGTCAGGCTACAGAAGCACCCGAGTAGAGCAACCTGTGCAAGACTGCCATGCTGTCTTTTCTCCTGGTCGCGCATAGCTCTCACCTCTTGCGACCGAGTCTACTCCGATTAGACTGATCGTCAAGAAATAGAGAACCTTCTACGCTCCGGATTCACTCACGCGAATCGGCCCATAGCTGTGGCGAGCTCCTTGAAGTTCCCTGATGTGCCGGCGCAACGCAGGACCAAATGAAGACCGTTCGACATCACGACGAAAATGCCTACTGCTTCCCTCAATATGCGCAATCGCCGCGGCCAATTCCCGTACAAGTTGTTGGCCGGTACTGGTGAGCCACCCCAACTGTTGATCGGCATACTGCAAATCCAGCAGGGAATAGCGGACTGATTCCACTTCTTCCAAACAACGGAAGCACGCCCGTTGAAGGTCTCGCTGGGACAGTCCGGCTTGTTTCCATCTCACTGATCCAGTGTGTCCTGCCCCCCATGAGGCAAGATGCAGGAATAACAGCGCACCCATGGTAAAGGTGAACGTCGCGTGAAGAATGCCTCGCAAGGGCCTCAGACTGCGTCTCCAAGGAGAGTAGAAAATCTGCTGATTGTGATCCCCGCGATACATGACGTTCTTGCGCAGCAAGAGATTCAAGTGGTGATGGCTGTTCTCATGGATCACATCATCAATCAGATCGAGGTTGTCACGATCGAAACAATTGATAAACGAGAGGCCCGGTCGATGGCGGTAGCTGAAGCTGACCACACCCCTTGCGTGAAGTGGGATAATGCGGTTGGTCAATAGTGCCAGCACGTTATGCCCGTCAGGCCAAGCGAGTCGAATCGTCTCCCACGCACGAGTGATGCGTTCGACCTGTCGCCGATCAGTGGACTTCACTCTTCTTGGTTGTCGATCCTTTCCATAAACCAACGTTGGACCAACGGTGACGGGACCAGTCTTACTCTGAGCTGCGACTACAGGAGAGCGATAGGCCCAGTGCCATTGCCCGCTTTTTTCCAGCTCAGACCAGACCGGTAACACCATTCTGCCGATCTTTACCCGTATCTCACTGGACTCCACCCGAAAAACCACGCCCCCCGACGAGCGGGACAAGATCCGTCGCTTATTCTGTGGTGCCTGGCACCAAGCTCCCGCAATACCGGTGGCGATGGCTCCCGGAAGTTCCGCCTTCTCAAACTGATCCTGTAGACTTCCCGGTACATCCCACCGGGCCATCTTTTGCCGCCGCATCCATGTGACCGACAAGCTCGGGTCAAACCAGAGAGCCTCTTGCGCCAGCTCCCCCGCCAAGCGTCGACACAGTGCAAACACCCTCTTTCCCAGACCACGTGCTTGTGGACGCCCGCTTGGGAACACATCGTTGAAGTAGCCGTGTTCGAAAAACTTCTCCTGGCATTCGTCAAACAGCTGCACGGAAAAATCCGTCCGATCCTGCTCTATGTTCAGTTGTTGATAGACGTCGAGGAAATACAGCAGATCATTCAGCGTCTCAATCCAGCCGACAACTTTCCATGTAGAATAGGACTCCAGCGGGAAGGCTAACCGGAGATGGTCAAAGAAGCTGGCTGGAAGCTTTAATTCCTTAGACAGGTCAGCGTAGTCAGCACGAAGTTCTCGGCACAGATCAGCATGCAGGCGGCGCATCGAGAGACGAAATTCATGTTGTAACTTGATGAGAGGTCGGGGATCAAGGAGATGCATAGCAAGACGATGGCAAACAATAATGGCAGGACTCTAGCGCAGCGGGAACGTGCGTGCAAGCGCGAAGCAAAGCAACCCACCATATTCCCTGTTAGTCAGACACGGCACACCTATCGTGAGTGCCTAGATATTCCTCAACAGCGTGGTAGTGCCAGCACCAGAGTTATACCTGACTGGCCGACAGGGGGACACCTCTCATGATATTGAATAGGACCGATCTGACACTGGTTCTCGCGGAGATCGTTCCAGTCTTACGCGGCGGCTGGATACAAAAGATCCATCAACCACAAACCCACACCATCGTATTGGATATTCGGGTGCCGGGTGAAACCCATCGGCTGTTGATCTCATGTGAACCGAACAGCGCCAGACTCCACCTCACCACTGGTTCCCATCTCAACCCGCCGACGCCGCCCCCCTTCTGCCAATTTCTGCGGGCCCACTTTCAGGGGGCCAAACTGGACGCAATCCAGCAGATCGAGAACGACCGTATTGTCGAGCTGCAGATGACCAGCAGAGATGGACCTCGCGTCATCATGTGTGAGTTGACTGGGCCCAGGGCCAACATCCTCGTCCTCGATACCGAACGCCGAATCCTGCGAAACCTCACGCGCCAGGGCACGGCGATCGGTCAAACCTATGCGCTACCACTCCAGAGCAACTCGGCCCCAAAACCGGCACCGAGCCGTTTCGCAGGTCACGCCGGTGGCGTGCACCCTGTTTCAGAAGCGATTGATGCCTATTATCGCGATCAAGAGTCCACCCACACCGTCGACCGAATTAGAGAAGAACGCCGACGTGTTCTCAAGAAATCGCTCAAGAAAGAGCAGCGATTGATCGAAGCCTGGCGAGGCGACCTCGAAAAAGCAGCCGCCTACCATGACTATGCGCGGTATGGCGAATTGATCAAATCCAATCTCGGGGCCATCACGAAGGGTACCGATCATATCGAGATGACTGATTACTTTGATGAGCAGCTTCCTACGATCACGATTCCACTCGATCCGATGAAATCACCGCATGGCAATATGGACGACTACTTTCGAAAACATCGAAAACATCTGGTCGCTGAACGGGAACTCAAACCTCGCATTGAACAAGCCGAGCTTGGTCTCGCGCGGCTGCGCCAAGAACTTCAGGACATTGAGCAAGAAACTTGGACTCCACCTGCAACACCCTCTCCCCGGCCGAGCGTCGCCGCCAGTACGAGAGCTCGTACCATTGCTCAGCCACGAGGCCCGTTCCGTCGATTTACCTCGACCGACGGGCTCCCGATCTTCGTTGGACGCAATGCTCGAGAGAACGATGAACTCACCTTCGGCCTGGCCAAGAGCGATGATCTTTGGCTACATGCACACGGAACGCCAGGATCACACGTCGTGGTTCGCCTGGAGAAGGGGACGGATCCTCCACCGGAAACGCTTCGTGATGCAGCAACCCTGGCCCTGCTTTATAGTGATCTGAAGAAAAGCGGCAAAGGCGAGGTCATCTACACCAGGCGCAAGTGGGTCAAAAAAGCAAAAGGACAAGCTCCTGGTGCGGTGATCGTCACCCAAGAGAAATCAGTACACATCAGTTTAGATAAGATCAGACTGGACGCGATCAAGAATCGGACTCGTCACAATTGAGGTGTATCGTACTCCTCCTTACAGCCCCGCTCGAGGCGGATACCGACCACATCGAATCTTGGCCTCACCGGATGTGCTGATCCTGCCTGAAAGAACGGTTTCTCTCGCCCTATCGTACGGACGGGACTATGATAGCCTCAAACGGTAGAGGACGCACATGACGGCAGAACAAACACAGCCACCGACCATTCTCATCGTCGACGACGATCTTCCGATCGTGAACCTCTGCAAGGCGTTTCTTGAAGAAGCGGGCTTCACTGTTCTGGGAACCGATGGTAGTTCGGAAGCGCTGAAGATCTGCACACAGCACAACGGACCGATCGATCTGTTACTGACAGACCTGGTGTTACCTCCACCAGGCTTTCAACTGGCCTCGGCCTCCAACCAATTCCCCCACGTCAACGGTCTTGAGCTGGCTGTGCGCGCAACGATGATCAGGAGCGGGCTTCACATCATTCTTATGTCAGGCAATCCTGACAAGGATCTCATGAGCCATGGGATCAAACGAGGAACGCTTCCGTTTCTCGCGAAACCGTTCGAACGTGATCGCCTGATTGCCCTGGTGAAAAATGTGCTCGCGCAGCCGGCCATACCCCTTGGAGTGGAACAGCCAGCCCGTGCCGCCAATGATGCTGAGTGGTTTGGTTGAACTCGGTGCAGGCTAAGGGTTAGACCAAGGCTCTCATTTACAATACGCGTCACAGTCTCTCTCGCTGAATCCTACTCTGCTACGGATGTTCCGTCATAAACCATCCGGCAATCGATAATCGCCGATGCTGACCAGCCGTGGCGTCCACTCGACACACTCGATGGAATCGAGGCACGGTAAACATCACCAAGGATCCCGGACGCGGCTCGATACAATGTGTCGGAACAAGGTCAGGCTGAGCCATCTGCTCACCTGATCGTGCGGCATAGATGATCAACTCCCCGCCCCAATCCGGCTGCCATTCCTCATGAAGATACGTGACCAGGGCGATCCGGCGTTGCAGGGTCCGACGCCCAGCGATAGGCCGGCCCTGATCCGTGTCATCATGGGTGAGGAGACAATCGCCTGCTGAGTAGGAATAGTAGCTGAATCCTAGATGACGCCCTATGATATTGGGAAAGGACTCGATGTAGTCCTGGAGGAACGGAAACTGAACCCTCGATAACAACCGCTGGCCTTCCGGCGGACCGATTTCTGCTTTTGCCCAGTTTCCAGATTGTGGAAAGTCTTCGCGGACATTGGGAAGATCCGAAAGACTTTTCCAAGCCGCTTGATTCATCCGGTCACGAAAGAACTGTCGCTCTTCCGCAGACCAGAAGTTTTCAACGACCAAGACCGGACTCCTCTGAAATGAAAATGTCTTGATGTCGTCAAGCGTTACTACTGATGGCATGCCATTCATGATCCCATCACGTATCCTAACATTGGAACCCTGTGAGATAGATCAATTCACCTACCCCAGTTATAAAAAAAGAGGAGCTGCCATACATGATGGCAGCCCCTCCGTCCAATGTCTGGAACCGATTACTTACCAGCGATCGCGCTTTCCACCGCCTCCACTGCGACCACCGCCTCCACCGAATCCACCACGCCCGCCACCACCACCACCACCACCTGTCCGTGGCTCCTGGGGACGTGCTTCATTGACTGTAAGAGTTCGGCCACCCATTTCAGACCCGTTGAGTGCCGTGATGGCAGCTTGAGCTTCGGCATCGGACGACATTTCCACGAAGCCGAATCCCCGGGATTGCCCGGTGAACTTATCCGTAATGATGCGGGCAGAAGCCACTGCACCATGCGCTGCGAATAAGTCACTCAATTGCTGCTCGGTCGCCGAGTATGGCAACCCACCGACATAGATCTTCGAACCCATTGGGGTTCCTCCTTTAGGATAATGACATTGTCTTGAGCACGAGGAACGGGGAAGGAGCGGGCCGAAGACGCGATCGATGCAGCGGCTTAGGTCTGACTTCCGACAAGATTCCCGGACAAGGCAACATCGACATTGTGGGCCTTCTCTGATAGTCACTCGGTATCGCGAGGCCCAGGGCGATACCAGTCAGAGCTACACTAGCATAGCGCTTTGCCGATTACAACCTTACTCTCCAACTCGAACCAGAAGCCCGTGATCTTTGCAATAGGCCATCGTCCGGTAGAACCAAGCAACCACGCCGAGCACCAGCACCCCGTTGAGCCCGATCGCCCAGGCCAGATGGCTAAGCGGCGCCTGCCCGGCCGTTAATACAGCCCGCATCCCCTCGAAAATATGTGCTGCCGGGTTCACCCACGCGATCCCCTGAAGCCAGACCGGCAAGACCTCCATCGGATAGAACACACAAGAAATCGGCTGAAAGAGAAAGACCATGCTCCAGGCCAAGACTTCTGCCTCCTGCCCAAATCGCATGATGAGCGACGTGGTAAACACGCCGATGATCCACCCGGTTACGACAAGGTTCACCACAAATGGACCGAGCCACAAGCCGATCATCAGGACGTTATAGGAATAAAAAACAAGGGCGCAGACCACCATGACGATCGAGACCGCCGTGACCTTCATGATGCTCATCGCCATCGTCGCCACGAGAAATTCGCTCGGCTTCAGCGGGCTCGCAAACAAGTTCATAAGATTGCGTGCCCAGAGCTCTTCGAGAAATGTGATCGTGATCCCTTGCTGCGCACGGAATAGGATATCCCAGAGAATGAGTGCTCCCAAGAAGAACGTCACGAACCCGGGAACCTGTGGTTGATACCGTGCAAGATACAAGGTGATGAATCCCCAAATCACAGGATCGAGAAACGGCCAGTAGAAAATCTCCATAATCCTGGGCAAGCTTCTTCGATAGAGGTACAGATGCCTGAAGATTAATGCCGTGACACGATGGAGTTTCATCCGCAGGTCTCATGTTTATGCTCATGGTCACAGCCACCGCATCCCTGATGGGTACCGAGGATTTCTCCCATCAGCTGCCTAACCCCGGCAACCATATGCGTCCCCGCCCGTCGACCATCAGGCATCCGCCGCAACCAGAGCCCTAATAACAGGATCGGCATCCCTAGTACACCAATCCCAAACGCCAGGTTCGCCCGTCCCCCCATCCACCAGAGAACCGCGACGACCAACGAGAGTGGGACCACCCCGGCAACTGTGCTTTTTAGAACAACCGGCCATCCACAGGTTCCTCGCGCACGTCCCTTCAGGCTGACCCCCAGCCAAAACAATCCCCACGCCGTGCTGACGGCCAATCCTCCCGAGACCACCCCGAGAACGAACTCGATGAGCGGATGCATCATGATGACAACGAAGCCGTTGATTCCCGAGCCAACTTCAAAAAGACCTCCTCGAGATCTGTTTGGCCGAACCGATCCACGATAGCCTGCGCCGTCCCCTCGGCCACCAACCGTCCACGCTGGAGAAAAATAATCCGATCTGACATTTCTTCCATCTCCCGCATATTGTGGGACGTATACAGAATACTCAGGCCCGACGATCGTTGCTCATCTTTTAACAGAGCCCTGATCTTGTACGCCACATCAGGGTCTAAGCTCGCCGTTGGTTCGTCAAGAAAGAGGACGCGCGGCTGCGTGAGAATGGCCTTGGCCAATGCCAGTCTCGTCATCTGCCCGGATGACAACTTCCTGGTCACTTTCCGTCGGAACTCTTCCATCTCGAGTTTTCTGACCACGTTGTCGATCCGCTGCGCCATATCGGATAGACCATACAACCTCGCCACCACCCAAAGATTTTCGTCGACCGTCAGCGCTTGCGGCATCGAGATGTAGGTGGACGAAAAATTGACCTGCTGCAGGATTTCCTCCCGATGCGTCGACAGATCCAGACCGAACACCTCAATCGTACCCGATGTCGGTGTGACCAATCCCAGTAACATCTGAATCGTGGTCGTCTTGCCGGCTCCATTGGGCCCCAACAATCCAAGAATCTCCCCCGGATGCATCTCGAACGACACGCCATCCACAGCCGTAAAGTCGCCGAAACGCTTCGTCAATTGTGAGACCTTCAAAACAGGATTCGGCATTGGACTCATCAAGTCAGGTCAGTCAATTAAACAATAGTGCGCCGCTGATCTTGTCGGAGATATGGCACGTGTCACACTTTCTGTTCAACACCTTGCCCCTATACTGAGTCGTTCCGTCATGACAGCGAAAACAGTCGTTGAGGGCTCTGGTGCGCAGGGCGGATCCTTCCGGATGGGTGGGATACCAGGGCTTGCTGTCGGCAGATACATGGCCACGTGGGATCACAATGGGATAGCCTTTGATTGGTGCATCATGTACGACACCGGCATGGCAGGTCGTACAGCCTTCTCCCTGTCCACGAACGGTGAATGCCTCCATATGTTGCCGATGGCCCACGACCAGCCCCACATCGTTCACCGGTAACGGAAGATCGCGAGGAGCAATCTCAGACACGCGAAGAATGTGTCGATGACAGCTCATGCACACTCCCGAATCAACTGTCGCTTTGAGATTGTGGACTTCTGTTGGAGTCCCCAGAAACGTGATAGCCGTATCTCTGGCGCCAGCCAAGACCTTGTCTGTAAGCCACCCCTGGAGACCTGGCCGCACATGGCACGCAACACAACTAATCTCTTTGTGAGAGGATTTGGCCCAGCTTTGGTAAGAAGGCGCGAGGGTGTGGCATCCGGCACAGAACTCAGGCTGATCGGTCAATGGAATCGCAATCCCCGCCAGAGCGACGGCTCCGACCATGACGGCCAATACCAGTGTGGTCCTAGCAGTCGAGTTCATGCTCCCGGCGTCGAAGGGGAAACTGCCGAATCAGAAGCTCAGCCACACCGACGACATCATCCAGATGCAACACAGGCACCGGAAGATCGAACGGCTTATCGGACACCACCGCAAGAAGACCGTCTGATGAGTAGGAGATTTCGCCTACTTGATCGCGCACCACAATGATCTTGGGATAGCCCTCGCTCTTCCATCCCTCTGCGATGATGAGATCATACGAGCGATCCAAGAAACGGTCTCGGACTTCTTCCACCTTGAGCTGTTCGGACACATCAGCAAAAAGGGCCAGACTCCCCTTCGAGACGACGATGACACTGCTGGCACCGGCGCGTTTATGACGCCAACTATCCTTGCCCTCCGTGTCAAGATCGAAGCCATGCCCTGTATGCTTGACGGTTGCCACGCGATAGCCCGCCTTCACGAGTTCGGGGAGCACGCGCTCAATCAACGTGGTCTTGCCGCTATTCGAGCGACCGATAAAAGACACGATCGGAATGGACATGCTGTGACCGTTCATTTCCTATTCTATTCACAACACGAGGGACGATGGACGACGGAATGTCCATGCTCTGCCTTGGATAGCCAGGCCTCACCGCTCAACAGCTGGACCGTGACCTCATCGCCGGGATTCACCCGCTCGACTTCCACCGGCACATCGATCAGACAATTGGCTTTGACCATTGATGTCAGAATACCGGAGCCCTGATCGCCCGTTGTCCGAACCTTGAACAGACCATCTTCTCGTGTCAGGATCCCTCGCAAGAAATGCCGTCGATCGGTGCGTTTTGAAAAAGTCCCCTGAAAGATGGCCTGCAACACCGGTCGTCCATAGGTCCGGCATCCGCTCATCTTCAGCAGCGCCGGTCTCACGAGCTGCTCGAACGTCACCATGGATGAGACAGGATTACCGGGAAGGCCGAAAGCCAGCTTGCCTTGAATCAAACCAAATGCCAAAGGCTGCCCAGGTCTGATCGCAAGTTTCCAAAAATTCATCTCGGCTCCGAGTTCCCGGAAGACGGCTTTGGTGAAATCATAGTCACCCATCGAGACTCCGCCGGACAGTACCAGGATATCGGCAGTCAACCCCTGCGAAATCTTTTCCTTGAGAGCGGCCGGTGTGTCCCGGGCAATGCCGAGCAAGAGCGGAACCCCTCCGGCTTCTTGCACAGCCGACGCGATCCCATAACTATTCGAGTTGATGATCTTCTCGTCACTGAACCGTTCATCCAGATCAGCCAATTCATCGCCGGTCGACAGGATCGCCACCCGCGGGCGCTGATAGGCGAATACCAAGGACTTGGCAAGAATCGCGAGCATCCCCGCCTCACCGGGACGAATTCTGGTCCCCTGTGCGATGATACAGTCGCCTTTCTTCACGTCCTCACCTTGCGGTCTGATATTGGCACCCTTCGGTTCCGGCTTCAACACACGTACCGACGCGGGTGTCGGCTCAGTGTCTTCGACCTTGAGCACCGTATCGGCCCCTCGGGGCATCGGCGCGCCGGTCATGATCCGGATCGCCTGCCCAGGGCCGACTGTTTTCGTCGGCATCGTCCCGGCTGGAACATCTTCGATAATCGAAAGAGTCACCGGCTTCTGGATAGCATGCTCCTGTTTGATATCCTCCCACCTCACCGCAAACCCATCCATGGCTGAGTTGTCCCACGGAGGATTGTCTCGCTCTGCCACGATGTCTTCACCCAGCACACGACCCAAGACATCCAGAATCGAGACCTTTTCAACTCCCAACACCGGTGTCGCATCAAGCACGATCCGTTGCGCTTCATGGAGTTGGGTCAATCCGTTCATGGCATCGGTCGCTTTCACTGGCTGAATCCTCTCATTGGCCCAGCAGTCGGCTTTCCCACTTTCAGGAGCGACGTCCCTTTCTTACAGAACGCTTCGACCTGATTGGCAATCTGGTGATAGGCCTCCGCCGTGGGTGTATCGGAATTGAAGAGCGCGAAGGGTTCCCCGGCATCCGATTGTGTGACCACGTCCGGATCGAGCGGAATTCGTCCCAAGAACGGAACGCCCATATCGCTCGCGGAAGCTTCCCCACCGCCCCTTCTGAACACATCGATATGCGTATGGCAGTGTGGACACTCTAGCCCACTCATGTTTTCCACGATGCCGATGATCGGCACATCACTATCCTTACAAAACGTCACCGATTTTCGCGAATCAAGCAAGGCCACTTCCTGAGGAGTCGTGACAATGACGGCCCCACTGACCTGGCCGAGCAAATCGATCGTGGTGACTGATTCGTTGCCCGTCCCTGGAGGAAGATCGATCAGGAGAAAATTCAGATCTTGCCAATCGACTCCACCCAGAAGCTGATTGATGAATTCATACTTATAGGCATCTCGCCAGATGATGGGATCATCCGAGTTCTGCAACAGAAACGACATGGAGGCAATTTTCAAATTGTACGCCTGAAAAGGAATAATCCCGCCGGAGGTGCTGATCTTGAGCTTCTGTCCTTCGGCTCCGACCATCTTGGGAATATTGGGACCATGGATGTCCATATCGCAAATCCCGACATGCCATCCTTTGAGCGCCAAACTCACCGCAATGTTCGTGGTACAGGTACTCTTCCCCACACCACCCTTGTTGCTCATGATGAGTACCTTGTACTCGATCCGCTCCATTCGCTTGGCTACCAGCCAGCGGCTATGTCCTTCCTTATCCTTTTGACATTGTTCCGTTTCATCACAGATGGCGCAGGCCCACATATAGGTGCAGGCATCTCCGCTTCCACTGGTATTGATCACATTGAGTTCACGTGCCATGGTCTATCTTTCCGGCGAGCAGGCTATCCTGCGCCTGTATATGCTAACGCTGTCGACTGCCGGGAACCCCCACATAATCCTCTCCTGTGGAAGAGTTCGGCACCGCCACGCCGGCAGCACGCCCTCCGACTCCGGACCCCGCCATCGCGACCGTCGGAACTGAAGGCTGGTCGGACTCGGTATCGGCCGTGGGTTTTTTCCCAAAGACTTTCGCTCCAAAAATTCCGACCCAGTAGAGCAGAAACATCGGACCTGCCATCAGCGTTTGATTGAATGGGTCAGGCGTGGGAGTCAGGATCGCCGCGATCACGAACGACCCTAACAGCGCCCACTTCCAATATTGAATCAGGAACGGCGCATCCACCCACCCGAGCTTCGCCATGAGCGTCAGCGCCAACGGCACTTCAAAAATCAGCCCAAACACCATGAGAAACCAGAGGGCGAAGCCGACATATTGCGCAATAGAAATCTGCGGTGCAAATCCCGCGTTGACGCCGTACGAAATCAAAAAATTTAAGGCAAACGGCAGAACGAAAAAAAATGAAAACCCTGCCCCCGCATAAAACGCCGCCGCGCTGACACACACGAACGGCCCGACAAACCGCCGTTCTTGAGCGTGCAGCCCAGGAACCACGAACCGCCAGATCTCGTACAACAGATACGGCATGGCGAGCACAATGGCACACAGGCCAGCTACCTTGACGTTCTGCCAGAGCGCCTCCGCCGGAGCGAGAAACACAAACGGCACGGTCGGGAGATCGGTGGGTTCCCAGGTCAACTGACTGGGAACGAACATGTTCTGAAGCGGAACGCGCAGCCATTTGACTAACGCATCGGCATAGAAGAAGGTCCCCATAAACACGACGGCCAATGCGATCACCGTACGGGTCAGCCGGACCTGGAACTCCACAAGGTGTTCCATGACCGGCATTTTCTTATCCTCCAGCGGCTTGAAAACCGAATCTTGCAGCCACTGGTTCAGTTTGTTCAACACAGAGCCTCGTGCATACGGGAATCCGTTGATCCGACGATCTGCCGATTGAGTTTCTGGCAACCAGCAGCTCGGCGGATCAACATCTACCCCTGTGCGTCTTACTTCGGATTGACCGCCACGAAGAGGCTGTTCCCCTGACGATTGACCAGCAACACCGCGAGCTCGTCTTTTTTAATTTTCTCGGCGGCCTTTTGGTACTCGCTGAGCGTCTTGACGGATTCGTGGTTGACTTCTTGGATGACATCGCCGCGCTGCAAGCCGGCCGCCTCCGCCTGTCCACCAGGCTCCACCGAAGTGACCACCACCCCAGTCGTTTTGGAAGGGATGTTCAATTGACTCATCAACGCATTGTCCAACGCCTGAACACGAAGCGATGCCAACACATTGTCCGGTGGCTTAATCTGCTCTCCCGCTTCCTTCGGCGGCCCCGGCTCCTTCTTCGCCAAGATCTCATCCGAAGGACGCTCCGCCACCTTCACGGCAATGACCTGCTCCTTCCCTTCCCGGACGACCTTCACCTGGGCGTCTTTCCCGACAACGGTTCGAGCAACCAGATTACGCAGTTGACTGACCGTCTGCACCTCTTTCCCATTGAAGGCCACCACCACGTCACCCCGCTTGATTCCGGCGGCATGCGAGGGGCCATTCTCGTTGACGTCGCTGATCAACACGCCTTTTCGCTGATCCGGAAGCTTGAAGGATTTCGCCAAGGCCGGCGTAATCTCCTGAATCGCCACCCCCATCCACCCGCGCACGACTTTCCCCGTCTTTTGGAGGCTATCGACGATATCGAGCGCGATGCTGCTGGGAATCGCAAACCCGATTCCCTCGGATCCGCCCGTTCTCGAGAAAATCGCAGTGTTAATCCCGATCAGATCCCCATTCATATTGATGAGCGCTCCACCAGAATTTCCTGGGTTAATGGCCGCATCGGTCTGGATAAAGTCTTCATAATCGGCAATCCCGACATTGCCACGCCCCAAGGCGCTGATGATGCCGAGCGTCACGGTCGAGCTCAGACCAAAAGGACTCCCGACGGCTAACACCAGATCCCCGACCTCAAGCTTTTCATACTCTGCCCACTTGAGTGACGGGAGATCCTTGGCATCGATCTTCACCACCGCCAGGTCCGTCTTTGGATCGGTCCCGACGACCTTGGCAGAAAACTCCCGCCGATCACTCAACGTCACAGTGATCTGGGTCGCCCCTTCTACAACGTGATTGTTGGTCACGATAAACCCATTGGCATCAAGAATGACCCCGGAACCGGCACTCTGGTCAGGTTTGCCGTGCGGAGCAGGGGGGCCACCATGGGGCGTCGGCGGAGTCGGTGATTCACCTGGCTCTTCCCCAGGAGGTGGGGCTCCGAATGGGTTAGGAGGAACTCCTCCTCGCCTCCGACTCCCTTCTCCTCCGCCGGTGACGGCAATGTTCACGACGGCAGGCGTCGTCTTTTTGACAATCTCCGAGAACCCCTGCGCCCATGCTGGAGGAACCCCTGAAGCCGAGACGGGTGACACGCACCCGCTTCCAAGAAACGCGGACAGGGCCAATCCACAACCGATGAGCATGTTCGTCGTTTGCTGAGTCCACATGAACATATCTAAAGTCCTCCAGGATGTGACTCTTCTTCAAGAGTCCTATTTGGAAATGAGCCTCCGCATCAGTTTAACAATCCATCTTACACTACTCATTTGATCGGCTTCAAAGGAGAAAAGGCCGGACGACAGGAGCGGAACCAGTCCGCCCGGATCGGCAAGCGCATGACAAGTCTCTACCACATCAAACCGTTGTGTTGTAGACCAGGCTTCCTTAAGACCCGTTGCATTCACGTGAGGTTTCCAGTACCGTGACAAATGGGTAGTTTTAATCATACCAGCAGAAGTAGACTCGGCAGTGACCCACGACCACCGACTCAGCAATAGAGGCATTCTAGCAGGCGCTTGGATCGGCGCTGTACTGCTCGTCCTCGCCGGCTGCGCGACACATCTTGAGTTCCCTCCAATGGGGACTCCCCTTTCCGCCAGCGCCAAACTGGAAACGTCATCCGCCCTCAAGGACCTCACGCTTCGCTATACTGATACATGCGGGCAGCTCCAGGAATTTCCGTTAGGGGAGCGCTTGCAAGAAGCCTTACAGGAAGGCCTTCACCGAACCTTTGACCGTGTGGTTTCTGAGGGAGCAGAAAGTGCCGGTCCACCGGACCATGTCGTCCAGGTCGACCTAGTCGACTCGTCATTCGATCTCAATAAAGAGGCACTCTACGACCGTGCCCCGGCCCTGATCCATCTCAACGCGATCGCCCGAATCTATGACCGAACAGGGACGTTGCTCCGGCAAACGGACATTGCCGTGTCCCGCCAGGAACGTCTGCGACTCGAACAGATCTCAAAGAACTGCGATTACATCATTGGTCCGTTCATCCAGGACACCACCATCGACTTTGCAACCAGGGTCGCCCTCACCGCAAAACAAGCTGCCGCGAGCCATGACGCGCTCAGCTCGACCGAGCCGACGGCTCCACCATCGGAAAGCCTCATCGTGCCTCCCACTTTGAGCCCAATACGCCCCGAACAACCAAATGGCTCTGCGGCGTCATCCGCTCTCCGATTCAAGGCGCTGTTACTCGATGAAAACAGCGATCTCATGTTCGAAGGTGGCGAACATATTCGCGTCCGCGTCGACGTCGTCAATACAGGATCAACTCTGGTGGAGAACGCCTCGGTCTCGTTGACAGGAACTCGGCTCACCCTCGAACAGTTTCCCACGACCGTCTTGAGAATTCCGCCTCTGCAACCTGGCCAAACACGATCGTTGGAGTTTGTCGCCACCCTGCCCCTGCTCGCGCAGCCGGAACAGGCTGAGATTCGAGTGATCGTTGAGGAGCGCAGTGGCGCCGCAGCCCCGCCTCAAACCCTGTCCTTCACGATCGCTCCGACGGGAACTAGAGGTGACGATGTCGATCAGGTATCAACCCAAGCATCCACTGTTCAACACCCAGCCATCTCCGTCGTTGCCATCGGCATCAGTTCCACTCTCACGCAACAGATTCCATCACGCACGCATGCGGCGCATGATGCGGAAACGGTCGCTAAGTATTTTCAGACGCTCGGAGGTGTGCCGTCTTCCAATATCGCCCTGTTGACAGACCGCAAGGCCACCTCTGCGCAGATCGAAAAAACCCTGCGCGAATGGCTCCCGACTCGTTCGACGACGGACGGGATCGTGATCATCTACTATTCCGGCCAAGCGATGGTTTCGCCAAGAGGGGAAATCATGCTGGTGCCCTATGACGGGACCAAGACTCCAACCAGTCTGTATCGACTAAGCGCACTGGAGTCAGTCCTTGCGAGACTGCATCCGCAACAGGCTATCTTGATCTTCGACGGGAAAACGTCTCCCATTGTCGACCAGACCAAAACACCCCCCACCCCGCGATGGGACCTGGATGGAGAGAACACGATTCGATTGATCGCCGTCGAGGGGCTCGCAACCGGTATCGAGGATGACGCCCATCGTCACGGTCTCTTTACCTACTACCTGCTGCGCGGCCTGCGCGGGGAAGCAGATACGAATCGAGATGGAAAAGTCACGCTTGGAGAGATGAGCGGATTCGTGCGGCAAAAAGTCGCCTGGGCGTCAAAATCACAGTTTGGGACGACCCAACGTCCTCAGATCATCCCATTGCTCAAAGCGGATGACAAAGCTACTGACCTAGTCCTCACCACACTACCTTCTCTCTCGGCATCAGAAGCACCCTAACAAGCACGATTCACAACAGTTCAGTAATACGCGGTTCACCCCCTCACGTGAGCAATGAAGCCGGCTCTCATACTGCACATCGACGCTGCAAATCCAATGAGCAACTGTTGATCGTTTTCGTCCGGAAAGATTAGGAGGTGTACCGGTTAAAGGCATCCACCCTCATAATACATATCCGGATTGTTTCTGAACCAGATTTGGGCTTCAGTCGCCAGCAAGAGCGCGCATTGTTGCCGTAAATATCCGACAGTCCAGAGTAGACTCTGGACATGGACACAAGAACTCGGATCATTCTTGCAGCGGAACTGGCGACTCAAGGGCTCTCCGTTTCCGCGATCGCGGGCCAACTTGAGCGCCATCGAGAAACCATAGGACTCTGGCTGAAGGCGGTTCGAATCGAAGGACTCTCTGTCTTTCTGGATCGCTATGCTGCGGCCAAGACGGGGCCACGTCCGGCACGACAGGTCCCGGGAGCGGTCAAACGCCTTGTCTGGGCGATTCGCGCCCGTGAATACGACTGCTGTGGGCAGAAGATTCAGTACTTTCTGGCTCATGAACAGCATATCCATCTCTCTGTTCCCAAGATCTATGAAATCTTGGCTGAACGATACGTCTTACGGCCTCGGGGCCGGACCAATCAGCCACGCGGCGTTGTGCCGATTGCCACGGTTCCCCGCGCGGTCATTCAGATGGATACCGTGGTTTTTGGCGAGGTCTTCGCCTTTACCGGGGTGGACATCTATACGAAGGAAGCGGATGTCGTTCTGCGGACCGGACTAACAAGCGAGGATGGGGCCATGTTTTTGCGCACAGCCATGACTCGCCGCTTTACCGGGCCTGTGCAGATCATCCAGACCGATGGGGGCTCAGAGTTCAAAGGCGTGTTTGCCCAACAGGTGCTCCAGTATTGTACACGACATCGCATCGCCCGTCCCTATAAGAAGAACGAGCAGGCGTATATTGAGAGCTTCAATCGAACCCTGCGCAAGGAATGCTTGGGGTGGATCTCCTATCGAGTAGAAGAACTGCCCACACTCCAGGGCGAGGTGCGTGCATTTCTGGACCGGTATCACTATCATCGGCCGCATCTTGGATTCACCCCGATGCGACCGCCGTTATCGCCAAGCCGTGAAGGACCTGACGGACTGTCGGATATTTACGGAGAATAGTGCGGAGCGCCGGCGATCCAGAAGGGACAATATAAGATCTGACCCCCAGGGCTTCACAGCCCTGGTTCCTTAGTTCCTTCGGCGAAACTTGCCGGAACCTGCCATCCTACGCCAAGGCTTCGAAGAGTACTCACTGCGTCTTCCTCTACCGCCATATCCATCCTCCGTAGCAGACGATAGCGAAGGAGGGACAGCGGTAGCTTCCTGCGTAGACAAACGAAACATGAAACGACCATGTGCAGCGTGGTGCTGCACATGTGTCCCATAACGCCTCAACTTTTAAAATAGCGATGTCCAACGAGTTAGACAATGCAACGCATTGATATATCTTGATTTGCTAAAACTAACCTTGGAATTCATGTCCCATTCTTAAGAAGGGATTCACGGGACGCTTCACACAAAGCTACATCCGTACTTCGAATAAGCTCTACTCCTACCTACATCTTTCCAAGGTGGTTTCCATTTTTCTACGACAAGGCACGGTCATTGCCCTGGGGAAGGTCTGATTTATTCGGAGTTTCAACCGCAGACCAGTCGAATCTTCTGTGTTTTGAAACGGGTTGGGCAAAACCAGAGTTCATCAACCTTCCGTGGAGGACCAGGTGAGACGGTACACCGCGACAGCATGGGGATCGCCCCGTTCATTCTACCCAACCGTATTGCCTGTTGCCCCAACGCGAAATCTTCGATGACCCACGTCTAGCGTATCAATTCAATCCTTAATTTCCTCAACTCAGGAGCTGATAATGAGACCATGGAGAAAGATAGGCCTGTCTGCGGGACTCCGTGCCCCGAACGCACTATGCACCACGTTGTGCCAAATGCTGATGCTCTTAGTTTCCTCTCAGTGGTGTCTGGGAGGGTTTACACCCAACTGGGCGTGGGGTGAAGAGAGCAGCGCTCAAACTTCTGCAAACACGGCGTCTTCGAGCGATGCGGCGTATTCCTTCTGGAGGCCCTCCCCGGATTGGAGTACGAGATTTTTCCCGACCCCCCAAGAAATTCAACGGTACCGGAAAAGCTGGAATCCGTTCAGCCATGGGCCGATCTTGACCAACGCGGCTGATGTTTCACCCAAAGGTCAGTTTCTGGCCCAGCTCTATGTCTTCAGCCAGGTCGGGAACTCACAGTATGGCAATAGCGTGACATTGGGACATCACGACTCATCGGTTCACCTCAGGGCAGTCGCCCCCACTTTTTTCTTTGGGTATGGCGTCACGGACAACCTCGAGCTCAATGTTGCGCCCCAACTCTTGTGGTACAACTCCTTTAAAGGCACGGGGCCGTCGTTGGCCGGAGGACAAGGATCCGGACATGCCAACGATATCGGCTTGGGGGACACTACGTTGTTTCTGAAGTGGCGTCTGCGCGTACAGGACCCGGACTCGTGGCATGGCACCTGGACGCTCTACAACGGCATCAGTCTTCCAACGAGTCAGTGGTTCGGCACGGATACGTTCGGCACACATCCCGTTCCCGGTGGATTCGCACCCCTAGGTCGCCTTCCCGCCACCAGATTCGGAGGGCTCGCGTTTACGGAAGGCCTCATGTGGCGAAAGAATATCCAGCCGTTCCGGCTCATGGGAGCCGTGTATTATACCTACACCATCCCCGGCAGCACGGGAGGCCGGACCACGTATAATGGGGATATCATCAATACACGGGCCATCGCAGAATGGATCGTGGACGACAAGCGGGGGTTCGGCTTGGCCCTGGAGTTCCTCTCGATCCATGGCGTGCCCTGGCGGGCGGACGGGCATGGTCTCAATATCAATCCCGCAAGCTATCACCTGATCGGGCTGGAGCCCTCTATTCAGTACACCCTCTTCCACGGCCCTGGTGGGTCGTTGGTGGCCGCTGCAGGATGCTTATTTTCGATCGCTGGGCAGAACGATATCAACGCCATCTACCCCAATATGTCCATTTACTATTACTGGAATAAAGAAGGCACGGCCTTGATGCGCTAGCAGTCACCGAGGCGCCGTTGTCATACTGGAGCCAGTCCGCACTGATTCGCGGACTGGCTCCAGGGCTTCAACGACTGCGGTCTTGATTCATTGAGGTCTAGTCCTGAATCGTGCAAAGCGCAGGAGATGCGGATGCTGCATTGCTGCCTCAATGACCTAGGGTTCTCCACCCACAGAATGGCACGATTCCTTCCCGATTCGCGAGCACCGGACTGCACGGCTCGCTCGATGGCGGTGAGAATCTTGTTACAGGTCAAAGAGTCGAATTCGCGGCTGTAGAATGGCAGAAACCCTCCTTTGCGAATCTCGATCTCCGTGGCCATGAGGTTCTGCTCCCACAGGGACGCCTCACCCATACACGCGCGATCTCACGCATCGCATACCCCGTAATGAATCGCGCTTCCTCATGCGTTGCATGAACATCGCCCCGTGCTGGTCGCCCATCTCGGTTGGAGTGCCTTGCACGATCGTCGAGGTTTGGAATGGCCTAACCACTTAAGAATGATTCAATCTGTGACCGAGAAAAGATGGTCTGGACCGACGTGCGCAACTTTCTGCGGAGGGCTTTGGCTCACGCCCATTTATGCTCGATCTGGTTGAGGTCTGGGCTATAGGGCGGGAGAGACTCCAGCGTATGTCCGTCATGAATCAGTGCGGCTTGTGTGTCCCCCTGCTTATGGAACGTGGCACTATCCATGACAAGGATCGATGCGGGAGGCAGTTTGAGCAGCAGGTCTTGCCCCACCCAGCCAGTATAGAGATCGACATCAACATTGGTATCGAACAGCCCGACGGTCAGCAGCTCCTTCCCAATCAGCGCACCACACTGGCCCTCCCCACATCAAACCGTGTTGCCGCTCCCGTGAGCGTCAGCCCTTCCTTCTTTCGAACGGACAAGACTCTACATTGAAAATCTCATGCATAGGCCATCCCTGTACCATAACCATGATTAATTGGTTTAGCCTTATCCACATACTTCGACTGTCGTAGTTGGCTCTGTGGCATAAACGAGAGGGTGGGAAGCTTCCTCCCCACCCTCTCTTCATCAGCATCGCTGTGAGCACAAGCGAGTGAACGTCTCTGCACACAGGCTGATTCTATTGACCGACGACTTGAAGTTGAATACTCCCGGTTTCCACCAGCGCAGGGTTAATGGTGATCGTGTACGTATCCGTCGTGGCTAGCGTCACCGTATTGAGGTTAAAGCTGGACGCGGAACTCGTCGCCCCCGCTTGCAGGACTCCACTCGGAGTATAGAGGTTCACGGCAACGGTCTCAAACTTATTATTGCTCGCCTTGATTGTGATCTGCTGGTTCGCCGTCCCGCTAAACGTATAGCGACCGCTCTGACCGGCTCGACTGATCATGATCTGTCTCGGTGCGGCATTGATCTTAAGCGAGTCTGACACCTCCGTGGAGAGTGTGAGTGTCATGTTTCCGGTATAGGGTCCACCTGGACGAACCAGCACGGTATAGACACCGGTGGTCGGCAAGGGGTTGGATATTTCAAGCGCACCACCAGCCGTCCCGACGGCCGTAGAAGCCAGTGGGGTTCCATCCTGGCTCAGCAGCGACACGCTGCTCGACGTGAGTCCAACCGCTGTAAGCCCAAGGCTCACCCATTGTCCGGCATTGCCGTTGAACGTGTACCGTGCCGTTTTACCTGGTTTGTTCAGGCTCACGGTCACTGGCACCCCATCGAGCGCAATCGTGCCGGAGACGGGTGACGACAGCGCGAGGGTCATACTACCGGTGTTATTCCCCACCGGATCCACTACAACGGTGTAGATGCCGGTTTCCGGCAAAGCCGTGCTTGGGTCGAGGCTACCACCACTGGCCCCAATCGTCGTCGAGGCGAACGTGCTGCCATCCGGCTTCAGCATCGAGAGCGTACTGGAGGCAATCGAGACCCCCGTGAGACCAAGGTTGACCCATTGACCTGCCGTCCCGTTAAACGTGTAGAGCGCGCGTTGACCTGGTACCGTCAAGGTCGTGGTTGCAACCACTTGGTCCACCATCATGGTGCCGGTAAGATCCGGTGCGTTGTAGAGTGCGAGTTTCGCACTGCCGGTGTAATTCAGTTCAGGATCGATCAACACGGCATAGGTCCCGGACGCTGGAAGAATTTGAGCGTCCGCCACCGCACCAGCATACGCAAACGAGGTGGGTTTGCCCAAGGGAGTGCCGTCTGGCTTCAGGATGGAGACATACCCGCTTCTGATCGTCACATCACTCAACTGCAGGCTGACCGCTTGGCCGCTGTTCCCTGAGAAGGTATAGCGCGCGTTTTGCCCGGCGCGCCCAATGCCAACTGGTACTGCTGAACCCTGAGGGACAATCGCGCCCTCCAGTTCATTTGAAACGGTGATTGTGAAGCTTCCCGTATAGGTGCTGAGGGGGTCGAAGAAAATCGTATAGGCCCCGGTCACCGGTAGCTCCATCAGATCCACACTGCTGCCATTCATTTCGCTGGATGAGATGGTTGCTCCGGAGTCGGCGGTGAATTGGTACGCGGTCGCAGATGTCTGGACCTGCGTCTGTGAGGAAAGTGGCCGATTGCCCATGGTCGCATAGTAATTCTTGACTGCGGTCGGCTGTCTGGCGATCAACCCACCATCCGGCCCATAGACCGACACTTGGAACTGCGTAAGACTGACCGCGCTAAAACCGAGATTGATGCGTTGCCCAGCCGTCCCCTGAAAAGTCATTGCCCCATTCTTGTTCGGCGTGGCAATCTTGACCGTCACGGGATCCCCTCCGACGGTGACGTGCCCATTGTATTCAAGGTCTGCCGCCACGATCCCTGGTGGGAGGTCACCCTCCCCTGCATGACTTGTTTCTGTGCCGACACTGAACGTCATTCCCGCTGATACAAGCGCGAGCGATGCTGCTACGACTGCTACTCGGCACTTCACCCATGGACATAGGCTGTGCATAGTCGCCCTCCTCATAGTTCAAAATAAGAACACTGATGGTTCGCTGTAATATAGGTCATCGCGTGCGAGCTTTTAAGGCGATTCTAGCTCGTCCGGCGGACTGTACCCCTTTTTGTATGCAAGGCGCAATCCCCCCAAGCCTTCCAACATCACTATTCCCCACCCTCAAACGAGGGGATCGCGGCACAGAACGTCCAGTATCTGGATTGTGGTAGCAACTGGCGTGGCGAAGCGAAGAACGTATGACCTGGGTCGGAAAGGCGTCATGAACCACGTGGACCATTCGTGCCTCCAGATAGGCCAACACGCAAAAAGAGAGGGTGAGGAGTTCCCTCCCCACCCTCTCTTTTTCTTAGTTCTCTTATGAACTTACGAGGATCAGCCGAGCAAGTCGTTACTCGCTCTTGCAGAAGCTCCGCTCATAATTGATGATGTTCCAAGCTTCTTCTTCGGTGATCGCTGCCGGGACCAAGGATACCATTCCAGTCCCAGGGCTGCCGTTCTTGATGACCCACATAAGCTCGCCATCTTTCCGCTTCTTGTGGAACTTGCAGTTGGTAAAATCGCGTGGGCTTGGATTCAGGATCTTGCCCGCTTCTCCCTGGCCATCGCCGGCCTTGCCATGGCAATTGAAGCAGGTACCTTTCCCTTCATACAATGCCTTGCCCTTGGCGATGCTTTCAGGCGAGGTGGCGATCGGATTCTTCAGTGCCTTTGCATCCGCCATCTGATCCGGCGGAACGCGAGGCTTGGTTGGATCCTTTTCTTCAGCTCCCACCACCGAGACCGAGAGAAACATCACTGCTGCGGTAATTCCCAAAAACTTGGACAGATACCCCATCACATGTCCTCCTTAGATTATGTTAAACCCACCCAGCCTGTATCGAGCGTCAGGCCGCCGACTCATCATCGCTACCTTCAACAGCCAGTTAAACGCTCGAACTATACCAACCAGTCTAAATTTCTGTCAAGAAAACATCCCTCGGCACCGCCTGTTACTTATTTCATGATCCCATGTCGAAGGACATCAAACCTCATGCCAATCCTGTCCAAAAGAAAGCATTCAAATTTCGCCATTTATGTGGCTTATCAGGTCCACCTTCCCTTGTATTCAGTCCATCCGTGACACCTTTGCGCCTCAGCAAGGCCATCCATGCCTCATTAGTAACCACAATAACCACGATGATGTGACAGTGGCGTACGATGTAACCAGCCGAAACCGACCTGGGTCCGGGACGAGGTCATTCGGCTCAAGGCGCTGATGCCAGAGGCCGGCTGCCGCACGATCGCCCATCATTTCAATCGGCGGTGGGCGGCACGCAAGCAGATGACCGTGAGTAAGACCTATGTGGCCGACACCTGCCGAAGACATCAATATCTGATTTATGAGGCGCGGCGGAAATTGAAGCACCGCATTCCTCGTCCGATGCCGCGCAATCGGATTTGGGGGTGCGATCTCTTAACGAAGACGGATCAGCAGGGGCAGCCGCATGTGGCTCTCGCGCTCGTGGATCATGGGAGCCGAGCCTGCCTGCGGCTGCAATCCCTTACGAACAAGTCATCGATGCGATTGTTGCAGGAACTTGCACAAGCCGTGAGGCGCTATGGCCGACCAACATTCATACGCACCGACAATGAAGCCGTGTTCGTCTCGCGGTGGTTCCGGCTTGGGCTCTGGCTGTTGGGGATCCGCCACCAACGCACCGAGCCCGGCTGTCCCTGGCAGAACGGGCGCATCGAGCGGTTCATTGGCACGGTGAAACGGGAATTGGCCAAAGCCCCGATCGCGAACGGCAAAGAGTTCGAGACCGCGTTACGAAATGTGCGGTGCTGGTACAACCATGCTCGGCCCCATGATCATCTCCAGGGGAGGACCCCTGCCGAGGTCTGGGCCGGGATCGATATCTTCACCGCGAAACCGGGCTAATGTGAGGAGTGTGAGGCGAACAGTTTCAGTTGGCGTACGGAAGATCTGTCCGTGATCCTAACGGACGAGTGTGCGCAAAGAACGATGAACACAGAGAAAAGGAAGCACAAACGCCAAAAAACTCGGTCAGAAGGGTAATAATTCAGATCGCAAAGCAGGGATGAGACGAGATTTGTAAGACAATCCACTCCCGAATCTCACAAAAACCTCCGCCGGACACGCGGACGGGACAATGTGCAAAAGAAGGGGTGGTGGTTTGTGTCTTCCCGAAGGGCCCGTAGGAGTACTGAATGGCTGGTGTACCTGACAGATTCGTCAGAGCGAGCGTACTCCCGATGCCGTCATAAGCCGAATCGGTGTGCAAGAACGACGAGCCTCTCAAAACTTAGAAGACTTCCTATGACAATGCCTCCGGCGCCCATTATATAATAGAGAAACTCCTCCCCCCTTTTCCCGAGCATAGACCAAAGGAACGATTTCCTCCCAAGCCACGGTTCCAACCAGGAAGGGGGGTCTATAAGAACATTTGTCCCTTTCTTGGTCGTCCAAATCAGTATGACACCGAGCACAACCGGTACTAGTCCAAAGAATACTACTTGCTGCACCAGTTCCGCCGTGCTCGACTCCGTCACCAGACTGCGGGTTCCACGTTCAATCATGGCAGCTCGCTTTCCAAAACGGACAAAAGATCATCCTGACACATGAATTCTATCGCGATATCGAAACGGGAGACCCCACACCTACTCCCAAACCAAGTGAGAATCCTTGCTGCAGCATAGTCTGACCACCTGGGTCAGGATTCGGGTTCTCGTAGATAAATGTGCCAATGCTAACATCGCCCCCAAGAGCAGGATAGCTAGCGGGATTATGGCTGTAGATATTCAGATTGACATTCAGCGGATTCAAATTTGGTGGTGGCTGGTTATAGGAGATTTGAAAGAGCGTGAATTGAAATGCCGGGGGAAATGTTGTGGTAGGCTTGCAACCCTCCCCCAAAGTACACTGTTTTCCCTCCGTCCCCCATGTATAACCAGCTGAAAAGCTAAATCTACTTCTTTGTGAGGGATCGAGACCCCATGGGTCATTGAAATGGGTCACTCGATTGCTGACGTAAGTATAGAAGTTCGGTCCGGCATAAAACCCAATCGGATCTTCTCTAGTAAAACGATGCATGTGTGGATAGTAATACCTCGTCCGATAGTAGTAGAACCCCGTCCCATCATTCTCCCGTCCCGTATATTGCAATGTGTTCGCACTCGTTCCCGTGACCGTCGTCTTCCCAAACGGCTCGTAGGTGTACGTTGTTCCAGAAGCGCCCTGCGTGTTGCTTAAGGCCAGGCTGCTCCCGAGTGCATCGGCGTGATAGAACTCATTCCCAGTACCTGCTTGTCGAATGAACGGCTCATCGATGTTCAGGCTTCGCAGATAGCTCGCGCCAACTGCGCTGCCTCCAATCTCGGCCGCAATATCGTTCCCGTCATATAAGAACTGGGACGATGTGCTGCCAATAACCTTGCTCACTCGGCGTCCCAGCGGATCGTACTTGAAAGAGGCCGTTGCTCCACCGCTGATCGACACCAACCGATTCCGGGCATCCCAGACGTACGTGTTCGTGCCGTCGTTCGTGAGATTGCCGTTGGCATCGTAGGTCAGTGTCGCACCGGCGAAGGTTGTCTGTTCATTCGCCGCATCGTACGTGGCACTCGGGGGAGAAGAAAAGGGGACAGGGTGGGTTCAAGGTCCTAGTGCAACGCCTGTATCCTGGAGATTCCAGGAACCAAGGAGTTGTACATGGGACACTATCACCGATTGACTCTTATGGAACGTGAAGAACTCAGTCGCATGTTCGCCGCCGGGTATAGTTTACGTGCAACGGCTCACGCCCTGCAGCGCGCGCCTAGCACGCTGTCACGTGAACTCACTCGGCACCGCACCAGCCCGGTGACCTATCGCGCGGTGCCAGCCCATCAACGGGCGACTCGGTGGGCCCATCAGCCACGGAAACCCCGGAAGCTTGCGGCGGACCTCCGACTCCGCCGAGCGGTCTTGGCCCGACTGGCACAACGCTGGTCGCCAGAACAGATTGCCCACAGTTTGCGCCAGCAGTATCCTCAAGATCCCGCGAGGCAGATTTCGCATGAAGCCATCTATGGCTATCTCTATGGGTTACCCCCCGACACCGTTAAGCGCGCCCTCACTCGGCACCTCCGGCGGCGGCATCGTTTTCGGCGGCCCCACAAGGTCCGGCTCTCCTCGCATGCCGTCCAGGAGATGGTCAGCATTGATGACCGACCAGCCGAAGTAGCTGCGCGTGTCGTGCCGGGCCATTGGGAAGGCGACTTGCTCGTCGGCCATGCCAATGCCTCGGCGCTCGGGACGCTCGTCGAACGCACAACACGGTTTACCCTGCTGGTCCCGCTGAAGGCCAAGCATGCGACCGCCGTACGACGGGCCTTTGTCCGGGCTATCCGGACACTGCCGCCGCAGCTCCGCCGGTCTCTCACGTATGACCAGGGGCAGGAGATGCGCGACCATCGGCGCTTTACCACCCAGACACAGATGCCGGTCTACTTTGCGCATCCCCACTCTCCCTGGGAACGGGGCACCAACGAAAACACCAACGGGCTCCTACGGCAGTTCTTTCCCGCCGGGACCCACTTTAACAAGGTGTCACGAGGCGAGATCAAGCGAGTGCAGGCAATGCTCAACGATCGGCCACGGAAAATTCTGAACTGGCACAGCCCCGCGCATGCATTTCACCACCTGTTGCGTTAGGATCTTGAATGCACCCAGGCTACTTTTCTCTTGAATCGTGCCGCTGCCCTGCGTATCCTCTCCCCATGCCCCGCATCCCTCGCGGCCATCTGGCCGGCCATGCCTTCCATGTCCTCAATCGCGGCAACGGCGGCGCCACCGTGTTTCACACCGACGGCGACTACCGAGCCTTTCTGGAACTGCTCGCCGCCGCGAAAGCCAGACATCCCGTCAAGATACTCGCCTTTTGCGTGATGCCCAACCATTTTCATCTTGTGCTCCAACCAGTCCGTGATGCGTCCCTCAGCCCCTTCATGCACTGGTGGATGACCAGTCATGTCCGTCGCTATCATCGCTTCTACCGCAGTCATGGGCATGTGTGGCAAGGCCGATTCAAAAGCTTCCCGATTCAACAAGACGGCCATCTGCTCACCGTCCTCCGCTATGTTCTGCACAATCCGGTCCGAGCGCGGTTGGTGAAGCACGCCGACGAGTGGCCCTGGTCCAGTCTGCGATATCCCCACCTGATAGCTCCGCGCTCGGCGTCACGCTCAGCGGAGGGGCGCCACGGACTCGACGCCCCCTTGCTCGACGACGACCTCACGACCCTTCGCACCTGTGTGAATCGGCAACAACCGTTTGGGTCCCCCCAGTGGCAACGCCGCATCGCAGCCCGACTCGGGCTGGAGTCCACGTTGCGTGCTCGTGGCCGTCCACGGCAATCCCGGCCTGAAAAGTAGCCTGTCCCCTTTTCTTATTCTCTTGAGCGGTTCATCGGCACAGGGAAGCGGGAATTGGCGAGAGGATCCATCGCAGACGGGAACGAATTGAGTATGGCGTTGCGGGAGAGTCGCACTTGGTACAACCACGATCGGCCGCACGATCATTTGCAAGGCCGGACTCCCGCAGAAGTCTGGGCGGGAATTGATGTGTTCGCGCCACACTCACGGTCAGGTCGAGATCAGCCCATCGAGGGCATACTGCAGCCGTCAGGCTGACGAGAGCGACGGCGGGGGGCAATGTGTTGAGCAGGTGCTGTCCATGGAGATCGCCGACTCGTCTGCGCAAAACGAGGGGGATGAGCGTAAAGAAGAGGTCGAAGTCGAAGACAATTGGTCAGAAGCGAGCAGAAATCAGCTCACGATGAGACGCTGAGGCGGGATTCGTCAGGAAATGAGGCAGCGTGTCACCACTGAAACCTTCACTGTCCGCGCGGACGGGACACCTGCCTCTTGGGTTCCCGTACGAAAGCCGTGCTCCAGCCCGACGAAAGGGCACACAACCGGATCATAGAAAGGTCGGATCAGAAGGTGCACAACGACAGGGAAGAGAACTGCAATCGGTAGGCTGTCTACCGCTTCAACACAATATCGCGGGCGACTTTACCACTGGGGCCGAATGGTTTTTGAGGTTTACCGTTCAACTCAGCCTTTACACCACCGGCATTCCCGAGGGTGAGAATAAATTGATCCTGCCCAGTCCAATGACCCTTTTCACCGGGCCGAAGCAAGGACTCCTGCGGACTCCCATTATCAATCTGGACGACAACCCAGCTCAGCTCGGTTGCTTCCAGATCCAAATTCAACTGTCCGTCGCCACGACTCTCAATGGCATTCAAGCCAATTCCAGCCAGAGGGCCATCACTGCCAGCGGAACCCGGCGCTCCCACAGATGTCGCGTCGGATTCAACGCGCGGCGCAACAACCTCAGGTACGGCTGCGTCCTGGCGACGCGGAGCCTCTGCGGTCGCTTTGTGGATTGTTCCGGCCTGTGATTCAACCGACTTTGCTGCGTCGACCGTACGCTCAGGCTCGCGAGTTACCGATTCCGCCACGTCTTTATTTGGTTGAGTGGTACGTTTGGTCGCCGAGACCTGCTCTGGCGCACCGCGCCGGAAGACCGTGGATTGCTCACGACTCAACAGGAAGACCAGTGTCAGGACGGCAATACCGATGGCGATCGCCACTGCCTTTCGATTGGCCTGACGCTTACGGTCTTCCTCAATCTGACGAACCTTGAGCCGTTCCCGCTCATCCTGTTTCTCGTAAAAAGAGCCAGCCGATTGAATAAACCGATGAATTGCGTCCTCCTCGTCCAATCCAAGCGATCTCGCATACGACCGCACGAACCCCCGCGCGAATACTTGATCAGGCAGTTTGGCAAAATTACCGTCCTCGAGCGCCTTGACGAAATCCGTGCGAATACGGGTTTTCGACGCCACCTCATCGATGGTCAATCCCTTGGTTTCCCGGACCTGCCGAAAGAATTCGCCGACCGACTCCATAGGTCTCCTACTTCAATCGCGTCAAGAGATCTGACGCCGCTGTCGCCCACTCGCCCTCTTTGTCCAATGTCGCCACCTTCTTCAGTACTTCGCGCGCACGCGTCGCATACCCCAGCTGATAGTACACACGACCAAGCTCGAGATGCGTCATCGCCGGCGGAACCGTCGGCGGACTGGCGGAGGCCGCATCTTCAAACGCCTCCATCGCTCCCTGGAGATCGCCTTGGTGCGCCAAGGCACGACCGAGATGGAAGCGAGCCAGATCCGGTGTCAGATACAAAGGATTCGCCAACGCCGACCGATAGGATTGCACCGCCTCGGCCCATCGATCCTGATTGGCTAAAACTTGCCCAAGATACGTATGCGCTTCGGAGTACCCCTCATCGATCTTCAGCGCCGCCCGAAACTGCTCTTCAGCATAAAGTAGTTTACCCTGCAGCGCGTAGACATGGCCTAATGCGTACCGCGCTTCTTTGTTGTCCGGGTTCAATTGAACCGCTTTCTGGAACGACACGAAAGCCTTCTGTCGATCACCAGGAAGGCTGGCCACTCCTTCTTGGTAATGTCCCTGTGATTTTTGGAGCACCTCTTTCTCGGTCGCACAGCCGGCCACGACACCGACAAGTCCCATCCAGATCAATGCGCGATAGGCTCGACGTCGATGGGGTCGGTATCTGTTCCAGATCGTCATATGTCCTCAAAATGCGTGAGCCGCTTAAACTCAGCGAACCGTGCCTGAATCTCTTTGTAATCCAGGATTCGCAATCGGTCAAGACTAAAGGCTTCTACTGTAAATGAGGCCATAACGCTTCCAAAGATGATGGCCTGCTTCATCGCCTCAGGGGAATAGTTCCCGGTAGCGGCGAGATAGCCCAAAAACCCGCCGGCAAAGGTATCGCCGGCACCGGTCGGATCGCGCACATCTTCGAGCGGAAAGGCCGGTGCCCCGAAGACGTGCTTCTCGTTGAACATGAGCACGCCGTATTCTCCGCGTTTCACGATGAGATGCTTGGGCCCTCGTGACAGCACCAATTTTGCGACTTTCACGAGATTGGAGTCTTGGCCTAAGGCACGCGCTTCGCCGTCATTGATGATCAGGACATCGACCTTCTCCAGAACTTTCCATAAGGCCTCTCGCTGACCGTTGATCCAAAAATTCATCGTGTCGCACGCAACGAGCGCTGGGCGCGTGACCTTTTGCAGCACATCGAGCTGAAGTTCAGGATGGATATTGCCAAGGAACAGAACATCCGGCGCTCGATAGGCTTCGGGAATCTGCGGGCGAAACGTCTCGAACACGTTGAGCTGCGTATCCAGCGTGTGCGCCTCGTTCAATTGATGCGTGTATTCCCCCTTCCAACGAAAGGTCGCTCCCGGTCGACGCTCTAATCCCGTCAGATCAATTCCACGGCTCTTCAGAAACGCAACGTGCTGTTGGGGGAAGTCTTCCCCAACCACCGCAATGAGCGCCACCGAGGTGAAGAAACTTGCCGCCGTCGAAAAGTATGTCGCTGACCCTCCAAGAATCTCCGTTCCCTCCCCGAACGGAGTTTTCACCGTATCAAGCGCAACTGATCCAACCACTAACAATTTCCCCATTGCCTAACGAGCTCCTTTCTGTGGTGTCAGGGCACGGTCGATAAGCACCGAAAGCTTCTTCCGCACAGCAGTCGGTATTCGTTTCGGTGCAGTCAAAATCGCATGGTCTAACGCCCGATGGCAGGCACACTCGATCGGTTTCGCGAACGACGGCATCACCGTACGGAGAATCTGTTTCGCCAACGTGACATTGCGGTGGAGAGTATCCAGCACGGCCTCCACGGTCACAGCCTCTTCCGTCTCGTGCCAACAATCATAGTCGGTGACCAACGCCAAGGTCGCATAACACAACTCCGCCTCGCGAGCCAGTTTAGCTTCCGGCATATTGGTCATCCCGATCACATCGACCCCCCATTGCCGGTAGAGCCGTGATTCCGCCTTGGTCGAAAACTGTGGCCCTTCCATGCACACGTAGGTACCACGAGCATGCAGCGTGGCTCCGACTCGCTCCCCGGCTGAGCGCAACGCGTGGGCCAGCTCCGCACAAATCGGTTCACCGAACGCAACATGGGCCACAAGCCCCTGTTCAAAAAATGTCGAGACGCGACGCTTAGTGAGATCGATGAACTGGTCAGGCACCACGACGTCGCCCGGATGAATCGATTCTTTCATGCTGCCGACGGCACTGACCGAAATGACGTGCGATACACCGAGGGACTTGAGCGCAAAAATGTTGGCGCGATAATTTATTTCACTTGGATTCAAGAGATGCCCTTGTCCATGGCGAGACAGGAACGCCACCCGAACTCCTTCGAGCATACCCACCCTGATCACATCGGATGGAGCCCCAAAGGGCGTACGGACTCGGATCGAACGTGCGCCTGTCAGCCCTTCAATCTCATAGAGTCCGCTTCCTCCGATCACTCCGACTGTCACCCGCTCATCACGCTGTTTTCTTGGCATACCACATCCTATTCTCACTACGCCCGCACCATTGCAGGCTGTTGTTGCGACTCATGACCTTTCAGAAATTCTTCGATGCGTGTGATGACTCGGCTTCCCACCTGCTCAAGCGACTCGCCCTCGCCAATGGAGAACCACTCGACACCAGGCTCCTTTCGAAACCAAGTCATCTGCCGTTTCGCAAAGCGCCTCGTGTCGCGCTTGAACTGGCGCACCATTTCCGTCTCATCATATTCCTTCGCCAAACAGGTGGCGATGTGTCGGTATCCAAGACCTTTCATCGCCCCAAGCTCACGACTGTATCCACGAGCAAGCAGAGACCGCGTCTCTTCTACCATTCCATGAGCCAGCTGCCAATCGATGCGTTCATCGATCCGTCGATAGAGCACGTCTGTGGTCTGATGAAGTCCGATCAATAGGGATGAAAATGGTGCCTCTTGAAACCGGTGTTCAGCCTGCATCTCGGACATCAAGCGCCCCGACAGTCGGTACACCTCCAGTGCCCGCATCACCTTCGACTCATCATTCGGATGTAATTTGGTTGCTGCTGCAGGATCGACACGGATCAATTCAGCATACAAACCGTTTCGCCCCCCCTGCTCTCTCAACTCCTTGAGTTCTGCCCTCACCTTAGGATCGGCCTGCGGTGCAGGGCATAGTCCCCTAACCAACGTCCTGATGTAGAGGCCAGTCCCTCCAACGACGAAGGGCAGTCGGCCGGCTGCATATAATCGCTCGATGTGCTCCAGTGCGATACGTCGATACCAGCCTGTGTTGAACGTTTCATCTGGATTTACCAGATCAAGAAGCCGGTGCGACACAGTCTGCTGCTCCTCGGCAGTCGGCTTGTCCGTTCCAATATCCATTCCGCGATACACTTGGCGCGAATCCGCCGTCAGGATCTCAGTGTCAAAATGCTTGGCGACGTGTATCGCGACTCGACTTTTACCAACGGCAGTTGGCCCCAGCAGGACGACCAGCGGCCGACGGCGACGTGCAATGTCCACCCGCATGGTCATGTCACTGCCGACCAGAAGCGATCACCAGAGCGCCACAAGATCCATGGGAGCTGAGCCTCTCCTTCACCCTGCATAACCTACCAACCGGCTCGCCCGAACATTTTCTCGAGATCGTCGGTGCTGAGTCGAAAGGATGTTCGTCGTCCATGAGGACAGGTGGTGATCTCTCCCTCAGCCCGCCACTCTTCGACCAGCACCTTGATTTCTTCCAGCTTCATCGAGCGACCAGCCCGGACAGCACCGTGGCAAGCCAAGGATGCCAGCACCGACCGTATCCGTGCCTCAAGCACAGGCACTCGTTCCCATTGATTCAAGTCCTCAAGAAGGTCCTCCAAAAACACTTTTGGATCGACTGGACCCAGTCCGACCGGCGTCGATCGGAGTAGGACCGTTGTGGCACCGAACGGCTCGATCTCTAAGCCCAACTTCCCCAGGTCCTCCTGATGGCGCAAGATCAAGGCCACATGATCCGGCGGTAAATCCAGAGGATCGGGCAGAAGCAACGGTTGCGCCTGAAGACTGCTGACCGTCCAGGCCCGATACAGCCGCTCAAACAGCACCCGCTCATGGGCTGTATGTTGATCGACCACCATGAGGTCTCCACCCACTTGCGCGACGAGGAATGTCCGATTGATCTGTCCCAATGCAACCACTTCCCCGGCGGGCACTCGGACATATGGCTCCGCCGCTTCATTCGCAAATGCCAGCTGCACGTCCGAATTTGATGGTGACAAGGGTGCCGTCTCCGTTGGACGAGACACGGTCGTAGCAGAAGGACCAGGCCAGGAGACCGGGATATGCACGGTGGCCTGGTCTCCTATTTCCCTGTCACCAAGTCCCTGTGCGCTGCCTCCGCCGCTCAGTCGCTCGCGGATCGCTCGTCGAACGAGTTGATGGATAAACTCATTGTCCGAAAAACGCACTTCCCGCTTCGTCGGATGGACGTTGACATCTACTCGTTCTGGATCGACATCGAGGAACAACACGAACCGTGGATGGCAACCCCGGGAAAGAAATGACCCATAGCCTTCCCCCACAGCGTGGGACACCGTCAGGCTCCGAACGGGTCGACGATTCACAAACAATTCTTGTGGAATCCGTGAGGCCTTCGCATGGCTCGCATCAATAATGTAGCCCGTGAGGCTGGCGCCGGCTTGCTCACTATGGATAGGAAGACCGTGATCGAGAAAGGCACGTGGGTACACCTGTGCGATCCGCTCCTTTTCTGATCGCACGGTTGGGTAGTTCAACAATTCCTGGGCATTCTGGCTGAAACGAAATTGGATAGCCGGCCAAGCCAGCGCCGCCTGTTGCACCACTCGAATGATATGCGTGCACTCCGTCGGGGCCGACTTTAAAAATTTTTTCCTGGCCGGCAGATGCTCGAACAGCCCCATGACCTCGATTCTGGCCCCAACGACCGGAGGGGCGTCGGTCACCTTTCCAACGAGTCCCCCTGCAACTTCCAACTTCGTCCCTACCTCGTCCGAACCGGTCGCGGTCAGCAACCGAACATGCGCCACGGCGGCAATGCTCGGCAACGCTTCCCCCCGAAACCCCATCGTGCGGATGGACCATAGATCGGCATCAGACCGGAGTTTACTTGTGGCATGGCGCTGAAACGCACTGATCGCATCCTGACGACTCATCCCCTCCCCATCATCAGTCACCCGAATCAAGGAGAGGCCTCCATCCTTCACGTCGATCGAGATGGAACGACTCCCCGCATCAATGCTGTTTTCAAGCAGTTCTTTCACGACTGCAGCAGGGCGCTCAACGACTTCCCCGGCCGCAATGCGACCAATCACGTCTTCCGGCAATAGGCGGATCTTCGAGCTGCCGTCTGTCTTCAGCACGGCACCAGGCTCCTCACGCGGGATGGGACTGGGAACAAGGCAGGACGTCGAACGGCGTGGACGCTCATCGGAGCTCGGCCAATTTATGCTTGGCCAACTTGGACTCATCCGACGATGGAAACTCCTCAAGCACCCGTTTCAGATTCTTCCTCGATTTGGCAAGATCACCTGTCTCGGCTGTGGCTAACCCAAGCTTGTAGAGCGCGGCCGGCATTTTCTCATTCCCAGGATACTCTGCGACAAGATAATCAAAGGTCTGGATGGCTCGACCGTACTCTTTCAAATTGTAATAGGACTCGCCCAACCAGTATTGGGCATTGGGAGTCAGCGACGTACCGGGAAAGTCCTTGATGAATCGTTGGAATCCGGCGATGGAGAGCTCATATTTACCGCTCAGATAATCATTATAGGCCAAATTAAACGCCGAGGTCGGCGTGATGCCCGATGCCGTCACCACGGCCTCTGTCGGGGGTGTCGACTTCACCATCTTCGCCGCACGCGGTTCAGGTGAGGAGTCCGACCTGGCAGACGCCTGGCTCACCGTCTCCTCCAACTTCGCAAGCCGGCCTTCCAGCTTTTGAATACGGGCCGTCACATCATCAAAGCGAGACTTGGTCACGTCTGGATCCTTGCTCTCCTTGCTTCGCTCGATCGCCTCCAAGCGACGGACCACGGCATCGACCCGTTGATGGTCTTGATCCTGCGTTTTGGAGATCGTCGAAAGCTGGTCGCGGGTCTGCATGAAGTCCGCGTGCTTCGCACATCCGGAAAGAACCATCCCCCATCCCAACCATCCCGCTATGATCGCTGTGGACATGACGGTACGGGCTCGCATGCTTTACCGCCCCTCCTTGATTTGAACCAACTTATCGGATGCTTTCCCTGCCTCGACACTCTTGGGATAGAGCGTGACAACCTGTTTGAAGGCCGATGAAGCTCGTTTCTTATCCTTCATGGCCAAATACGCGTACCCTTTCTTCAGAATGGCCGACGGCACCTTCGCACTGCTCGGATAGTCGACCTCTACCTTATCGTACGCATCAATCGCCTTCTGAAAATCTTTCTCGCCAAAGTAGGACTCCCCAAGCCAAAATCGAGCGTTCGGCGCAAGGTTCGAATTGGGAAACTCGTCGAGAAACCCGGTGAATCCTTGCCTAGCCCCTTCCAAATCCCCGTCACGGAACAAGGCCAACAGCCGTTCATAGCGAACCCGATCTGGGGGATCGGCTGTCACCTGAACAGGGTCCGACTTAGGCGATTCTTGAGGAGGAGTGATCGTCGTCGTACCGCCTGACGTGTCCTGCCCGCCAGACACTTTTGATGCATCCCCTCCTTCCAGCATCGTCTCATTCGGCCCCACCGACGAATGCTGGGAGGACTTCGTCGCCTGCTGCAATGACACAGGCTTATGTGACACCTGCTCAACGGTCTTTATCAGGGCGTCAATGCGACTGTCTTGCTCATCGAGGCGCGCCGTAACTTTTTTTCCGACGGTTTCAAGTGCCTTCGTGATGGAGACCACACTCCGATTCACGTCCTCTGCATGTGTCGCCGTGGTTTTTGAATCCACTTCGAGCTTGGCGGCAAGATTCTTCGAGACATGTTCCCCTTCACCCACCCGATCGTTCAAGCCGGTGAGGGCTTCCCGAAACCCTGTCAACGCCTGATTAAATTGCGTAAACTTCTGAGAAACCTGCTCCATCCTATTCTGATGATCGGTCAACTCCTTTTGGTGCCCATCCAGCTTGGCATCGACGCGTTTGGCCAAACCCTCATTCGTGCGTTGCACCACGTCGATGACTTCTTTTTTGAGCGCTTCCATCGCCTTTGCCAGATCGTCCAGCCGTGCCGAGACCTTGGCATCTTGCGTCTCAAAGCTCTTCTGCATCCACAGGTATCGCGTGCTGCCGTCGGTTTCCAGCTTCGCCGCCAACTGTTCGAGTTTCTTGGTCTGCTGCTCGGCCTGCGCCGACCTGAATTTAAGATCTTCCTGCCTGGCCTGAAGGTCTTTGGTCAGATGCAGCGCCTTCTCCAGTTCTCCACGCAACTGGGGGATCTCATATTCGCGCAGAGTCGTAATTTCTTGAGTCTGCTTGGCACTCGTCTGCTTGAAATCTTTTTCGGTTTTTTTCAAATCGGACTGCTGTGCGACACACCCCGGCAAGAAAAGCCCGCCCACCGCCAAACCGAGTAGCACGCCATGCGTGGTTCGCAGTTGAGACTTCATACCTTGCACTCCAGTGGACCGATTACGACAAGGAAGCGATCATGCCGACCGCGTGTCCGACATGCACTATTTCCCGACCTTCACGACAAGATGCCCTCGACGATTCATCGAGTAGCACTGTTCCCCATGTTCCGTGCAAAACGGCCGTTCTTTTCCATAGGAGACGACCGAGAGGTGCTGAGGAACCACCCCCAGCTCGACGAGGTAGTTTCGAACGGCTTTTGCCCGCTTCTCGCCCAACACCAGGTTATACGCGGACGTACCGCGCTCGTCACAATGGCCTTCGATCTTCAGCTGGACCTGTGCATTTGATTTGATCCACTCCGCATCGTTGCTGAGCGCGTGGCGCCCTTCGTCTGTGATGGAAAAACTATCATAGGCAAAAAAGACATCCCGCAAACCTGCCGCAGCGGATGCCGTCTGCTCCGCACGTATTTCAGCGAGCTGACGCGTCGCAGCCCCAGGATCGGACTTGGCCATCAGCGTACTATTCGGGCTCACCGTTCCACTTCCGTTGTGACCACCGCTACCGAGCCGTTCTTCTAATGGGTTTCGATCTATTCCCCGCAGACCATTCGCATCATCTTTTCCGGAAAACGAGGTATCGGGGAAGCTCGAACTTGTCCCACCTTTTGCCCCTCCTCGTGCCATCTCTTCCTGTAACGCACGGGTATCGCCTCCCGATTGGACGGCTTTCTTTGAGCAAGCCGGACTCAGCAGCAGGAGCACACCAAGAATTACTGGTAGGGGGGTGACTGCTAATGTTTTCATCGAGTCGATTCCCTTCTCATCAGGTGTTCTTTCTTTTCATACCGTGGAGGACGATTCTCGTCAATGCCTTGCATAAAAATCACGAGGCGGGAGACCATGCCGGTGCGCTATTGTGAGTCCCCGTGAAGGTAATCCGTTCCAAGTCTTTCCCGTCCGTATTAATCATATAGATGTGGCTTTTCCCGTCTGCAGTGGAACTAAATACAATGTGACGTCCGTCAGGGGACCACGAAGGGGAATCATCAACCCCCGGCCCGGTTGTCAGCTGCACGCGTTTCTGCCCATCGGGCGTGATCAGACAAAGCTTGTACTCTTTTCGTGGAGTCCGGCACACATACGCGATCCAATTCCCTCGAGGAGACCAGGCGGGAGCCGCATTATAATCTCCCTCAAAGGTCAATCGGCGCACATTGGATCCATCCGCGCTAATGAGAAACACTTGCGGTCCGCCATTTCGGTCAGAGGTAAAGGCCAACTCACGGCCAGACGGTGCCCAGGAAGGGGAAAGATCTCCGCCGGCATTGGTCGTCAACCGTTGCACCGCTTTCGTGTGGGTGTCCATGCGATAGAGTTCCGCATTCCCCTCTGAACTCGATGAATACGCAAGAAAATTCCCGTCAGGAGAAAGTGCCGGCGTGATGTTCAGTCCTCCCTGTGAGACCAGGGTCCAGCGTTTTCCAGTCGCGAGCTCCAGGAGATCGATATCTTGCGTATTCCGATTGCGGTAGGTCGTAAAGACCAAATATCGTCGATCGGGAGACCAGCGCGGCATCAAGTTCAAAAATCCGTCGGCCGTCAGTTGCCGCGGATCGTATCCATCATAGTCCATCAGGAACAATTCCCGCGCCGATCCCAGCTCCGACACATAGGCGATTTTCGTCCGAGCGATCCCCGGTTCTCCGGTATAACGAAACACCAGCTCATCCGCAAATCGATGGGCCATCAGCCGAACCACCGAGGTTGAGCCCACGTATCGTTTCCCACCGACTACCTCGTTATTCCCGGCGTCATAGACATAGCCGTCCATATTCACATCGGCATCTTTATTCCCACTCTTAATACCAGCTCGTCCCCACACCACGACCGACACGCCGTTCTCAACCGCGTGTTTGAAGGATGGATCCGGCTCAGCTCCCAGCTGGCCGGACTTAATGCCGAGACCATTCACATCGACGAGAGCAAACACCAGGGAGCGACGCACATCCGTTTTGAGGACCTCTTCAATACGGCTGCCGAGCTTCACGCGACCCTCCGGTGACTCCGTACCACCCAGATTCTCAATTCCGGCAATGGCCAATGGAATTTTTTGAAAATCAGGCCTCGCCGCTTCGAGGAATACGTCGGCAGCACCAGATTCGATGATCCACACCAGGCCGACCAGGGCACAGAAACCCGCGATCACGAGCGTTCGTAGCGTCATAATTTATCCTTGGGGCTCGCCCACGGTGAAGGTAAAGTGGGCATCAAAGTATGAATCGGAAATATCGGCCGGGAAGGCCGGCAATGGATTTGCGCTCAGAACCGCCCGCTTCCCCGCCAAATCATAATACTCGTTCCCGGACGATTGTTCGATGGAGACACCCGTGACTTTCCCGTCCCGATGCAGTCTGAATTGGACGATGACCACATACACCTGGTTGGTCAGGTCCAGCGGTGGAGCACTCCAGCTATTACTGATGCGCTGCCGGACCAGCGCCAGATAAGCATTCGACCCAGGAGCCATTCCTGGAACCTTCAGCGTCGTATCGACGGCCTTGACACTTGGTACTTTTGCCTCAACTTGGGGAGCCGGCTGGGGCGCAGGCCTTACCGGAACATCGACCGAAGCCGCGGCTTTTGGCACTTCCAGCTTGCTGATCTTCTTGAACTCTTCATCCAAGTCTTTCGCAAGATCTTCCGTCAGGGACGAAGACGATTTCTGGACCACAGGCTTCCCCGTGAGATCTTTCGTATCCGACACGACCGGTACATCAGGCAGCTTCATCGCCGATGTCGTCCTCGGCTTCTCCTCAGGACTGAGGTCTCCGCGTTTCGGAGCATCCGGTGGTAACTCGATGCCTTTCATGATCTCGCTCATCACATCATTCGATGATTTCGCCCGAGTGACGGGAGGAGAAACCGGCGGGGGAGAAACAGCCGGAGGCGGTACCGATGCCTGCTTCGGGACGGGAACTGCCTTTGGTGGCGCAATCGTCGTGGCACGCTCAATCGGTTTAGGCGAGTCGACGGACTTATTCTGCGGCGTCGGTTTGGGGCGTTCTACGTCTTTCTCTTTCGAAACCGGTTGGCTCTTTTGAGGCTCAAGAGTTTTCACCTGAGGCGCCGGAAGGCTGGCCAGCGAAATCTCGACGGACGCGAGCGGTCGTTCACCGTGACGCGGCAAGCGAATCCACGCCACGACGGCCAAGATACCGAGATGCAACACGAGGGAGACGAACAGGGCACGGCTCAGGCGGCGAGCCAGCTTCGCCTGCCACTCATCATCCGATATCATACCGGCTGATGTCCAAGCCTGCACCGTGAACCTTAATCCTACTGGTTAGGCAGAGGAGACGTCGCCTCCGTGATCCGTTCGGGGCCGGTTGTGGGATCGGTCACCATGCCGAGTTTTTCAATCCCGGCCTTTTTGACTCCATCCATGACCTGAACCACAACCCCATACGGCACATCACGATCGGCACGTAAATACAAGGAGACTTCCGCATGTTCTTGCTTCAGGAGATGCAACTTTCGCTCGAGCTGAGCCACGCTGACTTGATCTTTGTCGAGATACAGCCGTTGATCCTTTTCGATCGTCAACACGGCTCGAATTTCCGGTTTGATGGTGTTCGAGGCAGACGTCGGCAATTTGATGTCCATTCCACGATACAGCATCGGCGCGGTGACCATGAAGATGACTAATAACACCAAGACCACATCGACCAGTGGAATCACATTGATCTCGGCCAAAAACCGACGCTGCCTTGTCTCGAAAATCATCCCTTCGCTCCGGCGGCAACTGGATCAACGGACTTGGCCTGAGGTGGGATCAGGGCCAGGAGTTCCACCACAACGGAATCCATCTGCAACGCCGTACGCCTGATGCGCGTCAGGAAGTAATTGTAGGCAATGACCGCAGGAATCGCCGCGAATAACCCGGCAGCGGTGGCAATCAAGGCCTCAGACACTCCAGGGGCTACAGCCGCAATACTGGCCGTGCCCTGGGCACCGATTTCCCGAAACGAATCGATGATGCCCATCACGGTTCCCAACAGCCCAACGAACGGACTGATATTTCCGGTTGTCGCAAGGAAAGGAAGAAAAGATTCCAACTTGGCGATTTGACTCTGAGCGATATGAGCCGCCGTTCGCTCCATCACATGCCGATCAAAGGCGAGCGCGCCGTTCTCTTTCATCTCCGTAGGGATATAGCCGATCCGCTGGACGACGGTATGAAAAATCTTTGCGCAGGGGCTTCCGGTCGTTTGTTGCACCTGCCGCGAGACTTCTTCGACATCTCGGGCCCGCAAGAGCACCGCCATGAAACGGCGGTCTTTCTCGTCGGCGGCACGAAAGCTTGCCCACTTATAGAAAATAACCGCCCAGGAAATGATGGAAAAACCCAACAGTAACAAGAGGACCACCTTGGAGACGATCCCCAACGACATGATGATTCCCAGTGGGCCAGCTTGAAACATACGAGTCTCGACGTGCCTCCTTAGATTTCAGTCGCTCTGTGCAACGTGGATTGTATCAAACACTGGGGAAAAATGGCGGGGCCGACGGGATTTGAACCCGCGACCTCCAGATTGACAATCTGGCGTCCTAACCAGGCTGAACGACGGCCCCGCAAAATCTAGCTATGGCGGAAGATTGCAAATGACAAGACGCTCTCAGTTTGGTCGCCGATCAAGCCCCGAGCTGAGGAACAAACCCTCCGTACAACATCACTCTCCCTGCCGCTGCTTACCACAATTCCACATTGGTAGGCGGAACAGGGATTGAACCTGTGACCTCTGCCTTGTAAGGGCAGCGCTCTCCCAACTGAGCTATCCGCCCAATTTCCTTAGCAACCTCAGCGGAGCCTATCAAGTCCAAACTGCCTTGTCAACCAGCGTGCACCTCTTTCACTGCTCTTGATGACATCCTACGTATAAAAGGAAGTCTCCCTCCTCAGGCTTTTGTTCCACTCGGCCCTCGTCGCGTAAGCTGTCTCGGGAAAAATTGTTGATGAACTCGCTTCAGCCGGCTTCGTTCTACATGCGTGTAGATCTGGGTTGTCGCAATATCGGCATGCCCCAGCATCGTTTGAACGGCTCGAAGATCGGCCCCCCCTTCCAGCAAGTGCGTGGCAAACGAGTGTCGAAGCACGTGCGGCGAAATCGACTTCGTAATCCCTGCGCGTCGTGCCCGCTGCAGAAGCAGCTTCCAACAGGCTTGTCTGGTCAACCCCTGCCCACGGCGACTGACGAACAACACTCGCGTGGAGCGGCGCTTCAGAAGCGCCGGACGAACGTGGTCAAGGTATTCACTCAATAGATCACGCGCAGTCTGCCCCATTGGGACCATGCGCTCCTTGGTACCTTTTCCGACGACTCGAAGGCAGCCGAGATGTAGATCCACCTGAGCAAGCGTCAACCCCACGAGTTCCGATACACGAAGACCTGACGCATACAACAATTCCGCCATCACTCGATCGCGTTGATCCTCAATCCGATCCCGCACGGGCAACTCCAACAGCGCAGTCATCTCAGATCTCGTCAACGTCTTGGGTAAACGAACAGGCCGGCGTGCTACCGCAACTTCACGGAGAGGACTCCCTTCCAATACACGTTCCCGCACAAGAAACCGATACCACCCTCGTGTGGCCGAAAGAATCCTAGCAACAGACGATGTCGCAAGCGATTCCTGCTTGAGAGCAGCCAAAAACGACCGGATCACGTGGGATGAGACGACATCGTTCATGCGAAGTCGATGCGTCAACAAATGTCGCTGCAATCGGAACAGGTCGCGCCGGTACGCCTCGACCGTATTCGTGGCCAACCCTCCTTCAACTCTCAGTTGTGTGAGATATCGTTCAACTAGAGGGTCAAGGAGCGCGGTCGATGGGGTACTCGTGGACATCAAGTACCCGAACTATAGCCAACTCGCACGTTCCGTACAATGACACTCCCATATAGTTCTCCTTGACAGGCCTGCGCCTTTCCGATACTAGTCTGCGTACGGTCTACCATTGACCGAATGGAATGCTCGGCTATTCACATCGCCCATTGCCCCACGCTGTCCGACTGTTGCTGGCTCTCACCATCAGCGGGACGTTCACGTTCGGTGAGGCCCTCGGCCTGACACGATCGGAGGTCACTGGACCAACTGAGTCCTCCAAACCCATCGTTCCCATCCCACCAGTGTTGAACCAGGCCAAGCAGTTGATTGAAAAAGGCGCATCGGAATCGGCGGTGACCATGCTGCGTCGATTCTTGACCACAACCCCTCCCCCTGAACACCTTGACGACACCTACTTGCTACTCGGCGCCGCCCTCTACGGCATGAAAGACTATGCGGAAGCCCTTCGTGCTCTCAACCAACTCCAATTGGAGTTTCCTGAATCTGATCTGCTTGAACGGGGCAAGCTCTTGATGGCCCGAACTCATGCGGCAATGGGCAATCTCGATTTGGCCCTGCCGTTATTGGCTCAGGTTCGGACAACCACACAGGACGAGACTACGAAACGTGAGGTACAGCAGCTGACAGCCGAAGTGCTGGCTAACAAGAAAGATTATGTGCGGGCGATCCACACCTTGCTGGAGGGGATGGCTGGCAGCTCAGATGGGCAGATGACCGAGACACGAGAACAAATCCGTCAGTTCATCTCGGACAAGCTGGATAAGCGTGGCTTGACGCGCGTGCGCGAAGCCTATCCTCGCTCGTATCCCGGCGACCTCGCCTCACTTCGTCTCATCGACTATTACATCGGACGGGGTGAAGACCACTTGGCGGAACGGGAAACTCGGCATTTCCTAGCGGCGTTTCCTGCACACCCCTCCGTCCCGAAAGTGCATGAATCCCTGGATCTCATCAAAACCAGATTGAAAGCTAATCAATATCTCATTGCCGCGGTCCTTCCACTGTCGGGACCGCTGTCCACGTTCGCCACAGATGTCCTTCAAGGTATTCAACTGGCGGTGGAACGGGCTCGTGAACAGCCAGGGTCACCACCCGTTGGGTTGATCGTCAAAGACCATGACGCCGACCGGCAGGGTTTTCTGGATGATCTTTCGACACTGCTCCATGAGGATCGCCCGCTCATCGTCATCGGTCCGATGTTGTCAAAGAATCTTCCGGTCATGGCTGAAATGGCCCAGAAGACGAGAATCCCGTTGATCACACCGGCTGCCACACTCCCCAACGTCCGGCGGTTGGGCAATTACCTCTTCAGTACAGCCCTGACCTATGGGATGCAGGCCGAACGGATCGCAACCTACGCGTCCAACGAACAGGGCTATCGACGGTTCTGCATTCTCTATCCCGATACCGTCTATGGACGCGAGTTGGCTCGCTTCTTCGCGCAGGAGGTGCAGCGGCTGGACGGCGAAATTATCGCCATGGAAGCGTTTAAGGAAGGGGACACCAATTTTGCTCCCCAAATCCAGCGGCTCAAGGCCGAGGACCTGAAAAAGTATGGGTTGGCAGTCCCCGTCGAGGTGACCAATCCGACGGGTAAACCCCTGAGCCGAAATGAAAAACGAGTCCTCTACACACCAGGCTTCGACGCGATCTTCATTCCCAGTCGCTCCAAAGAGATCGGCCTTCTCGCGGCACAACTGACCTTCCACGATATTAAGGTTCCCCTTCTCGGGACCAACGGATGGAATTCCCAGGACTTTGCTCGCACCGCAGATCGTGCCGTGGACGGCGCAACATTCGTCGATGCCTTCTTCATTGATAGTCCCAATCCCGGCGTGCAGGAATTTGTCCAACGACACCAGAAACGCTTTGAATCCTCTCCCTCACTCTTCACCATGCAGGGCTACGATGCCGCAAGAATTGCCATCGATGGAATCCGCCATGGAGCCACCTCCGGAGATGCCCTGCACGACTACCTCGCGACCTCACGCAATCTCCCGACCCTGACGGGACCGGCCGGATTCGGGCAGGACGGGGCTCTGCACCGACCGCTCTTTCTTCTTCAAGTAAAACAAGGTAAGTTTGTGCAACTGAACTGAGCGCAGGGGTATGAGTTCGTTGTCACAAATCCTCCACACCATCTCCTACATGGGACTCCCGCTCCTGTTTGCCATGGTGCTCCATGAATATGCGCATGGTTGGATGGCGGACAAGTGCGGTGACTCGACCGCAAAACTGCAAGGTCGCCTCACCATCAACCCGTTGGCTCACATTGACCCATTTGGTACCGTGATTCTCCCGCTGATCTGCTTGATGCTGCCGGGAAGTTTTCTCCTGGGCTGGGCTAAACCGGTCCCGATCAACCCTGGCAATATGCATCAGCCTCGGCGCGACATGGCACTCACGGCGGCGGCCGGACCAGGAATGAATCTACTGCTGGCCGTCGCCAGCGCCTTGCTCCTTGCTTTGATTTTGACGGTCGAACCAACCTTGTCCCTCCGCAACACCGGAGACGCCGAGACGACATCCAGTCTCTTTGGGTCCATGTTTCTGCGACCGATTGCCGTCATGGCGCTCTACTCCGTGATGATCAACGTCTTCCTGGCTCTTTTCAATCTGCTTCCCATTCCACCGCTCGACGGTGGCCGCATCTTAACGGCCGTACTACCCCCTCAACCAGCCATGGCGTTAGCCAGGTTGGAGCCATACGGGATGCTCATCTTGGTCGGACTGATCGTGTTCGACAAAGAGCTGGGCATCCTTCACATGATCACAGGAACCTTTGCCAAGGGCTTGTCTGGAACCATTCTATCCACCGCACTTGGCCTACGCCCAGGAGTGACTGAATGACGGCAGTTCGAAAGCGAGTCTTGAGTGGGATGCAGCCAAGCGGCCTGATGCACCTCGGCAATTACCTGGGCGCACTGGAAAATTGGAAAGCCTTACAAGAACAGTATGATTGTTACTTCTTCGTCGCCGACTGGCACGCCCTGTCGACGAACTATGCGGATACCAGCCGTATCCGAACATTCGTTCGTGACATGTTGATCGATTGGCTGGCCGGCGGCATTGATCCGGATCGTGCCACGATTTTCATTCAATCCCGGATTCCTGAACACGCGATCCTCCATCTCCTGCTCTCGATGATGACTCCCGTGTCCTGGCTCGAACGGAATCCGACCTATAAAGAAAAGCAGGAAGAGATCAAGGAGAAAGATCTCACCACATACGGCTTTCTGGGCTACCCGGTTCTACAGGCCGCCGACATTTTGTTATACAAACCCGATTTTGTGCCGGTCGGCAAGGATCAACTCCCTCACCTTGAGCTGACGCGAGAACTTGCAAGACGTTTCAACGATATTTACAAGGCTTCCGTGTTTCCGGAACCAAAGGAACATCTGACGAAGTTTCCCAAGGTGATCGGCACCGACGGCCGCAAGATGAGCAAGAGCTATCACAATACGATCAACCTCTCGGACACCGAACCGGTCGTTCGTCAGAAGCTCAAGACCATGGTCACCGATCCGGCTCGTGTGAGAAGGACTGATCCCGGCAACCCCGATCTTTGTCCGGTCTATGAATTCCATAAGATTTATTCCCCACAGGGAACTCAAGACCAAATCAACAAAGACTGCCGCACCGCCGCGATCGGCTGCATCGACTGCAAGAAACTGGTGGCGGACCGGATGGTGGACCAGCTGGCACCGATCTGGGAGAAGCGTGCCAAACTCACGCAGGAGCCATCACGTGTCGATGAGATCGTCGATGCCGGCAGCACACGCGCAGCGGTTGTGGCCAAAACAACCCTCGCTGAAGTCAACGAGGCGATGAAAATCTGAGTCGGCCATCATTTCTCCCCCAACACGTTACAAAACAGCCCGGCATGAAAATATTCAAGACCTTGATCGAAGGACAAAATTTCTTGGTGAAAGTTGAAGGAGCCGTACAACGGCTCGGTTTTTTCACAACACGAGCAGTACATGAACTCAACCCAACACAAGCTGAAGTAGTGATTCGTCAAGAACTAGAAGATAAGCTTTGCTCGAAAGTCCTAAACTCACAAGACGATCCCCCCCCAAATTGTTTTTGGCGAATTCATTGAGATTGACGCAGAAACCGCAAGTCTTATTCCCAAATCTGGATGTACTTGGTATCCACAAGACCCTTCTCCTGTGAACTAGGCTAAGAGAGTCCTTTATATCTACTCATAGGGAGCAGAGTGCAATTTCAGCGGAACGATCAGCACGTTTCGGCCACCCCCGCATTTCCCCTTTCAGTAACCATCGACTTGGTTGCCAATTTCTTCTAGGCCGCTGTGAACCGGACCTTCCCGACCTTGCCCAGTTTTACACACTGCTTCGCATGCCAGAGATCATGATTGGACTGCATGGCCAGCCAACTCTCCGGAGAACGGCCAAGAGCCTTGGAAAGGCGTAACGCCATTTCAGGGCTGATGCGGCTTGCTCCCGTCAGAACACGATTCAGCGTTGATGCCGCCACACCAAGCTTACCGACCAGTTCGCGGCCGCTCAGATTGTTGGGTTTCAGATAGACCCAGGTAATGAACTCGCCGGGGTGTGGAGGAGTATGCATAGCCATCGTTTTCAACTCTAACATTTCTCCCTTCTTACCACCATCTTTGCCCCACCTCCCCTTGCGTTCCAGATCGCTCACGACGTTGAGTGAGAGCACCTTCCAGGCGGCTCGACGAAGGGTCTATGCGACCTCACGACTTGTGGTATTGTGCTGAAAATGCGAACGAGCCCTTGGGAGGAAGAGACGGATGAATCAATTCAAGTGGGCGTTAACGGTTCTGATCTGTAACTTGACCGTCTCGGCATCGGTTGCTTTGGCTGCAGATCCGCCTTGCGACAAGTATCCGCCTGCTCAACAGCCGCGCTGTGCAGAGATCTGGAAAGCGTTGAATAAGGAAGACGGACCGGGCATTGCCCAATTTGGGCTGGATCAGCAGAAACGCCGGGAAGAGGGGAAAATCAACGCCCAGCAACATCTTGCCGAGAACATGACATTCATTAAACAAGCTACCGAGAAACGGATGGAGCGGCTGAAAGAACGAATGGCCAAAGAGTAGCGCAGCTGTTGAAAAATGCCGTCTGCGTTGTTCTCACGTCGCTTAGAGACTCACCGTACAACTCGCCTCCTCGCTCGCTGCGGCCCAGCATGACGACCTTTTTGAACAGCTGCAAGTCCCAGGGACGCGCCCACGCGCGTCATTAGACACGCACAAACTGATTCGACTCTTTTTCGAGACCGATCTCGGTCTCCGGTCCATGACCGGTGACCACCGTCGTGGCATCATCAAGGGTATAGAGTCGTTCTCGAATAGACTCTTCAATCGCCTCAAAGTTTCCACCCCATAAGTCTGTCCGACCGATGCTGCCACGGAAAAGGGTGTCACCTGCCAGTACCAGCCGATCGTTCGGCATATGGAAGCTCATCGACCCAGGTGTGTGCCCCGGCGTATGGAGGGCAACAATCGGCACCTGCCCTAACATCACCTTTTCCTCATCGACGAGCCAGTAGTCCGGTGAGAGGGCCGGCACATAGGACACCCCAAACATACGGCACTGCAGTTCGAGGTTTTCCCAGAGCTGAAGATCGTCTTGGTGGAGACAAATCGTGGCGCCGGTCACCCGCTTGATCTCGCTGGACGCCAGAAAGTGATCGAAGTGGGCGTGGGTATGCAGGATGTGGGTAACGGTCAATCCGAGCTGCTGCGCTTCCTGGAGAATGCGCTCCGGGGCGCCGCCGGGATCGATGATGACCGCTTGCTTCGTGACGGGATCACCGACAATCGAGCAATTACAGCCGAGCGGTGGGACCGAAAACGTCTTTCTGATCAACGACACCATGACAGAGGCATGCTACAGGGCTCTGGTATCCGATGCAAGCCAGGGCTCTTACGATTCGTCTCCATCTTCCTTGCCACGGATAGTCCAGACGACTTCCGTATCAAGAATCTGCCATACCTGTTCCAACCGATGGAACCACACCAGGAACCCCGCTCCGGTTCCATCCCGACGCCTATTCTCAACGTACACGAGCGCTTGATCGTTCTTCAGCGTTCGCCCCACGCGCGAGAACGCCAGGCGATCGAGCACTGAGGGAGATTCCAACGCCATTCGTATGATCATTCACAGCAGGAACCGCTAGGCGTGCCTCCACGTCTTCGTTTTTTTCTCCTGACACGAATCGATAGCGCACGCCGAACTGAAATTGGCCTTCAAGTCGACTTGGTATCTGGTTGGCACCGATAAAATCGTAGGCCAGATCTTGCGGTACCATTCCATTGAAGAATTCTTGCTGCTGAAAAAATGCCAACGTCATGGAATCGGGCTGGTTCGGCATAAGCCGCGAGACCGTCATCCGTTCTAGTAGGACCAATTGGATCTGCGACGTAAGAAATTTGCCCTCAATGATCCGGCCGTACAGATCATAGTCCTCCGGCAGGACAACAGCTGAGACCTGCCCTCCTTCCATCGCCCCCGACAACTCCATGAAAAGCAAGGGCAATAGCATCATAATACAGACAACCATCTTCTTCATCGTTGATGAGCATATCGAGAGACCACTCAGACAATCAAATTTCCGATATCACATTTACAAGTCGAACCGAAGCGTAGATAATCGTACTACCCACTTGGAAGGAGTACACGTGCAGGATAAAACACTCGTCAGTCCACAGTCACTGGGAATTGGCATCATCTGGTTCATGATTGCACTCGGCTGTGCCCCAGATACCAATCGGGAGAATCCCTTCCGCACGGAGAATGAAGCACTCAAGAAGCAACTGACGAGGCAGGAATCCCTCTTAGGCTCGTTGCAAGACGGGAATAAGGTGATGCAGCAACAGATCGATCTGCTCAATCAAGAACTCCGTGATGCCAAGAGCAGCATGGAGGTCACTAAAGCAGACGCAAAACGGCTCAACGAACAAATGGAGCTACAGCTCGCCGAAACCAAACGCATGATCGCCGCACAGATGGCGGAATCCCTGAAAGTCGATGAGAAAGGTGCCCAGTCCGATACCTTACCGCGACCCATGCCGACGGTGGCCAAAGTGGTGGAAGACGCCTTGGCGCGCAATGGCTATCACCTGAAAGTCAGCGTCAAGACCGAACAACGCGCGGTCTATGTGACCGAGCGCAAGATTTCCAACCCTGCGACGCTTGAAATGACAGGTTCACGAAATCAATATCTCGTTTCGCTTGAAGCCCTCCCCGATAGTGTCACGAAGCTTGGGGTGAAAGCAGAGTTCGAACGGGTCGCGCAGGGCGGACGGATCTTGAGTGTGAGTCATGAAGAGACGACGGAAATCGAGCGCCGCCTGATCAGCGAAATCAATAAGGTGCTCGAAAATCCTCAGAAAACCTAACCCACATTCGCGAAGCTCCCCACAGCTCAATTAGGGACATATCCACGTTCCTGTATGCCGCTCCTAGAATTGTGGCTTCGCCGCTATGACAGACGCCTAGCGGGCACACTCGTGTACGGCGTCGCAAGTCCATCCCCCGCCGACAGCGCTTCAGCCCTTCATGAATAGTGTGGACTCAGGCTGGGAACAGCGCCTGTTCCCCAACAGATCCCGATTGCCTATAGCGGCAGCGGATAGACACACGTTGGCTCACCCACCAAGTGGAGTCCCACGGCTTAATAGCCGTGGTCCCTTTGGTTTCTTCGGCGACACTCGCTCGCATTCCTTCACAGCTGTAGCTTCCTGCGTAGACGAGTGACATTCTGTGGTTTTCTTGGTCAGCGTCGAGCCTCGTGCTAGCATTTTCCTCCGATGGCGTTCTCAACCACCGTCCATGATCTCCGTACACTGATCCGTTCTTCTCACCCCCTCGTTGTTATTGAAACAGTGGAAGAGGAACGGGTCCTGGCCCTCCTGCAATCCGTCACAGCCCAGGAACGGATGCCGCTCTTTGAATGGTCGGTCACCAGAGGACTCACCCGCGCCGATGAAGGCCAGACCTTGAGCAAACTCACCTCGACCCCTTTGGCAGTCCTTCAGCACCTCCATGGATTAACAGTCGAGGCGGTATGTTGGCTGAAAGATCTGGGGCCACATCTCCAAGATGCTGCCGTCTGCCGTCAGCTACGGGAGGTTGCAGCCATCTTCAGTCGAACGCGAGCCACCTGCATCCTGACCGGTCAACCGATCACGCTGCCACTGGATCTCGACAAGATCGCCGTTCGGCTGGACTTGAAGCTGCCGGATCGACACGAACTGCAATCGATGCTGCAAGGTCTGCTGCAGTCATTGGGACCTCGCTTCGCCTCTCGTCCGCGTTCCACCACACTCGTGCACAGTATCCTCCGTTCGATCAGTGAGACCAAAGCGGCCGAAAGAGGCCCCTCATCCGAGGAGTCCGACGCAATCCTCCGTGCGCTCCACGGCTTGACACTCCATCAAGCCCGCCAGGTCATCGCCCACTGTATCGTGGAGCGCGGCACGCTTTCGGCCGAGGACGTGCAAACAATCCTGAAACGCAAGGTCCAAGCGATCAGAGACGGCGGTCTACTGGAATATTATCCCCTGGAAGACAACCGGTTTGAGCTCGGCGGATTCGGTAATCTCAAAGCATGGCTGGAGCGCGCCCGAGTGGGTTTTACCCCCGAAGCCAAGTCACTCAACCTCACCCCGCCTCGAGGCATCATGTTGGTCGGCGTGCCAGGCTGCGGCAAGTCGTTGGCAGCCAAGGCGATCGCGCGCGAGTGGACACTCCCCCTGCTGAAGCTTGATGCCGGACGATTGTTCGACAAGTTCATCGGAGAATCGGAAAAGAACTTTCGGAAGGCCATCGAAATGGCCGAAGCCTTGGCCCCGATTGTCCTATGGATCGATGAAATCGAGAAAGCGATGGTCGCGGGAGGTGGCAATGGCGAGGCGGATGCAGGCCTGAGTCGCCGCCTATTCGGAGCCTTTCTCACGTGGTTGCAGGAAAAGAAGCACGAGGTCTTCGTGGTCGCGACGGCCAATGACCTCTCATCACTCCCCCCTGAACTTCTTCGTAAAGGGCGATTCGATGAGATCTTTTTCGTCGACTTGCCGGACGATACGGAACGCGCGTCAATTTGGAGGATTCATTTGGGCCTGCGCAAGCAAGACAGTGCGCAGTTTGACCTCGACAAAATCGTCAGCGCCAGCGATGGCTTCAGCGGGGCTGAAATTGAACAGGCCGTGGTGGCTGCCCTTTATCGGGCACTCCATCAAAAAACACCGCTCACAACCGATCTGCTCATCGAAGAATTAGCCCATACCATTCCCCTGTCGGTGACCAGGCAAGAAGAGATCGATGCACTCCGACAGACGGCTCACGGGCGATTTGTCAACGTACGGTAGCGAACGGAGGACCGATGCGACAGATCGCCATCATGGGTACCATCGCAATTGTATCCCTGACAGGCTGCGCCACGCCGGCCCAAAAACCACAGCGAACAGCAATGGAATCCTTCATCCCCGTGCAAAGCCCCGGCGAGACAATGGACCTGTCTCAACAACCAGTCCTGAGCCATCAGCCACCCTTCAGTCCTCACATACCGGCTCCCGCCCCCCTGCTCACGTCCCTGCCCAGTCGATCCGCCATCGTTCACTCTGCCGTACGGTTATTAGGATCAAAGACCATCACCATCAAAGGTCAGCGTATCCACTATGACTGTGCAGGAGTGACACGAGCCATCTTTTTGGAGCACGGGATTGACCTCTATCGAAGTAGCCACCCCGAGATGAATGCGAACGGCGTCCGCCTCATCCACAACCATGTGCGTCAACATGGCATGCTTCACCGAGATAAGGACGTCCACCCAGGTGATCTAGTGTTCTTTGATAACACCTGGGATTTCAATGGAGATGGTCTGCTGAATGATCCGCTGACACACGTCGGCATTGTCGAGCAGATCCAACAAGACGGAACCGTCACCTTCATCAGCCGAGTAGCCGGCGCCATCGCCCGTTACCGCATGAATTTGCGCCAGCCACATCTTCACAAGACAGCCGAGGGGCATCTATTAAATGACTATATCCGTCGAAAACGCCCAACCGATCCCGAGAACACGGCTCGACTGACCGGTGAATTATTCTCGTCCTATGGGAATCTGTTAAGTCCTCAAAACAGTGAGCCTTTCCAAAGGCAGGCAGATCAGCATCCGTACTACCAAGGGACATCCGACCTCTCATCCTCCACGGTTGCGGAACGGTGATGGACGGGTTCATGGCACCATCGATTCTTCTCATCACATCGCAGATGCCCGACCGGCGAAGGCCAATCCTCATTTCACCTATGCGCCAGAGTATGACTACAGAACAATCGGCTGCCATCCGATAAGAATCCTAGCGAGTCACTCACAGTGGGATGGCACCTGAATCCCTAACTTTCAACCGAGCTGCTAAAATAACTATTATGGCTATTCAATCGAAACACACAGATGTCCGAGAAACCAATCCACTGCGGCGAACCTTGGCCGATGTTCGGCATGGACTCTTAGGCTTACATAAAGCCTTGATTGTCGCCGAGCAACTGACCTATGAGCGGATTTATGGCCGAGTGGACTCTACCGGCCAGCTCCTCCAGTTGGTGATGAACGACCCCTGGTTTACCTGGCTCCATCCACTATCCAACATGGTTGTCCGCATCGATGAACTGCTCGACGGGCATGATCAACCAACGGTTGATGACGTCGCGATGCTATTAACAGAAATCCGAGGGCTCATTCGCCCCTCTGAACTGGGCGATGGATATGAGCGGAGTTATTTTGAGGCGTTGCAGCGCGCCCCAGACGTCGTGCTGGCCCACTGCGAGATGAAGAAACTGCTGACACTTCCATCGGTCTAACCCTTCACCAGTCCACGGCTCATGATGAAAAACCGCCGCCGGTCCATTAGGATCGACGGCGGTTCTCCTTTCTGACTACGTCTACAACCACGACTTCCATCGCATAATCGAGCGGCAGTATGAGGCAAGCGCGCCTGAAGACAGCCCAGATCTATTCCCTGTATGATGCAGCATGGCAACGCGACAGACAAACAGCCCTACAAGCAGGATACCGATGGCCCTTTCTATCAGACGCTGGGGTCTCCCTCTCCTACTCGCAGCCGCTCTATGCCCAAATCCTGTCCACGCACAAATCCGCTCTGTCGATGTCCTGATTACAGTCGTAAAGGATAGGGTCGTTGCCCTACCAGGGGGCGGGAGTCCCGTGGAAGAGCCACTGGGAGTTAATGAAACGATCGTCACCACCGCAGCGCACGGACCAGCAGGCTTCGCTCAAACCACCCGCCGACTATTGGGATTTTCTTCAGCCTTACACCGATGGACAGAAGTGCAATTGGGGGTCGAGGAGCAGGTTGAGCAGCACCGGGTATTCCCACGTGTGCTGCTGATTCAGACCAATCGACAGTTCTACGGATTCCAAGAGAGTCGTGGCCATTGGTTCAGTGATGCATTAGGACCAAATGAGTCCGTAAAACAACTGCAGGGGCGCGGCCATGTCGCCGTTGCAATCACGACCGAGCGAGCCTTGGCATTTTCTGCTTTCACGGGAGGATTCTTCTCGATACGTTTCTCGCCGAACGAACAGGTCCAGTCGATCGACCAGACACATGATGTCACGGTGGTTCGAACCACAGTCCGTCAATTGGCGTTCCGTTCACAAATAGGCCTCTGGACGGAAATGCGATAGACAGAGCCTCGATTACAAACGACTCTGTTGCTTCCAAAGATATCCGGCGAAGACTGTTGCTCAGAGGACACACAGCATGAGCAGAACGAGACAGCCGATCGCCAAAACTTTTGTCCACGCAATCTAAAATCAGAGACGCCCTTCATCAAGTTCAATGACGTCGGCCCAAGTGGTGACGGATGGTAAGGAACTGATCGATACCCCTCGCTTGGTTGCGATCTCTTCAAGCCTCTCGTGAAATCGCTGACGCGCTGCCTCGTCTTTCGTACCAGCAGCCAATAGCCCTTGTGACCATTGCGCAACTTCCTGATCTGATGGCTTGCGGCCATTGCCCCTCACCCAAGCCAGCAAGTCTTCATCCGTCCCCCCGGCTAATACTCGCTGTTCGAATGCCGTGGCATCGATGCCAAGAAAGTCGATCAGGTACTTGTCGAACCCGACCGTGATGTAGTTGTAGTCCTGAATCTGTCCGGCATGACGCAGACGAATCTTATCGATGAACCGTCCCAGATGAGCAATACCGCCCAGCAGGACTTTGGCGCTTCGCGGATAGGTTTGATGAGTCATTGATCAGTTCTCCGAGAGACAAGTTCTCCGCAGGATAAAGAATTTCAAGAGGCCAAGTCTATAACGAATCAAGCGGAAGAGTACTCTGTTTCAACCCATCAAGTTTTTATCGGCCGTACCGATATAGACACCAGATAGGGATTAGCAAGGAGGCAGCTATGAGGCTAAGGAATAGCCCAAGAAAGTACGTGCGGTATTCTGCCAGTGTCCAGACTGACCACGGCGCAGCAGAAGGGGTCCTCTTCGATCTTTCTGCAACGGGATGCCGACTGCAAAGCAACCTGACGCTGACTCCAGGCACCTACCTCGCGCTGCATATTGAGGCTCCCGAAATTGACTCTCCTCTTGGCATCGACGTCTCCATCGTGCGGTGGCACAAGGACAACCAGTTTGGGATCGAGTTTCTACGGTACGCTGAAGCCCATCGCGAGCGCATCACTGATCTGATCGAAGGTCGAGAAGTCACGACTGTTTCTGATCACGCTCACGAAGAAGAGCTGGTTCTCAGTGCCGCCCTGGCGTAAGCGCGTCGGCCTTCTCATTTTCGCCGGCACTGGTGCCCGCCGGCCTATCGGCTCTGAAAAACACGCCATCGACCTGGTACATTTCACCGGTTTTGTCATTCGACCAGCCGTTCTCAAACTCCACCAAATGGAACCCCATGTTTTTCAGACGAGGCAGCATATCCACCATCAACAACTCACCACGATAATTCTCCACAAGCGACATCTCCATCTTCAGCCCAACAACGCGGTGTAATCCGCTGCCGATGCCCTCGATCACATTCCGTTCATACCCCTGTGCATCGATTTTCAGAAAGAGGCGATCACCTTCCGGGTAATATTTCTTCATCATTTTTTCAACAGTGGTAACTCTAATTTCTTCTTGTCGGATGACGGCTTGATCAGGAGCATTCTTCACGACATGTTCGGTCATCGTCAGAAGCGAGCTGGCCCCACCATGCCCCCCTGATACATTGATCACGCAAGATCCCTCTTTTTCACCTAAGGCAACCTGTTCCACTAACCACTTCGGATCAGACTGAGCATTTTGGCTCAATTGTTGAAATAAGTGCGAGATCGGCTCAAACGACACAATGGTTTTGTCAAAGCCGATCCATCGAAACCAGGGACCATACTGCCCGATATTGGCGCCGACGTCGAACACCATGTCGACCCGGTATTGCGCCAGAAGTGTTTCAAGTTTCGTTTTTCCCCTAGCCTGCTTTCTCCGCACCTCCAAACCAAAGTTCCCAAGCACGGCTTGTATGGGCCTTTTTAAATAATTCATAATGCTGTGTTCTTACATCGTAATTCCTCCATTGACCAATACTTTCACGTTTTGCCGTTGCTCGTTGCGCCACCCTAACTAGACCCTCTGCTCGCCGTCGAAGTCTCTATGCTGATCAAGGGAGACTCCCGCTACCCTCGTGCCTCATGACACCCGCCCTCTTAGCTGCTGGGCAGGACATGAATGGATAAGAAAAGCGACCGCAAAATCTTCTGCTAAGCTTTAAAGACAACTTACGAACCACGAAGGAGGAATGAATGGGATCACGAGAATGGGTCATGCTCGGGAGCCTGGCACTCAGTCTGATGACAATTCATTCGATCGTCTACGCCCAAAGTGGTGGAGCTGGAGGAGAGATGGGGGATTTACGCGAGGACCGACGTGACCTCCAGCACAATCGACAAGATATTAGGGAGGACAGAAGCGACATCCGAGAAGATCGCCGTGATCTTCGTGAAGATCGGCAAGAGCTGCGACACGACAGACAGTCCGGCGCTGGTCCAGGAGAACTGGCACAAGATCGGCGTGACATGCGCCAAGATCGTCGAGACCTTCGAGAGGATCATCGAGATCTAAAGCACGATCGTCAAGATCGCCGCCACGACCGCCGAGATATGCGGCATGATATGGGCGGCAGAGGACACCGCGGCCGCTAGTCGTGCCGTCGACAAAATAGAACCGGCAGAAGCTGATGCTTTCGCCGGTTCTTCGTCAGACCAAAGGCGGTTGCGAAATCCCTGGCTATTGCACCCACGTTGAGCATGACGAACTGCCCCTCAGCCCTGTCTCTGCATAGCCCAATTTCCATCACAGACCCTACCCATCGCCCATGGACTAGTACAAACCTCCTACTTTCAAAGTAGGGAGTGTTTATAAAAGTCTCCCGACCATTTTTCCTCCTTATCGACATACACAAAGCATGACCCGAGCCTTGCTACCTATTATTGAGGCATGTGAAATTAAATTATTTACCTTAGGGATACTTATCCATTTCACCTACTACAGTCAATGTGAGATCTTCCAAAGGCCGCTCAAGGATCTCCTTGCCCATTGGCGTCAATGCCTTTCTAGCCTGTGTGGCCTGAGGAGATCCTTCCAGGGGATCGATGACCAACTCCAACCCCTTCTGAGATGCAATCTTCTCAATCACTGGCAACACCCGATCTTTAAACTGTTGGACGAAATTCTGTTGTGCTACCGCAACTTCCTGATTGAAATCACTTGCCATAACCTTAAACTTCTCGACTTCCTGCCTAAGCACTTGATCTCTTTTCTTCCACTCCTCATTTGACTGGGATTTTAATTGTTGGATACTGCTTTCCTCCCTACGCAATCGTGCTTCTGTTTCGTTGAGTGTTCTTTGCCTTCGAAATGCTAACTCTTTCATCGACTGGAGAAGGAACCGACCATATTGAGTTTGCTCCACTGTAGCGTACATATTTACAGATCCAATCCGAGTTGCGTTCCTGACATCCAACATTGTTGGTGCGTGATAAACTACGAACTCCACACTGTCGTCTGATGTTAACTGCCCTGGACCAACGGGAGCAGAATCAGATGAAATATTCGCATCACCCCGGACAATTTCGTGAACCTTCTGTACATTTGTACGACAGCTAGGGAAAAACAAAAGAAATAAAACGAGTACAAGTTGTGCCATGATACAACTACCTCAACCGAGTAATGAGAGTCTGAGTGCTCTTTCAGCGGGCCGATCTACCCGTCACGGACGCCGGCACGTCTAGTTTTTCAGTCGCTCGCCGACTTGCCTACCAAGTTCGTCCTGGTATTTTTAACCGTTAGCGCAATTGTTCTCTGACCATCATTCCTACTTAACCTTGCTTATCTAATTGTTTGGCTCTCTCTCAGATCAGCTAGTGTTCTAGCAATCTCTGCTTGGCAGGATGGCTGAGTCCAGGAATTCATAAGAAGAGGAACCTTTGCAGAGAATATCCTTCTTCCTCCGTCAGGTGCTTGCCTGTCAACCGGTTACCTTTTTTAGACAAGCCGGGCAAGGAGCTCACAGGGATTCCGTTCTTGATGGAGCTGATGGCATTTTGAACTAGGAATGATCTGATTAATTCTCACTTTTGCCAAGCCACCTCTCAAAACATTGGAGATTCGACTGGCTCTCAAGTGAAACTCTGAATTAATCAGACCTTCCCTAGCTCCCTCCGACCGAGATCGACGTTGATGGCAGTAATCCCGTAGTCTACTGATTCGGCATATTGACGCAACGCTCGCGCAGAAATACAGGTTCGTCGGGATATGACCCACAGAAATCCCTTGGGGTGTTCGTTATGAGTTAGGAGAAGGACTTTTTTGCGGACCGATTCGCATGGAGATACCTGTCGATCCCTGCCGCCATCTTTCGGCCTTCGGCGATGGCCCAGACGATCAGTGAGGCACCACGTTTGGTGTCGCCGCCGGCAAAAACGCCGTCGAGATTGGTCATGAAGTTGTCGTCAGCTACCACAGCTCCACGTGCGTCATATTTCACACCGAGGCTATCGAGCAAACCATTCCTGACGGGACCGGTGAAGCCCATGGCGAGCAGCACCAAATCGGCATTTATCTCAAATTCACTGTTAGGCACCGGTGTGAACTTACCATTCTCAAACTTCACCCGATTGGCATGAAGCTTGGTCACTTGACCGTCGTGGCCGGAGAACTTCGTCGTGGACACACTCCATTGCCGGTCACAGCCTTCTTCATGAGCATGGGACGTACGGAGCTGCATCGGCCAGAGAGGCCAGGGAGTTGAGTCGGCCCGTTGCGGAGGAGGCTCCGGCAGCAATTCGAATTGATGGGCTTCTACACACCCTTGGCGATGTGCCGTACCGAGACAGTCCGACCCTGTATCGCCGCCGCCGATGATGACGACACGTTTCCCCTTCGCGGTGATTGGCTCTTCGGTCATGGGAATGCCGGCCGTACGCTTATTCTGCTGGGTGAGATACTCCATCGCCAGATGCACACCCTTCAGCTCACGCCCAGGAATCGGCAACTCACGAGCCAGCTCGGCACCCATCGTGAGTCCCACCGCGTCGAACTGCCGGCGCAACTGTTCACCGGTGATGTCTTTGCCGACAGCGACGCCGGTCCGAAACGTCACCCCTTCCACCTTCATCTGCTCTAGACGTCGGTCGATCACCCACTTTTCCATCTTAAAGTCAGGGATGCCGTAGCGCAGTAAGCCACCGATCCGATCGGACTTTTCGAAGACCGTCACAGCATGGCCTGCCCGAGCCAATTGCTGTGCGGCAGCCAATCCAGCCGGACCGGAACCGACGATCGCCACGGTCTTCCCGGTGTTCACGACCGGCACGATCGGCGTAACAAAACCTTCGTTAAAACCCCGATCGACAATGTTCCATTCAATGACGCGGATGGACACCGGATCTTGGTTGATCCCGAGCACGCAAGCCCCTTCACAGGGGGCTGGGCAGAGACGTCCCGTAAATTCAGGGAAATTATTCGTGGTGTGCAGCGCCTTCAGCGCATCTTTCCAACGCCCGCGATAGACGAGATCGTTCCATTCCGGAATCAGATTGACGACTGGGCAACCGGTATGACCCTGGCAAAACGGTACACCGCAGTCCATGCAGCGCGCACCCTGAGCCTTGAGCTTCTCCTCAGGGATCGGTTCGTACATCTCCTTCCAATCGAGCACACGTAGCTCAATCGGCTTACGCTTCGGGCCCTCACGGGCATATTTCATGAAACCCTTTGGATCACCCATCTTTTTCCTAGTGCTGAGATCTGGGGACCGAGTGCTGAGTGCCACAATATGAATATGAATTCATCGTCTTAGACCTCAGTCCTCGCTACTCAGTCCTGCTTTAGTGGACTGCACTCGCCTTCCGTTTCCGTTCCTCAAGGACACGCTTGTAATCGACCGGCATCACCTTGACGAACTTCGGCAAGGTCGTATCAAACGCATCGAGTATCTGTTTGGCCTTCCGACTTCCGGTATACATAAAGTGTTTCGTGAGCAGCCCATGAAGCAGCTGCTTGTCTTCCTTCGTGCTCAGCGTCTCCAGTTCGACCATTCCCGTATTGCAACGGCTCTGAAATGTTCCCTCATCATCCAGGACGAACGCCACGCCACCGGACATACCCGCAGCGAAGTTTCGACCGGTCATACCGAGGACTACCACTACACCACCCGTCATATATTCACAACCGTGATCGCCTGTCCCTTCGACAACGGTTTGCGCTCCGCTGTTCCGCACGGCAAACCGCTCGCCCGCCATTCCATAAAAATAGGCTTCGCCCTGCGTCGCCCCATACAGCGATGTATTGCCGATCAAAATCGTCTCCTCCGGATTATAGAGAATATTCTTCGGCGGAAAGACAATGATCTTACCTCCGGACAGCCCTTTTCCGATGTAGTCGTTGGACTCACCCTCCAGCGTCAAGGTGATACCCTTCGCGAGGAAGGCACCGAAGGATTGACCGGCTGAGCCGGAGAACTTGATCGAGATCGTGTCTTCCGGCAATCCATCCAGTCCATACTTTTTGGCGATCTTACTCGAGAGTACCGTGCCGGTCGTCCGGTTGATATTCCTGATAGGGAGATCGACCGTCACCTTCTCACCCTTCTCAATCGCGGCCCGGCAAAGATCGACGAGCTTGTTGTCCAGAATATCCGCGAGACCATGATCCTGCTTCTGCACACAATACCGCGGCACATCCACGGAAACATCCGGCGCCGTCAACAGCGGCGTCAGATCAAGTCCCTTGGCCTTCCAATGATCGACCGCTTTGGTAATCTTCAGCTTGTCGACACGCCCCACCATCTCGTTGATCGTCCGAAAGCCGAGCTTTGCCATGAGTTGCCGTGCTTCTTCGGCCACGAAGAAGAGGTAGTTGACAATATGTTCCGGCTTGCCGTTGAACTTCTTGCGTAGTTCAGGATCTTGCGTCGCAATTCCGACAGGACAGGTATTCAGATGGCACTTGCGCATCATAATGCAGCCTTCGACAATCAGCGGGGCTGTCGCGAACCCGTACTCTTCCGCGCCAAGCAACGTGGCAATGACCACATCTCGGCCGGTCTTCATCTGGCCATCTGTTTCAACTCGGATACGCCCTCGCAAGTCGTTGAGCACCAATGTCTGATGCGTCTCTGCCAACCCAAGCTCCCAAGGAATGCCTGCGTATTTAATGGATGAGAGCGGCGACGCGCCTGTGCCGCCGGAGTCTCCACTGATGAGCACTTTATCTGCATGGGCCTTCGCAACTCCGGCCGCGACCGTCCCGACACCGACCTCCGATACCAATTTCACCGAGACACCGGCATCAGGATTCGAATTCTTTAGATCGAAAATCAGTTGGGCCAAATCCTCGATCGAATAGATGTCGTGGTGAGGCGGAGGTGAGATCAGCTGCACACCAGGTGTGGCATAGCGAAAGCGAGCGATGTTCTCGTCCACTTTGTGACCGGGCAACTGGCCCCCTTCTCCCGGTTTCGCCCCCTGCGCCATCTTGATCTGCAGTTCCCGCGCATTCACAAGATAATGCGCCGTGACTCCGAATCGGGCCGACGCCACCTGTTTAATGTAACTATTCTTGGAATCGCCGTTCGGCAAGGGAATGAACCGCTCCGGATCCTCCCCACCTTCACCCGTATTGCTCTTGCCGCCAAGCCGATTCATCGCGATTGCCAGCGTTTCATGCGCTTCTTTGCTGATCGAACCGAAAGACATGGCACCGGTGTTGAAGCGCTTGACAATTTCCTTAGCTGATTCCACCTCTTCAATCGGAATGGGCTGAGGATCGAACTTGAAGTCCAGCAACCCACGAAGGTTCGAGCGCCGCTTGCCCTCATCATTCACGACCTGCGCAAACTCCGCGTACGTCTTCGGGTCGTTTGAGCGGCTGGCATGTTGTAGCTTATAGATCGTCTCCGGATTCCAGTTATGATGCTCACCCTGGATGCGGTAGTGAATTTCGCCTCCGAAGTCGAGTTGGCGGATCGCGGCCGGCTCGTAGGCCACGCGATGGCGGCGCAACGTCTCTTCCCCGATTTCGCGGATACCGACCCCTTCGACACGCGACGGTGTGCCGGTGAAGTATCGATCGATCAATTCGCGATTCAACCCGATCGCCTCGAAGATCTGCGCACCGCAGTAAGACTGCACGGTGGAGATTCCCATTTTTGAGAAGATCTTGAGCAGCCCCTTGTTGATGGCCTTGATAAATTTCCCCTCCGCCGTCTGCGCATCGAGCCCTTCGGGCAGATAGCTGTCACGTTCCATATCCACCAGCGATTCGAACACCAGATATGGGTTGATCGTTCCTGCACCATAGCCGATCAAACAGGCGAACTGATGCACATCGCGTGGTTCACCCGTTTCCAAGATCAACCCTACTTCGGTTCTTGTACACTCTCGAACCAGGTGGTGGTGAACGGCAGAGATACCAATCAAACTTGGAATCGGCGCCCATTGCTCGTTCACCCCACGATCGCTCAAGATCAGGAACTTGTAGCCTTCCTTGATGGCGTGCGAGGCTTGCTGACAGAGCTCATCGACCGCCTCGCCAAGCCCATCCGGTCCTTCGGCGACGCGGAACAGCATCCGGAGTGTCTTGCTTTTGAAGTGCGGATCGGAAATACCACGGATCTTTTGCAAATCGGCGTTCGTGAGAATCGGCTGCTGCACCTTGATACGGCGGCAGGACTCAGGCGATTCATCCATCAAGTTCGGCTTCGGACCGATGTTGGTCACCAGCGACATCACGAGCTGTTCTCGAATCGGGTCGATCGGCGGATTCGTGACCTGTGCGAAGAGCTGCTTGAAATACTTGAACAGGAGCTGCGGTCGATCGGACAGCACCGCCAACGGAGTGTCGGTTCCCATTGAGGAAATCGCCTCTTCCCCCATCACGATCATCGGTGTGATGACCATCTTCAGTTCTTCAACCGTGTACCCGAAGGCCTGCTGCCGCTGGCGAATCGTGGGGTGGTCCGGCTGCGGAACATTGAGCGGATCCGGCAGCTCGTCCAGCGACACACCATATTGCGTGACCCAACTCCGATAGGGTTTGCGACCGACGATTCCAGCTTTAATCTCTTCATCGTCGATGATGCGACCCTGCACCGTATCGACGAGGAACATACGACCCGGTTGGAGCCGTCCCTTCATCCTGATATCTTTCGCCTCAGCCGGCAGAACCCCGGCCTCAGACGCGAGAACCACCAGACCATCGGTGGTCACGTGATACCGGCAGGGGCGCAGCCCATTTCGATCCAGCGTTGCCCCGATCAACTTACCGTCTGTAAAACACACAGCCGCGGGCCCATCCCACGGTTCCATCATTGCCGCGTGATACTGATAAAACCCGCGACGATCTAAATCCATCTGTGGATTCGCCACCCACGGCTCCGGAATCAACATCATCATGGCATGCGGCAGCGAACGGCCACCAAGCAGCAGAAATTCCAAGGCATTGTCCAAGCAGGCCGAGTCGCTTTGATCCTCGGAGACGATCGGGAAGAGCTTCTCCATGTCTTTCCCGAATTGCTCTGAATGAAGGCGCCCTTGACGTGCCTTCATCCAATTGACGTTCCCCTTGAGTGTATTGATCTCGCCGTTATGGCACACATACCGATAGGGATGGGCCCGGGGCCAGGTGGGAAACGTATTGGTACTGAAGCGCGAGTGCACAAGCGCCAGTGCGCTGACCATCCGTTCATCAGTGAGATCCTGATAGTAAGCCGCCATTTGATGCGGCAACAACAACCCCTTATAGACGATGGTGTTGGCTGACAGGCTCGGAACATAGAAGTGCTCTCGTCCTTGAATGGCCGATTCTGCCACAGCCTTTTCGACTCGCTTGCGAACAACGTAGAGTTTTCGCTCGAACTGAGTTTCGTTTAACGCATCTCTCGCGACGAAAACCTGTCGCATGAACGGTTCTGTCGTTCGTGCAAGAGCACCGATCTGATCACTCTTGACCGGCACATCGCGCCAACCGAGTAGACGTAGACCTTCCTCTGTAATAATCTCGTTGAATACCTTCTCGCAGAGCCGCCGAGAGTCGGTATTGGGAGGTAGAAATAGCTGACCAACCCCGTACTCGCCCAGATCCGGCAGGGAGACACCTACATCGCCCACAACCCGCTTCAGAAATGAGTGTGGAGTCTGCAGCAGAATACCCGCCCCGTCTCCGGTGTGGGAATCAGCCCCCTGGGCCCCTCTGTGTGTCAAATTCTCTAAAACTTGAAGTCCTTTACGGACAATGTCATGGGATTTTTTCCCTTTGATATTGACGACGAAACCAATCCCACAGGAATCCTTCTCGTATTGCGGATCGTAGAGTCCCTGTCGGTGGGGAAATCCAGGAATAGTCATAGATCTATCTCGTTCAAACAATGGACGTTTTGTCTATAATGGATGGCATGGGGACGAAGCAAGCACCCTTGGAGTGGACGCACCTTACCATCCGCATCCAGGGTGAACCTCACTCGCGTGGGTTAATTATGTTGAGAACTTACTGGATGGGTCCTTCCTCTGTCAAGATTGCATCGGGCTTATACCCCTTTCATTTGCTTGACTTTATTTCCTTGGCTGCCATACCATCCGCGGCATGACACAAGGTCCAGTCATCGCTACTCTACACAGCATGTCAGATGTGTGGGAGTCCTATCGGACGGAGCTGGATGGAGTAGAGGATCGCGTACGGAAGAACCTCGATTCCAGCGTGACCTTGGTCAATACCGTCGCCGCACACATCTTGAGTGGCGGAGGAAAGCGTGTCAGACCCCTTCTCCTACTGCTCTCCGCCCGCCTCTGTGGATATGCGGGAGCTGAACATCACCAACTTGGCAGTATTGTTGAATTCATTCATACCGCGACCCTCCTACACGACGATGTCGTGGATGATGCCGATCTCCGGAGGGGAAGACGAACCGCGCGCAAGGTGTGGGGAAACCAAATCAGCATTCTGGTCGGCGACTACCTCTATACGAAAGCGATGTGCAAGGTCGTCGAATTTCAAAGTCAGGGGATTAATGAAGTCCTCGCCGAGGCCTGTAAGAAGATGGCAGAAGGGGAAGTGCTGCAGCTCTACTACAATGGAAACCCCTCAATGCCCGAGATCGATTACATCAAAATCGTCGAGCACAAGACGGCGGGGTTGATTGCAGCGGCTTGCCGCATGGGGGCCATTCTCGCGGAAGCATCTGAGTCGCAACAGGACGCCCTGTTTCGCTTCGGCCAGTATCTCGGCATCGCTTTCCAGGTCGCGGACGACACATTGGATTATATTGCGAACGGCGAATCGCTCGGCAAAACGATCGGGCAGGATCTGCGTCAAGGAAAGGCGACGCTGCCGCTGCTGCATTTGTTGCAGCAGTGTTCAGAGCAGGACCGTCAGATGATCAAGGACCGCATGGAGACGCGGACACTGAGCACGACGGACTTGGAGCGCATTCTTTCGTTGATGGCCAATTTTGGGTCGATCACCTATGCCATGGATCGCGCACGCGCCTATATCACAGCTGCGAAGGATGAACTGGACTGCTTCGAGGATAGTACGGCGCGGCGCGCCCTATCCGTCGCTGCGGATTATATGATTACCCGAGACCGGTAACAGTCTTCCCGCCAGTCGGAAAGACGCCTGGCCGTGGGAGCGGCACGGCGTAGGGCGAAAGGACCCCGCTCTCTCCTGTAACCATCAAACCGTCGTCGCGATTACGACCACGACATTGCCAGGGAGTTGCTCATGTCACAGGTTTTTCCGTTCCACGGGCTGCGGTACGATCAGACGCTTGTCGGGGCGATCACCGATGTCATCTCCCCACCGTACGATATTATCGATACAGCCGGACAGAAACAGCTCCATGACCGACATCCCCACAATATCATCCGTATGGAGCTTGGGCTTGACCAGCCCGGTGACAGTCCAACGCACAACCGCTACACCCGTGCCGCTTCGACATTGAAAAGCTGGATCACGGAGGGAATTCTCAAGCGCGATGCGCAACCGACCATCTATTACCACACCATTGAATACCGTCCCCCCTACTCCGCTCCCGATGCTCCGAAGAAGCTGCTGCGTGGATTCCTAACACTGGTCAAATTGGAAGCACTGGACTCGGGGCATATCTACCCGCATGAAAACACCCGTGCCGCAGCAAAGACGGATCGGTTGAATCTCATTGAGGCCTGTCGAGCGAATTTTAGCCCAATCTGGTCCCTGTACTCGGATCCACAGGGAACCATCATCCAACGTTTGGAAGCCGAGACTAACGGCAAACCAGCCTGCTATGACTTCCAGGATGAGGCTGGTTGTCGAGAGTGCCTGTGGACCGTGACCGACCACACCGTGCTGAAACAGATTACTGAGGCCATGCAGAGTAAGCCGCTGTTCATTGCGGACGGCCATCACCGCTACGAAACGGCGTTGAATTATCAAAAGCTGCGACGACAACAGGCCTCCACACAGACAGGCCTCCAGCCCTATGATTCAGTCCTCATGTTACTCGCCCCGCTTGAAGATCCAGGTCTGACGGTGTTACCAACGCACCGGGTCACCACCACCCCGTTACCTCCGTTCGAACAAATCAAGCGGATGCTGGGCGAGGTGTTCGAGTTTCGAGAATTTCCCTTTACCCCATCCTCCCATGAACAGGTCCGTACCCAGTTCCTCACCAGCTTACGGACGGAAGGAACGAAGGCACCGGTGTTTGGCCTCGCGAGACAAGCTGATTCTCGCTACATGACCCTCACGTTGAAGCCAAGTCATCGACCTTCAGCAACGGCTTCACCTCGCACCAAACTCGACGTCTCCTTGCTGCAACAACTCATCGTCACAACGCTCTGTCAGACCCAACAGGAGCAGGAAGCGATTCTCTACACCAAGGATGACCTTGAGGCGCTCGATTGGGTGCACCGTGGCACAGGGACCGGAGCCTTTCTGCTCAACGCGACCAAAGTCAGCGAAGTCCAGGCGGTTGCAGCGGCGGGAGAACGCATGCCGCACAAGTCCACGTATTTTTATCCGAAACCGTTGACCGGGCTCGTCATCAATGTAATGGACAGTCAGTGAGGGGTGGTGAGTGGGTAGCAGGGAGTTATCAGTGCGAGAGCATGCACCAGCCTCGTTGCTTCACGCGTACCCCATCACACCACACGTCTGACGTATGAACGCAAAGATCCTCATCGTTGACGACGATCCAGACATCGTACTGATGCTGGAGGATCGACTCCAGGCCTCCGGATACGAGACCGTTGTCGCACTCGAGGGACAGCAGGCTCTTGATGTCATTGTGCATGAGTCGCCTCACCTCGTCCTGCTGGATCTGACACTACCCAAGCTCTCCGGCCTCGATGTGCTCAAGCGCTTAGCCCAGATGAAACCGGCGGACAGCCCGCCGGTCATTGTGATGACCGCGCATGCTTCCATTCAGGCCGCCGTCGAAGCCATGAAAGAAGGCGCGTACGACTTTCTGACCAAGCCTCTCGACAATGACCACCTCCTCATCGTCATCCGTAAAGCACTGGAACGAGATACGCTCCGACGGCAGGTCGCTTACCTCCGCTCTGAGGTCGACGGCCGTTACGCGAATATCGTCGGCAACAGCCCGTCGGTGCGCTCCGTCGTTGAAGCAGCACAGCGAGCCGCCAAGTCCGATGCAGGGGTATTACTGCTGGGGGAGAGTGGGACAGGGAAAGAGCTCTTTGCACGTTCGATCCATCAGTGGAGCCCTCGTTGTACCATGCCGCTCATCGTCATCAACTGTGTGGCATTGACCGAGACACTCCTTGAGAATGAACTCTTCGGCCACGAGCGTGGGGCATTCACAGGAGCGGATCGACAGCAAAAAGGTAAATTGGAAATGGCCGACGGGGGCACGGTCTTCCTGGACGAAATCGGCGATATGCCGCTCACCTTGCAAGCCAAGTTGCTTCGTGTGCTTCAAGACCGGGAGTTCCAACGCGTCGGTGGGTCCAAGACCGTATCAGTCAACATCCGCATCATCGCCGCTACCAATAGAGATCTTCGTCAGGCCGTCAAAGCTGGCCAGTTCCGGGAAGATCTGTATTTTCGGCTCAATGTCGTCACACTGACGCTCCCGCCGCTCCGTGAGCGGCAAGGAGATGTCCCAGCGCTTGCACAATTCTTCTTGGAGCGACATACGCGAGATGCCAAGCGCCCCGGTATGGTCCTCAGTGCGGCTGCCGTGGAGGCACTAACCCGTTACCCATGGCCCGGCAACATCCGCGAGTTAGACAACGTCATCGCGCGAGCTGTCGTCCTGAGCCCCAAAGACACAATCGAGCCGGATATGTTGGCACTCCTGTCGGATGACGCAGAGCTGCGCAAAAATGAAGATGAGGCACTACAATCCTACCTCGACCTGCCTTACCATGAATCCATGGAAGAACACAGCCGCTACATTATCACACGAGCCATGGAACGGGCCGAGGGCAATCAAACCAAGGCCGCCGAATCGCTCAAACTCCAGCGCACCTATCTCGCACGCCTTCTCAAACACCAAAAAGTCTGACCGGACGCTGGAAAAGTCCGCCAGCGGCGCTCTCACATCGCTCAGAGGCTCAACGTACCGAAGCGTACGCCTCCCCCCCTCGCTTGCTATGGTCTTGCTGGACGGCCGTTTTGAGCGTCCTAAGGCTATTGTGGCGCGAGTGCCGCACGGAAATTCAACCGAAAGTTTTGGGAATGGCCGAGCTTGGCACAAGCCGCTGAGCGACCCATCGTATTCGGCCAGACGGCACGCTGTTGACAAGCGTTGTGATCAATGGGATGTGCTGCGAGGGGAACGTTCTTCTAATCGAATCCGCCCGGAACGGGCATCGTGCTCCGCTTGTGTGTAGCGTTCGGGCGTTCCGATGTCCGACCAGTATCCTTGAAGGTCGTAGCCCAGCACGGTTTCTCCGCGTTCGATGGCCGCCACGTAGGGATCAATGATTGAAGAAACAACCCCCTTCGGTACCTGCTGCAGCAGCCGGGGATGAAGGATGTGAATCCCCGCGAACATACGCTGTGCGATCGTCGGCGCCTCGCTGATCCCTCGCCCCGTGATACGCAAGATCCGACTCTGCTCTCCCACCTCTACCAAGCCCCAGCGCTCGGCATCCGGATCTTCCCGTAAGACCAAGGTGGCGGCCGCTCCACGCGAGCGATGAAAGTCCCGCAAGGCTTCAAGATCGAGTTCGACTAACGTGTCTGCGTTCAGGATCAGTACCGGTTCTCCTGAAAAATACGGCTCGGCTTTCTTAATTCCTCCACCGGTCCCGAGGATGATCGGTTCATGGGAATAGATGATCCGTATCCCGAATTTCGAGCCGTCGCCCAAGGCCTGCTCGATCATCGGCCCCAGATAATGCAAATTGACGACGACGTGGTGAAATCCGTGCCGCTTCAGCAGCAGCAGGTTCCAAATAATGAGCGGAGTACCGGCAATCGGAAGTAATGGCTTAGGAATCGTGTTCGTCAGCGGTCTGAGGCGAGTCCCGAGACCCGCGGCAAGAATCATGGCCTTCACAGGATTCAGTGCTGAGAACTGAGGACTGAGTGCTGAGTCAACGATTCGATGCTCAATCCTCAGTCCTCATCCCTCAGTCCTCTATTGCAATTCCGGCACATAGGGGGCGAGGTGTCGTTTCAGTGGCTCGAGCTCCGGATACTTTTGAAGATTTTGTTTGACGTAACTCAGCACACGAGGAATATCCGCTAAAAACTTTGGATTGCCCTTGACGCGATCGATGTAAACAAACCGACCGGCTGCCTTCAGGTTTCGTTGAATACTCGTGAGATCAAACAGTCGTCGGAAGGCCGTCCGATCAATTCGGCTGACACCACGGTCTGTCATTTGGTCCTGGTAGTACTCCACCAACTCATCGACCAGCACTTCGTCTAGCTGGATGTAGGCATCCCGCACGAGTGACGCCAAGTCATAACTAGCCGGCCCCATTAACGCATCTTGAAAATCGATCACACCAAGTCGTGTGCCATCGACCATCAAATTACGAGAATGGTAATCACGATGCGTAAAGATCCGCGGTTGACTGGCCAACTGATCGGCAATATTCTTGAACACTCGCCGAACGGCCTCCGCATCGACATCGGCTAACGGGCTGCCGTTCCGTACCTCGACTCCATACTCCAGAAAATGATCAAACTCCCACATCAGCAACGGAGCGTCAAACCCTCGATGAAACGCAAGGCAGGTGCGATCATCCGCCTTGGTGGCGTCAACCTGCATCTGTACGAGCACGTCAATAGCCTGCCTGTAACGCGACTCCAACTGAGCCTGATCGGCACAACTCACGGCATCTGCTAAGGTCACATCGCCAAAATCTTCCAGATACAGGAGTCCTACCGACTGATCATAGTAGTAGAGTGTCGGCACGGGGACTTTCACCCTGGCCAGATGAGACCGGATATTGATAAACGGCAATTCCGCAATCTGATGTGCCGTCCCACTGACCGCCTCCTCCGACTGTTTGAACCCTTCCGGCTCAGCAAGCTGCATCACGATGACAGAATTCGGGGGTCCTCCCATCAGGGTCGCACGAAAATACCGTCGGTTGGAGGCGTCTCCAGCCAACGGTGTGAGGCTCTTTAGGCCAAGACCTGGTTGCAACTTTGTCGCAATAGCATCGGCCAGGACGGCAGGATCCGGAGACGCTAACGGCACCTTGGAGGAAGTCTGGTTACCCTTGACCATATCGGGGTGAGTATAGCGGGCATCGGGCAGCTTGTCACGAATGCCGTATTGTTCAGCTGACTTTAGGGAGAGGCTTCTGGAACGGAATTCATCGGTCTCAGACTCAAGATCCTGGACATGACACCTGCACCAATGGCTCCACCGATTGTATCGGCTACCCAATCGAGCCAACTGGACTCTCGAAATGGAACAAAGACTTGGTGGACTTCGTCACTGATTCCGTACAGCGACGTGAAGACGATGGCCAACAGCATCGCCTGCCGTCGCCACCTTTCACGCGGGGTCGCGTGAAAAGCCCGGTAACATAACGCACCCAACACCGTGTATTCGAGGGCATGTAAGGCTTTATCACTGAAATGAATGACGAACGGCACCTGCTCTTCAGGGTGCGACTGCGACGACATGTAGAAAATGATCCCAGCATAAGCACAAACCGGCCCCCATAAACGCAGGAACCCCTTCATATCATTCCCCCAGTACTCCAGAGTTTCCAAAACCTATCGGCAGATTGCATGCCTATACCCCCTATGACATACTGAAAAAACGAAAGGAATCAGTCGCGATGAAGCAGGCCCACATCTGTTTTTTCTGGCATATGCACCAGCCCTATTACACGGACCCGGTGACTGCATCGGCCAGTATGCCGTGGGTCCGCCTCCATGCAACCAAGGCCTACTATGATATGGCCTATTTACTCCGACAATTTCCAGAGGTACGCGCAACATTCAACTTTACCCCATCGCTGCTCCTCCAGTTACAGGAGATCGGAACCGGAACGGTGCTCGATCTTTTTCTCGAGCACGCCCAACGACCAGCGGCAGATCTCACGCTGGAAGAAAAGGCTTTTGTGGTTCGGCATTTCTTCTCCGCCAATTGGGCAACCATGGTTCGGCCCTATCCACGGTACCATGAGCTGCTCGTCAAACGAGGGTTGGAGGTCAATGATCAGGATCTTCCTCGGATTGCCCGTCACTTTTCAACACAAGAACTCCTCGATCTTCAAATGTGGCACAACCTAGCCTGGTTCGGATACGGCACCATCAAACAGTATCCTCGCCTGGCCGACCTGCGCCAGAAAAATCGCGGCTTTACCGAGGAGGAAAAACAGGAGGTGCTGGCACTGCAGCGCACCGTCGTCCAAGAGATTGTTCCCATGTACCGGCAGCTCATGGAACAGGGACAAATCGAGCTCACCACGACTCCCTTCTTCCACCCGATTCTACCCTTGGTGATCGACACGGACATGACCCGTCGCGCCAGACCCGACCTCCCCTTGCCGGCCCGATTCCGGGCGTATGAGGATGCAGAGGCGCAACTCCGAGACGCCGTCCTCTTTCATCAACACACGTTCGGCCAACCTCCGTCCGGCTTGTGGCCGTCAGAAGGATCTGTCTGCCCCGAGATGCTTCCGCTGGTCCATCAAGTAGGCCTCCACTGGTTAGCCACCGACGAAGGTATTCTGGCTAGATCCCTCGCCATGGGCGGTCTGCCATGGCACCGATCATCCGACTTGTATCAACCGTACCACATCGGTGAGGCCGAGCAGTCTCTGTCCATTCTGTTCCGCGACCGAGAGATCTCCGATGCCTTTGGATTCATCTATCACAAGACAACGCCGGAAGCGGCTGCCGACGACGTCACGCGACGATTGCGAGGAGTCATCCGCGATAGCTCTCAAGAACGACTCATCATTGCCATTGTGTTAGACGGCGAAAACCCGTGGGAACATTACCACGATGGAGGAGAACGATTCCTTTCGCTCCTCTATGGAGGCTTCGCGAATCGTGCATTGGATCAGACCGGACAACTGACGGTCCAGTCTTCAATGATCTCCACCGCGCTGGCCTCGGTACCACCCACACAGCACCTATCCGCACTGCATTCCGGTTCCTGGATCAATTCCGACTACAAAATTTGGATCGGGCACCAAGAAGACAATGGCGGGTGGGACCTGCTGGGACACACTCGCACGCAACTGCTAAATCGTGCGCCGAGTCTTCCGCCGGATCGTGCTCAAGCCGCATGGCGTGAGCTGTACGCTGCGGAGGGTAGTGACTGGTTCTGGTGGTATGGTGACGATTTCGACACCGATTTCAAGCCAGAATTCGATCGCCTCTTCAGAACGCATCTCCGTAATGTCTGGACACACATGGGCCTACCGCCTCCAGACCAACTCAACCAGGCGATCTGCGCGAAAGCGATGCCATGTGATTCCGAGATGGTTCAACAGCCTGTCGGGCTCCTCACGCCCATCATCGACGGCATGGTCACCAACTTCTTCGAATGGCGGGGAGCGGGCACCATCAGCACTCAGCCGCCACTCGGAGCCATGTGGAAGGCAGATGGGATCTTCACAGCCATCCGTTTCGGCTGGAACCTTAATCAGTTTGTCATGCGATTCGACTTCGATGAGACCAATCTCAAGAAAGAAGGTCTCGACGTCGATGTCGTGTTACAGGGCCCACAATCCAAGTATCGGCTCACGTTTCCCCTCTCCTTGTCAGGCCAAGGAGAATTTCAACTGTCTCGCCAAACGACCACGGATGTCTGGCAAACCGTCGGCTCCCGTCAGTCGATTCACGCACAGACCGTCTTGGAGTTGGCAGTCCCCTGGAAGGACCTCGATCTGGAAACAGGACACGCGATGCAGCTTTCAGTCGCTGTGCAAGAACATGGCCTCGAAGTGGCCCGTTACCCCAGCCAGCGTCCCGCCGCGCTCACCGTACCGGGACCAGAATTTGAGGCAGGAATGTGGAGAGTATGATCGGAAGTGAAAAACAAGATGTGAAAAGTGAAGCCTAGAAGCCACCAGGCGCTTCTTCGCGCTCAAGAACCCGAACCTTTTACTTTTCACCTTTCACATTATTACGAGTTACGGAGGAACAGATGCCCGATCTACGACGTGATCCCATAGTCGGTCGCTGGGTCATTATTTCAACGGAACGCAGCGGCCGCCCCCATGACTTCATCTCCCCTCAACCGGCTCGCGCAAGTTCCGCATCTCTCTGCCCGTTTTGTCCCGGACAAGAGCGCCTGACCCCGAAAGAAATCATGGCCTATCGGCCGCAACCATCGGCTCCCAACTCTCCGAACTGGACCGTACGGGTCGTCCCGAACAAGTTTCCCGCACTCCAGGTGGAAGGCGAGATGGGGCGCGAAGGCATCGGTCTCTATGACCGGATGAATGGAATCGGCGCACATGAAGTCATCATTGAAACCCCGACCCATGTCGAAGGCCTCGCGGAGATGCCGACGAAGCGACTTGAGGACATGCTGTGGGCCTATCGCGACCGGATGCTGGATCTCCGTAAGGATCTGCGGTTCCGCTATATTTTGATTTTCAAGAACCATGGATCCTCCGCCGGAGCGACCTTGGAGCACAGCCACTCCCAACTGATTGCTCTCCCGATCGTCCCGACCAGCGTACAGGAGGAGCTTGATGGATGCCATCAGCATTACCAGCAAAAAGAACGGTGCATCTATTGCGATATCCTTCGGCAAGACCTGTCTGATGGAGATCGCGTCGTGGCGGAAAACCCAGAATTCCTCTGCGTGACTCCCTTCGCGCCACGTTTTCCGTTCGAGATGTGGATACTTCCCAAGCGTCATGCGGCCTACTTCGAGGAGAGTCAGAAGTCTCAATTCGAGTTTCTTGCTCCGATCCTTTCGGAATCGTTGCGCCGCATGGACAAAGTGCTGGCACGTCCACACTACAATTTCATCCTACACAGTTCTCCCCTGCACGAAAAAACAGGGGATTACTATCACTGGCACCTCGAGATTATTCCCAAACTCACACAGGTTGCCGGCTTCGAATGGGGGACAGGATTTTACATCAATCCCGTATCGCCGGAGGAGTCGGCCAAGTTCCTCCGTGAAGCGGGGATCTAAGTGCCAACCCGCTTCCGCCTGAGGGATCCCGCACTTGCAGGAGTCCTTCGCCGCATTGAAGAAAGCGTCCGTCGGATCGGCGGCAGAACCTGGGTAGTAGGTGGCACGGTTCGCGACCTTGTACTTGGGCAACAGCCCCATGATTTGGATCTCGAAGTCACCGGTGTACCGCCGGGACAGCTTCATACCTTGCTGTCTGAACAGTTCTCCGTCCAATTTGTAGGAAAGGCCTTTGCCATATTCAAACTCCAGGGGTTTCCCATCGACATCTCTATTCCCTCCCGTCCCCACACCACCGAGGCCACATCGATTCCTGGTCTTCTACGACAAGCCGATCCGGACATGCCGATCGACGAGGCACTTGCGCGACGTGACTTTACGATCAACGCCATGGCCTGGGATCCTGATACGAGGGAGCTACGGGATCCCTTCAATGGTCGAGAGGACCTCGCGAGTGGTCGGTTGCGCCACGCCTCACATCAGTTCATCGAGGATCCATTGCGAGTGCTCCGGGGTATGCACCTCGCGTCCCGCTTCGAGCTGAGCGTGGCACCAGAAACCATCGCCCTCTGCCGAACACTGTCGCAGGACGGGCATCCGCGTGAGCGGCTCTGGGAAGAATGGAAGAAGTTTCTCCTGCTGAGTCGAAAACCCTCCATTGGGCTACACTTTTTAGACCAATGCGGCTGGCTCCGCTTCTATCCCGAACTTGCCGCGCTTCAGGGCTGCCCTCAGGATCCTCGTTGGCACCCTGAAGGTGATGTCTGGATTCATACCCTCCACTGCTTGGACTGGTTTGCAACAGAGCGCACAGGCCATGAACGCGACGATCTGATCGTGGGATTGGGGATCCTCTGCCATGACTTCGGGAAACCGACGACGACCAAGGACGACGGCGAGCACATCACATCTCGAGGACATGAATCGGAAGGAATGGGACCAACGAAAGACTTTCTAGAACGGCTGACCAACCAACAAGATGTGATTGATGACGTCATCCCCCTCGTACAGTGTCACCTCCGTCCCCGTGCACTCTTCGATGTTCAGGCATCGGACAGTGCGATCCGGCGTCTCGCCCGACAGGTTACTCGTATCGATCGTTTGGTCCGTGTTGCTCGGGCCGATCATGCAGGCCGTCCGCCGAAGCTGTTTGATGGGTTCCCTGCCGGAGACTGGCTCCTGACCCGTGCCACCGCGCTGGCAGTGGATCGGCAGGTCCCGCTCCCTCTCGTGATGGGCCGACATCTGTTAGAACTCGGCGTTCAGCCTGGACCGGATATGGGCCGATTACTGGATGACTGCTTTGAAGCTCAGTTAGACGGAGAGTTTTTCACCGTGGAAGAAGGGCTGGCATACGCCAAGAGCAAACTGTCGGCTCTATGCTAAGCGACGTCGGTTTTTGAAGAGTACCTATGCGTGGTCACTTCACCCTTGCCCCTTGATCCCAGTTACTCGTATGATCGAAGCATGCAAGTCCAACTGAGTCATCCTTCACGATCAATTAGCGTCAAAGGTCCAAAACGAGCCAAGGATCTCCTGCGAGAGTTAAACCTCGTCGTCGAAGCGCACCTCGTTATTCGAGGAGATGAATTGGTGACCGAGGATGAGATGCTCTTCGATCAGGACCAGATTGAAATCCGACCGGTGATTTCAGGCGGATAGTGCTCACCCACCGCCTCACGATACGTTGTAGAATTTCTCACTCAATATACATAGGAATGCATATATATCGTATTCTATCTCACCTAGGTACCCCACCATGAAGCCACAAGGCTTGGAGTGATCCTCTCACCGGAAATTACTGGCTGTCCTCCCTCGGCACTTCGTACCGGGTTCAATCATCTTGGCTCCTCGCATCAGCTCCCCATATCAACCTGGATGAACTGAGGCGGTTTAGCTCGATCACAGCTATTCTGCTACAGCCTCCTGTAGGGAAAACCCTTCGAGCCTTCATGAGAGAAATTTTCTAACCTACTGATTCATCAATGCTCTTGGTCTCATGTGAGGAGGAACCAGGAGCGGCATTACCTTTGCTGTATATCTGGGCAAGTGCCAATGAGCGGCACACATTCTTCTAAACTCTTATAAGGGGGTTCCTATAATGAAGAGCATGTTGATGGCAGTGATGGCAGTGGCAGTGGCAGTCACGTTCAGCGCACCAGCTTTCGCCGGTGAAAAGAAGGAAGAGAAGAAGAGCGGCCATGTGGTGATGGCTGAGGAGAAAAAGGATAAGAAGGGTGGCCACATGGACACCTATGGCGACAAGAAGGAAGAGAAGAAGGGCGGCCATGCCGACACCTTCGGCGATGAGGGCAAGAAGGACAAGGGCGGCAAGTAAGTTTCAACTTACTGATGTCTGATTGAGGGGCTTCCTACTCCGTAGGAAGCCCCTCGTCGTTTCTAAGTAGACAGGCCCGCATTCCACCACTTTCAGCATCCCTCGGCTACCTGCTGTTCCAGTCATTAGAAGTTGCAAAGAAGGACAGGGCCTGACATGGTCGTACAACCTTGACTGATACCCTGTAGCCTTCCACCTCTGTCATTCCAGACAATCCTCCTCACTCTTCAGCATTTCAATGACTTCTGCCGGATTAGTTCCGCGTAGGTATGGGTACAAGCCTTGCTCGCAGTACCGACTGAGTCACCGCACACAATCACGGATGTCGCATGGCTAGACCAATGACTCGTTCCTATCAGATGTTGCACCTCGCTATCCTGTTATTCGCTCTGACGGCCTGTCCATCGGAGAACCCGTCCCTCGGTTCCCAATTTTCCTCAGATAGTGGCACCGCCTTGCTTTCTTGGGACGCAAGCGCTGGAGCTGATATCGCTGGATACAAGATCTATCTGGCGACAGCCTCGGGCACCTATGGGACGCCAATTGCAACGACGTCCACGGATATCACCACGTACACCGTCACCGGGCTGGCAACAGGCACCACCTATTTCTTCGTTGTTTCCGCGTTTAATCTGGATGGAGCTGAAAGTACATTCTCAAACGAAGTCAGCAAGGTTATCCCTTAATCAACAAACACCCCGAGCACAGACTTTTCTGGCAACCATCCCTCGCACCCTCCTCCATAAGAGAACCGTACAAGCACTAAGGTTGGCATGAGCTGAGATGAGACAGCCTTCCATATCTCGCTCTCACCCGTGATCTCAGAATAAATATCTGAATGGTGCATGGCACCATTCATTGCGCTTCACTACTTCAGCCCCTATCTCTCGCTTCATAACCGGGGTATCTTGCGTTCAAAAGCAGAATGTCTGTCTACTCAAGGCATGCCAATCATGAATATGTTACGATTCAGCGCTCCGCCTCTTGGCACCAAAGCGCAGTACCAACTCCAGAGGAGAGGGTTCAATGGGCAATATGGTTGACTTCACCCAGTATAGGCCAGAATAACGAACATGTATTGTTCTCATTGTCGAGCTGAGAACCGTGAAGGAGCTCAATTCTGCCGAGAATGCGGGACACTTCTGGAGATGGTATGCCAGAAGTGTGGTTTAAGAATTGAGCCAGGCAGTCGTTTCTGTGATGGCTGTGGATCGCCACTCGGCGCTGAGGTTGGCCCAGAAACTCTGTTCACCAGTTCCTCAGTCTTCTCTAAAACTCCAGCGAGCTACACACTGAAGCGTTCCCCCGAAAAGATCCTCAACTCTCTGGCCGTGCTGGAGGGTGAACGTAAGCAAGTCACCGTCCTCTTCGTCGACGTCGCCGGCTTCACCTCAATGTCCGAGCGGCTTGACCCCGAAGACGTCCATACCATTATGCAGTATGCCTTTAAGCTGATGCTGGAGGAAGTTCATCACTTCGAAGGTACGGTCAGCCAGTTCCTAGGCGACGGAATTATGGCTCTCTTCGGGGCACCCATGGCTCATGAGGATCATGCTCAACGCGCAGTCCGCGCAGCGCTGGGAATACGCAAAGCTCTTGAAGCCTATCAAGAAGATCTTCAGCAGCAACGGAATCTCAGCTTCCAGGTCCGTCAAGGCCTGAATACCGGTCTTGTTGTCGTAGGCTCCATCGGTACAGACCTTCGTACGGATTATACTGCGATGGGCGACACCACCAACATTTCGGCACGACTACAACAGGCCGCAGACCGTGGACAGATCCTCGTATCAGAAGCCACCCACCGAGTTGTCAAAGGGTACTTTCAGACTCGCATACTCGGTGGTCTTACTCTGAAGGGAAAGACGGAACCCGTAGTAGCCTGGGAAATCCTGGGAGTGCGCGAAGGCCGCACGAGAATGGAAGTCGCGGCCGAGGACGGGTTTACGCCTTATGTCGGACGCGAGCGCGAACTGCAGACGCTCTTCGACTGCTTCGAGAAGGCACGGGGCGGACAGGGGCAAGTTGCATTCATCGTCGGCGAGCCGGGTATTGGAAAGTCCAGGCTCCTGTACGAGTTCCATCGGAAGCTAAGCGGCGATGCGACTTGGCTTGAGGGGCAATGCATGTCATTTGGTCAATCAATGGCGATGCATCCCATCATCGACATGATGAAGCGGACCTTCGGAATCGAGGGTGAGGATAACGAGGGCACAATCGCCGACAAAATCGAGCTCGGCGTTCTGAAGGTTGGAGAACACTTACGCCCTGTCATCCCTTACCTTCGGCATCTTTTATCAATTGAGCCTGGTGACCCCGCCGTTCTCACCATGGATCCTCAGCAACGGCGCGGCGAAACATTCGATGCCTTGCGCCAGTTTTTCGTAGGTACCTCAACTATCCAACCCCTCATACGGGTGCACGAAGATTGTCATTGGATGGATATGGCAACCGAAGATTATTTATCCCTGATGGCCACTATCGTGCCCACTAATCGGATTCTTGATATCTTCACGTACCGGACCGGTTATTCACATCCTTTCGGGGAGCGCACCTACCACAACAACATCAGGCTCACACCGCTATCTGCAGAGGACAGCATGCACATCGCGGAATCCGTACTATCTGTGGAGCACTTGCCACAAAACTTGCACAGGCTGGTCACCTCAAGGGCGGAAGGGAATCCCTTCTTCCTGGAAGAGATCATAAAATCTCTCCAGGAGACTGGAGCCATACGAAGATCCGGTGAACGATACGTCCTGGCCAAGCGGATCACGGAAATCTTCGTTCCTAGCACCATCCAAGACGTCATCATGGCCAGAATCGACCGCCTCGACGAGGCACCCAAAAAAATCCTTCAACTTGCCTCCGTCATCGGCCGAGAATTCAGCACCCGGCTCCTTGACCGCATCACCGACATCCAAGATCGTCGCGCAAGTCCTTTACAAGAACTAAAGGCGGTGGGACTCATCTACGAAAAACGACTTTCCTCCGAACAGGCTTACATCTTCAAGCATGCTCTCACCCATGACGTCGCATACGGTTCCTTGCTCATTCAGCGGCGTAAGGAATTGCACCGGATCATCGCGCTCGCCATCGAGACACTCTATGCAGATCGGCTCACCGAACAATATGAGGTTCTCGCGCATCATTTCACCCGTGCGGAGGACTGGTCACATGCTCTCGGTTACTTGCTCAGAAGCGCCGAGAAGGCGCTGAAATCGTTCGCCAACCGAGAAGCCGTTGTCCTCTATGACAAAGCCCTCGACGTCACTAGTCGGCTCGAGGGGACCGCGGACGTCAAGGTCCTCATGTCAATCCGGGAGACCAAAGCGAATGCCTATTTCGCTCTCAGCGATTTTTCAAACTCGCATGCCGAAAGCGAGTGCCTGCTCGCCCTCGCCAGGCACATGGGAGACAAAGTGAAAGAAGGCGCTGCCCTGGCCAGCATGGCATTTTCGTCATTCTGGGCACATGACTTCGACAAGGCGCTCGAAGAATCCAGACAGGCACTCGATGTCGCCACCCAAGTCGATGCTGCACCGGTCATCGCAGCTAGCCGTTTTACAAATGGGTACATCTACGCCACAACCGAGCGGCTCGAGGCAGCTCGAATCGAGTGGACTGAGGCGTTGCGCATCGGCCGCGCGACGGCCGCGCACGTTCCGGAATCACTCTCCCTCGGTTGCCTTGCGCTTCAACGGAACTGGGCAGGGGAATACGTGGAAGCAGCCCAGCAAGTAGAGGAGGCAGTCCACATTGCGCACGAGCATCGTTTGGTGATGCCTATACTATGGACCGTGTGGATCTCCGGCCTTGTTTGCATCGGCAAAGGAAAATACGATGCAGCGCTGATGAAGTTGGAGCAACATCTGGCCTTCTCTGAGAAAGTCGGTGCTGAAGTGATAAGCCTTCGTGTCCTCAACACGTTGGGATGGCTCTGGATTGAATTTGACAACCATACGCGCGCACTGGACATGAACAAGCGGAGTGCGGACGGCGCACGTAAGCGCGGCGATCCTGAGACCTTTGCCAATGCCAACATCAACCTCGCTGATATATTATTGGCTAAAGGAAAACTCCCTGAGGCTCAGGAAGTCACAGAGGAAACCTATAAAATGGTGAAGCATCCTGCCACCAGCGACTGGATGCGCTGGCGATACTCGACGCACCTGTTCTCGACCATGGGGGATCTGAGCCTTATCTGCGGCAATCCCGCCAAGGCGTGGGAGTGGGCCAATCAGTGTCTGGAAATCGCTACACGCACTAACTCAACAAAGAATCTTGCCAAGGGCTGGCGGCTGCGTGGCGAAATCGCGCTGGCCGAACGCCGGTGGGATGATAGCCTGCATGCCTTGCAGCAAGCCTTGACCTTTGCACAAACAACGGGAAATCCGACTCAAATTTGGAAAACTCACGTCGCGCTCGGCCGACTGAACGAAGCGCGCCGTCGGCCAGACGCTGCATACAGTGCCTATGTGGAAGCCCGCAAGGTCCTTGATGATATCAACATTTGCCTGCACGACGAACGCCTACGCACCAGTTTTGACACCTCACCATTGATCCAACAGGTTTACAAACTGAGCGCTCCCCGCTGATCTGCGTTTTGACAAGAGCCGAACACTGAAGCAGACGCACTTTCAGTTCATGAATATCCACCCCAGCCTCACCCATATTCAGATCGCAAGTCCGTTTTACCTCCAGCCACCCAAACTTATGCTACCGGTTTTACTTGACCCTCTCTCACCGCCCACTGTATAAACTTCCCTGCCGTACTCGGGGGTGTTGAAAGATGGACGAGGGGGGTATGAGTTTCAGGGATGGCAGATTCCACTGATGTTTGGTTTAATTTCTCCTGCCCCCCGACCAAACACCCAATCTTCTTCAAAATATTCTCGATTCGCGCCCGTAGCTCAATGGATAGAGCATCTGACTACGGATCAGAAGGTTACAGGTTCAAGTCCTGTCGGGCGCACCAACCCACCCAGCTTACCCTCTTGATGTTTTACTGACGGATCTGAAGCCCATTAAATTCAGTCCTGTGGGGCGCACCAAACAAAACTTGCTCGACCCATATAGCTAAGCCTGTAATCAGTGATAGGCTTTCACAATGTCGTCGAGGGTGGCCTGCTCCTGATACTCCCGGCGCTTCTTGAGGGCGGCGAAATCATGTTCGATAGGGTTCAGGTCTGGAGAATACGGCGCGAGGAACAGCAGGGTCGCGCCTGTTTGCGCGATGAGCCGCGCCGTTTCCGGCGAGGCATGAAACGCGGCGTTGTCCATGATCACGAGGTGCTGAGCATTCAGACGCGGACACAACCTCGTCTTGAGCCAGGCATTGAAGACCGCCGTATCGCAGGTCCCATCGAACAGGTACGGTTCTTCGAGTCGCCCGTCCATACGCGCAGCAATCAACGAGGTGCGTGGCCGTCGGTGCCCGGAGACCAAGCCGTCCACGCGCTGGCCTTTCGGTGCATACCCATAGCGCCGCGCCGTCGACGGAGCAAACCCACATTCATCGATGTAGACGGGTTGTTTGCCGCGGCGCAGGAACCGCTCGCGCAGACGGAGGAACCGTTTTCGTTGAAGCGGGTCGCGCTCATGGTACCCCAGTCTTTTTTTTATGGGTCACCGCCAGTTTGCGCAGTGCGTTCCAAATACAATATCGGGAAACCTGGAAATGCCGAGCCCGTTCTGCGTGCGTCCGGTCAGGGTGTTCCTCTACATGACGGCGCAACGCGTCCCAATCCAGCTTGTGGGGCCGCTGTGGACCGGGGCGCTTGTAGGTCACGCCGCCAGGCTTCAGCCAGCGGTACACGCTCGCCTCACCCACCTGATACCGCCGAGCCGCTTCGGCCTTGCTGCCACCACTTCGAACAAACTCTACCACCCGTTGGCGCAAATCTGAGGAGCATCTCATGCCCACATGATCGCACAACTCCATCTCGACCACTATCAGTAAATACAGGCTTAGCTATAACCTGCCCAAACAAAAACGGCTGGGAGAATAGCCGTCCCGTTTCAGTACTTGACCGAACCGCATTTATAGGAGTTGGTGGGAAATGAGCCTGGACACAGAGTTCCACATGGTAGGAGGTCCGGCTAGTCCAGACCTCCCACCATGTCATTCACAGGCAATCGGAAGAGACCCTGCCGCTTACGTGCGAGAGGCAGTCCGAGCAAGCAGCTCTTTCTGCAACGCGTTGATATCGGCCTTCGCACCAAGCGCCAGTTCCTCAACCCGTCGTTCACTCTCCGGCCCTGGTACATGTGAGAATTCGTGGCAATCTTCGTAGGCCTGCTCAGTGGTCCCAGTCGCTCGAATCACGGCACCGGCGATAGCCCCTCCGATAATGGCGATCCCAAGCGTCATGGCAATCCCCACCAGTTGAACGCCGGCCACGCCAGGCACGACAATGATCGCCATAAGTCCGCCGAGTAGCCCAGGCATCCCATGCAGGTTGTGCACGCCGCATGTATCGACGAGCTTGATCTTCGATTCGAGCATCGGCTGGATAAACACATACCCAATGACCGACAAGGCACCGGCCAGCAATCCAATACCAAACGCACCGGTCGGACTGACAAGGTTACAAGTCGAGCCGATCGACACCCCACCGGCCAATGCCGCATTGGCCATATCGACCATCGATGTTTTCCCATGGTGGAAATGGGTGCTGAGGAAATAGGTTGAGAGCGTCGCCCCGCTCAGAGCCAGAATCGTATTCACAACAGTCTGAGGCATTTGTTCAAACGGCACAATCGCCGTCGCAAAACTCGGCCAGAACAGCCACAGCACCATCGATCCCAGCATGGCAAATCGATCGGAGGTCGGATCGGATTCAATCGGCTGACTCCGCTGCACCGTCGTCGTCAGGACCAATGACGCTGCCAACCCAAAGTAGGCCCCGAACGCATGGATGACAATTGAACCAGCCGAATCCTGAAACCCTTTGGTCAGCCCAGCGCCATTGTCCAACACAAGATATTCGTTCAGTGCATAGAGCGGCACCAGCAGCAACGTGAGCAGCGCATATTGAAAGACCCGCAAACGCCCCAGCACCGCCCCCATCGCAATCAATGCCGTCGCTACAGAAAATTCAGCGTACAGGAGTGCATCGACCGTGTGCGCCTTCAACTCATGGCCCACCACCCCATTGGCCCGCAATAACATGTACAGAGGGAGTCCTGTTGCAACCACAAGATAGGTACCGGTCGTCGCACCAAAGCCATACCGGCGGACAAATACCATCAGAAATCCAAATCCCACCACCAGCATGGCGAGAATGTGGATCGAGTAGTTGTATTGCGCGACCAGGCGTGCCTCACTGACGGCACCTGCCGGCTCTTCGGCACCGACCCAACTCGTGAGACACAAGAGAAACAGACCCGCTGCACTGAGCATCTTTACACAGAAACTGTTCGGCATGGAGGCCTCCTTAGGACAGTAGGAGTGAATGGGGGGATCTAGGGGTGGCAGTGTACTCTACAGATAAGCGTGCTTGTCAAACACGGACGGGAGGTGGCACAGAGACTCAACGACCAAGATGGGATGATGCAGAAGAGGTCTGGCAGGAAATAGCTGATATGTTAGAGAAAATACAACGTCCGTGGCCGTTTCAAGCCTTCCGGCACACCTCGGAGACGGAGGTTTCTCATCACCTCCGTCTCCATCATGCTTCGTATCATGGCCAGGCTGGAGTCACACCACCCACAGTCAGCACCAACACGACATCCAGAATCGATTCGTCCTTGAAAGCTTGGCGGAGCGATGGGCTATTCTCCAGTTGCAGCGTCCAATCACCAACCGGGTCCCGTCCTACCAATCGCTGCCACGGTGCCCCTCCTGGACGTCGCGTGCTGATGACGCCACCCTTACTGACAGTTTCCCCCGCCGTCACCGTATCAAGTCCCGGAATCGTGTGCGCGAGCGACATCACCCGCACTTCTTGCAGATAGCCATCCGCACGGACGCAGAAGAGCGTCACTTGCTGAATACGGACATCCGTGACATGAAGTGGGAAATCCTGGCGCATCACCGGCAGCGTCACCTGCATCTGCCTAGCCGTCTCGACTTGTTCAGGATGATTGAGTTCGTACCAGGCATCGGCGAATTGGTCCCGGATACTGAAGGCACGGTCCCCGGAAAAGGATCGATCGAGGTCTCGTATCACTTTCTGACGATAGTCCACGCTGTTCAGCGCGGTGTATTCGAACGTCAGTAGGACATCGGCGATGGTGCGATAGTCAAATGGGTTGGCCGGTTTCGGCAGCTCCAGCCGCCACACGGTGTCGACACCCATCCCTTCAAAGGGGAGCAACATGCCGTTTTCAGGTTCCAACTCGAACATCCCGGTTGCATTCAATGGGGATGTGAAGGCAATCGTTTCCGGTGAGCGACTGAGCGTGACGGTAGTAAATTTGTCACCCGCCACCACGGTGCGTGAGAGTCCCGAGGCTGACAAGCTTGCGCGCACACCCCGCACCGGCGGCACCAAGGCGATCAGGGAGACTTTGACCCGCTTCACCAGCCGCAGGTAGTGGCCGGGGAATTCCTGATCGAACAGGGCTTCGGGCGTGGCAAAGGTCAAGACACCGGTGTCACGAAATTGTTGGAGCTCCTGAGCGCCCAACTGGGCCAGCGATAGAGTTTGCGTCATGTGGAGTTTCCGCTTATCGGTATCGAACGCATATTGATCCAGTCGATAGATGTCCTGTAACAGCCGTGCGGATCCGGTCAACCCTCGACGGTCGGTCGCCTCGGTGCCGGCACCGGCCGTCGTGTCGATCCAGTAATCCACCCGTACGAAACCAGGCGCCGGCTCTTGGCGTTCAAACGCTAACTGCGCTTCGGCCAGCTGCGCCAGAGCCGTTGCCTGCTGCAGGAAATACGCGTACACGCCACCCAAGACACCGCTCATCCACTCGAAGAGCTCGGCATTGGTGAACTTGTTCGCTAAGAAATTCATCACCGCTTCGGCATGCTCGAGTTGCAGAACGGCCAAGGTTCGTTCCTGTGTCGCAATCTGCTGCTGATTCTTGGCGCGACGAATTTGATGGAGACCGAGTTCTCGGTCCTTGGCAGCCAAGTTCCGTTGCAGCTTCCAGTCTTCCTTTCGCCGCTCAAAGCTGGCCTGAGTCTGAAGCATTTGAGACGTGACAGAGGCAGCCGAGGCCACATGACCCAACCCGTCTCCCGCCCAAAACTTCCATCCATCCTTGAAGGCAGCCCAAGTATGGGCAGCGGCAGCCACGCTCATTGCTCCAAGAGCTGCCCATTCCCACCCACTGACGCCATTGTCAAGCAGTCCATCAAAGTGATCGTACTGAATCTCCGCACGTTGTTTTTGCAGTTCCGCTTCATCCGTCAGAAGAGCGGCGTCGGCCACTTTCAAGTTCGCCAGACCGATAGAGTTTCCTGCCACATGAATATCATGCTTAGCTTGAAGCTGCCGGTACCGTTCTTCGTCGCCCTGTTGCAGGGCTGAGAGATAGGCACTCTCAATCTGCTGGGCAATGCCGACCAGATTCTTCGCTCGCTCAACTAAGAAGGCATAGCGGTACTGGCTGGGGAGGAATGTCGCCCCCTCGCCGGTCTGGATTTGCACGTCGCGCACACCCGCGATGTTCATCCCATTGTGGATCTTGGCCAGATTGGTTTGAGCATGCAACAACAGTGACTCCCACACCGGATTGGCGGGGAATGGGATCGTCGGCCCGGTTTCTGGCCGAAGGTCTGGAACCGCCAGGAGGTCAAGAGCCGTTTCGTACAATGTGCGGGCATTAGCGACCGATTCCGCCACATTCCTGGCAAACTCCAGATCGGCATAGGCAAGGAAACAGCGCACGATCGCCATCACCGTAAATCTGGTGTAGACATTCTTTCGCCCGACCAGTTTCTGATTCTGGTCAATCGACGTGCGCGCCACGACATGGGGATTCAGCTCTTCGGTCAACCATCCTGGCGTACGGCTGTAGGAGGACGGAATGGCCGCCTCCATCGTCAGCCCCGGATAGCGCTTCCGCTGATCCAACGGCAATTCGAACGCATAGACGGTTTGGTACCAATCCAGTGCTACCAAATATTCGCGGTCGTCCTGTAATCGCTGCGCGAGGGCCATCGGCACCAGCCAAAAGACTTCGCGCAGATATTGTGGGATGGCATTGGGATCGGTGATGCCGCTGAACAATCTTGTGATTAACTCTTGCCGCTTCCTCAGCTCCTCTGCCGACAATTGCTGATCGGTCAGCACAAAATCAGCCGGTAGGTTTACCGCTGGAGTGCCAAGTTCGTTGCGCAACCTCTCCACATACTGTCTCGCCAAATTGCGGGCCACCTGTGGTGTCATCTTGGGAGTTTTCCGCAACGTATCGATCAACCCATCCTTCCCGATGAAGGACTGCGTCGGAGACAGAAGACCACCGGTCGAGACATAGAGGTTCGGGAACAATTGGTTTTCCGGATAGGCAAACACCCGAATCGCCGCCAGCCACGTTCGATAGCTACCCATCCAAACCCATTCCGGATCAAAGCTGGTCTCGTTTATGGTCCAAGCCCCACCAGTTCCCACCGGCAAACGACCGGCCCGTACCGAGAAGAGCAAGCCCTGCAGCGTTTCGATCGCCTGCTCCACCCGCGTAGTCTTGCTGTCGGCATGGGCGCGTAAATCGATGAGCAACTCCCGACTCAGACGTTCGGCAGTGTCAGCAGCAGTTTGCGGAGGAGTCTGCCGTTGTCCTATCAGGTCCAGCAGGGCATCGCGAAGACCAGACAGTGTCAGGGCTTCAGCCGCAGCAATGGCTTTCTGGTAGCTGACCAGCATCGTTTCTCGCTGCTTGGCGCGTGCCAGCAAGGAGCGACGCCATTGGGAATAGGCCCGCAGAGTCCCACGCCAGGCCGGAATCGCGACCGTCGGTTCGCTGGCACCGGCGAGCAAGACGCCAGGATCCTGCGTGAGGCCGATCTGCCGTTCCTCCACACGCCACTGTCGGAATAGGCGCCGTTTCTTCACTTGTAGAACGATTGCAAAGACATCCTGCCATTCAGACTCCAACAGACTGCCGGTCACCAGTAAGGCACGACTCTTGGCCAGAAACCGGAACGCCTGCAGATCGAGCTGATACCGGTCCAATTCGATTATCAGATTCTCACCTTGCGCATCCCTGGCTGCCAAGGCCGGCAGATCCAGAGCCGGCAACCCCTCGACAATGTACGTCTTCACGATGTGGTCGAAGCGGGCCAAAGGCGCCGTTTGAGTAGCCGCATCCCGCTGGATGGCGACCACCGTGTCATCGATCCACTTGCGACGGGCAGTCCAGAGTGCAAAGACCGGATTCGTGGCGACACGATTCGCAATATGGACCTGGGCGATCACGTCCGGCTCGAGAATCGGCAGCGCACCGCTCGCGGCATCACGAGTGCGGGCATCCTCCTCCAACCATAGCGTGATCAACGCCGCACTCTGCCACTCCGGGAGTCTTGGAGCCGCAGCCGGCAGTTGAAGCGGATCGGCTATCGCTGTCGAGCGATACCCAAAGAACTCTTCCAGCAAGGCATCCGTGACGGCCTCCGTCGGCCACGTCATCCGATCCAGACGATCCGGCCTGCTGCCCTCCAAAGAAAAGCCCAGCCGGGCTGCCAAGGCTCGGCGCTCAGACGGTTCCGCCAATCGCGCCAGCCGAAGTTCGTCATAGGAGGTCCCGAGTTCACGTAAGAGATGGTGGTACGCCACCACGCGGAACCGTTGATCCGGCTCCACTGGGATGGTCTGGTTTTGCGACGCCAACGCCCGACGCAGCACTTCAATGGCAATTCGCGGTTGTGCGATCGGCTGGTTGGAAGACTCATACACACGCGAGGCTGTCAACTTGTCGTAGGGTTGAAACAACCGGCTTGCCAATACAGCTGGGGTAGGCCCCGTGCCGCTGCCGATCTTGATCTGCCGCTGCGCACAGTCCATCAGTTCGCGGAGGTAGGTTGTGCTGGTAAATACCTGTGCAATCTCTGTGGGCTCAAACGGTTTCCGAACTGCGATCGTCTTGATGTCCTCAGTAGAGGGGACTGAAGGGTCTCCCGTGGCTTTCACCGTTAATTGAAAGGAACCATATTGCAATGGAATCGTTTTACTCCACTCGCTCCAGTCTCCCTTTGGATTATCGACGTTGGCAAAAGCCCCGTTGTCGATCTTGTACTGCACCGACGTGACGGTCGACGCTCCATTCCTCGCAGTCCCTGTGATTCTGGCCAGATACGGCAGCGTGTCCGTTGTGACCGGTGACGTCACCTGGACCGTGAGAACGGGGGGCTTTTGCTGAAACACGACGGCATGCTCGATATGACCTCCCCCCCCCACTTCCCACTGCCCCAACGGCTGATAGCGGTTCTGCATATCCGCGGATGCTGTCACAAAGATCGTCAGCGGTTGACCGCTGGGCGTACTGGCTGGAAAGGACCCCGCACATTGCCAAGACAGAGCCCCTGTCATCGTCGCCTGGACGGACGCCCCGCCAAGACCGAATGTCACCCACACGCTGGTGACTCTCGTGACCGTAATTTTGGGATCCGGTGCTCCAGTATCGGTACGAATCGGCGAAACCGATCCGCTCACCTGAACGTGTTCCGCCACACGAGCACCGGCCATCGGACTGAGAATGGTTATACCTAACCCCGCTTCGACAGTTTCTGCTAAGACCTCTTCGATGATTGGCATGTGATTATCCTCCTATTGATACCCATCAGACCGGTTTGACTCGCAAATGTGAATAGGCATTGATGTCGCCCCTCTCATCTCACGTAATAACGCAATCGCAGTAACGCTCCATCTAAATAAGGAAGCAGCCAATTATTCCTATTTGCTTGTTGGTGCCTGGAAAATAGTTTTCATAACAGCCCCAGAAGGAGGTAACCCACAAGCTTTGAGTACTTTGTCTGCAGATGGGTATGCACTTCCCAGCACATCCCAAATTGCCTGTGGCATTTTTTGGCTCCCGGCAACATCACCGGGACTAGGCAAAGCGATACGTGACCTAGGGTGTCCATGGGTAACTCGAATATCGCTTCGAGAGACTTCTAATCGTGCTGATGTCGGACCACCAACCGTATCAGTGTAAGTTCCGTCGTGATGGGTAACCCTTCCCTTTTCAAGGCCGAGGGCCTCCATTTCTTGCCACAAGGCAACCTCAGCAGGGTCCGTAGTAATTTTTGAAATAGCCCCTGGCACTCTTACAAAGTTACGCTTTATATCTTGACTCAAGACTCGACCCACGAAAGATTTTGCAGGTCCAATCACCGAGGGTCCATAGTTGATTACGTTCTGTAAGACAGCACCAGTAGTTCCGCTAGGATCTATCATATTCGCTCCATGACCAAGTCCCGTTGTTACTGTATGCATCACCACTGCTGCTTTCGCAGTATTGATCACACCAATAGTGCCGATAGATTTAGCTAAACCTGCCCCTCCAAGTGCAACCTGGTGTACAACTCCAGCCGCAACGCCAACTTTGTATTGGGTACTTTCGTAATCGATCGAGCTGTCAACGTCCGCTACCTCTCTGACTTTCTGGGTCAATCCAAAAGATACTGTATCTCCGAAACCTGCAACTCCCTCATCTACCTTGATTTCGTCGTCTAGGACTTCGACAGTACTTCCTAGTCCACAACCTTTGCTGCCAGGCCAACAGAACTCCCAGTCAGTGCCAACCGTATCTGTTCTATTGAGCGGATTGCCGGAACAATACATGCAAACATTAACTCCACCTTCTAGTCCTATCGGATCCGCATTTACCCATCGCGCCAGCCAGGCGGCATAGTAGCGGGCAGCGTGATAGTTGAGACCGCTCTCTTCATCCCGCTCCTTACCGGTGAAGCGATACCGCTTTTTGGTGAAGCTGCCGAAGCTGGTTTCTCCATACGGCGTATATTCCTCGCGATTGATCCAAACCCCGTCGACGCCGACCACGACATGACTGCTCCCCAGATGATCTGCCAGGTGATATTTCACGGCGGGGCTCGCATCGTCTGGAAACGGCGTGCCGACACGGACAACGGCGATACGCGCTTGGTCATCCATCACATGCAGGGTGTTGTTCTCCTGGACCGTGGTGCCCTGCACCATACGGTGGTACTCAAAGAGGCCCCCCGCATAGACCGTCACGCTGTACTGGCCACCTTGTTTGCGCACCAGTTTCTTCACTCGCATGCCGCCGGCATCGTAGCAATACTGCGCATGCACAGAGGGTTCGCTGCCCGCGACCTGCGTACGGAAGGTTTTCAGTCGGTCACTGTGGTCCCACTCGAACTGCCGCATCTGGTGCTCGCTGAGCATGTTGCCGTTGGCATCGTAGACATAACGGTAGCTACTCTGGCCGATCGTCATGGAATCCAAGCGATTGTTCCCCGTGGCCGTCGCAAACAGTCGGTTGCTTCCCACTCCCGCTCCCTGATGCTTCAGCTCCTGCATATTGCCCAGCGCGTCATACCGATAGCGCTGGGTATAGACGCGCGCGCGGGTCACATCGGTACAGCGCGGTTGATCCATCCAGGGCGGTGCCTCCGGTGCTTGATCACACTCCCTTCCGGTCGCGGACAACAATCGATAGATCGGGTCGTAGTCAAATTGCCGGAGCAATGCATCGCCGGAGGCCAGCAACTGCGCGAGTCTGCTCTCATTGACGATCGCTGCGGAGGGATTGTTGATGATCCCGCTACCTGGCGTGCGGTCGAGGATCTGCAAGATATTGCCGACCAGATCGTACCGGTAGGCTAAATCTTGTAACGGTTCACCGTTTGGTTGGAACCGGTCAGGCTGTGGTTGACTGTAGCGCTCCGACCGCATACGCATCAGCCGGAACGTCTTGTCGTCATAGGCGTAACGAGTCATCAGGCCATTGCCATAAGCGATCAGCACCCGCTGGCCTTTGGCACTGTAGGCGATCTGCTGGACGTACGTCTGGCCGTTGAGTATGACCTGCGCCAAGGCACCGGCTTGGTTGTAGACCAGAAGCAATTCTTGCCGCTGGCCGGTGACGTCTTGTGGATAGAGTGCGCTCTTAATCCGATTGAGGGCATCGTAGCGGCTGCTGGTTTCGTACAGGGCGCTATCCAGCAGGGTTTGCGCCTGGGCTGCTAGGGAGACGTTGGCCGGAGCCTGCCAATCCACGCGATAGGTTTCGATGGCCCAGTTGCGTTGAGCTGCATTCTCATAGGCCGTCAGCAACTTGGCATCGCTCAACACCTGCCGGCTCTGGCTGACTGGATTGCCCTTGAAGTCGTACCCGGCAACCGTGACTCGCCCGGCTTCGTCATATTGTTGATAGGGTTTGCCCAGCAGATTCTTCTGTCGGGCCGCGTCCGTGGTGAATCCAGACTCAGGCCGGTCACCATAGATCAGCACTTGACGGAGAGTCAGCGGCTGATTCAGTCCATTTCGTGCCCAGAGTCGATTGGGACGATTCCCTTCATCATAGCCATACAGGATCAACGCGCCTTTGCTGTCGCGGCTCTCAAGCGGATTGCCGACGGCATCAAGGACTGTGCGACGCAACCCTGCATCAATGCTGTCACTTCGCCAGGGTCGATTGGCCAAGTCATGTCCATACCGAAACGCGACTCTGCCCATTGCATCCGTCACGCTGACCAGATTGCCCCGAATGTCGTAGTGGGATCGGGTGACCAGCCAATCAGCTTGCGAGCTGCCGTTCCTGGCAATGGCTTGGACGGTACGGCCCAAGGCATCGATGGCGATGCTCGCCGGCGTGTTCGAGTGGGTCTGATAGCCTCGCGCCTGCTCCGCATGGGTGCGGCCCGCGTTGTCGTTGGCGTCGTAGGTGTAGGCTTCCCACGGCGTTGGTGCAAACTGCTCAGGAGTTGCCAAGTCGGTCGGGATCCCGTATATCACCCGCTGCTCAGAGCCATCCGGGTTGAGCGTGCGGATCACCTGACCGCGCGGATCGTAGATCATCACGGCTTTTTTCCCGAGCTGTGCCTCGCCGGGAGCGGAGTAGCTCCAGCCTTGCGAATAGAACGGCTCATATTGCTCAACGACCCGTCCTTTGTTGTCGTACGTCTTCCAACCGCTGACCAGTACATTGGGGTGCTGTGAATCCCCGTTGCGAATCCCACTGAATGCCGCGCGAGACCCCGCGTCATCGGCTTGATCGACCGGGAGGAGACCACCCCCAAAGTTTGCATCACCAAACCGGATCTCTTCCGATTGCACGCGGGTCTGTAGTAGACGGCCAAACCCGTCGGAATATTCCACCGTCTCGATGGTCTCATCTCGTTTCGAAAGCGGCACATCCGTCTCCGTATCGTGATGCTGATATCGGCGGCTGCGGGCGGATACCGGCAGACCCCGTTCGCTGAATGCCAAGAGGTCGTAGCTGAGTTCCAGACTCGGCCTAGTACGGTCTCCTTCCGCCGCGTTGGCTTTGCCCTGTATGAACGTCGCCTTCACAAGACCCAGCGGCGTAAAGCGAACGCGCTGACTATTCTGGTTCGCATCAACAACCACCTCCGGCTGCAGCACGCGATAGTCGTATTTGGCTTCTGTGCTCAGCCCCAGGGGATCAGTGACCCTGATCGGGAGCAGGTGATACTTGTCGTATGAAATAACCGTCCGCCGCCCCAGCGGGTCATGCTGCTGCATGAGCAGACCGCGCCCCTTGCCATTGGCACCGCTGACTTGGAAATCATAGAGATGGCTCGCGGCCATCACGAAATACCCCTGGGCCGAGATCGCACCGGGGCCGCCCTTTCGATAGATATAGCCGGCCAACATCGGGAGCTTGCGAAACTCCTCCGGATAGTCAGCGGTCCACACCGGCGTCCCTGGCTTGAGATACGGTGGAAGCTCTGGTGGACTGGTCTGGCTTTCGCCGCTGCGATACAGATCGGCCAGCAACCCATCCGTGAGGACAAGGTTTTCCGAACGCACTAATGCGCCGTACTCGCCCAGTTGACCAAACGGCAGCCCCTGAAACCCAGGCCCGTCATAGAAGCTGATGGTCTGGCCGATCAACTGTTTGACCGCGCCGCCGGCTTTGACCGTCTCCCACAGCGTGAAGACCGAGGACTTCCCGTCGTTGACGATTTCGTAGGCGCTGGTTTTGGCGACTCGATCGATCAGATAGCGTTGTGAGTCGTCGCGCTGCAGATAGGTCGTTTCGCTGAAGATCGCAAGATAGGGCTCACTGCTTGCCGCCGCCGACCGGTACTCGCGGCCTCGTGGCACGGCAAGACTGAGTTGCCATAACAGGCGACCATACTGGTCATGCTCCCCCATCATGGTGAGTTGGGTCTGCGAGTCGTCGCCGCGTTCCCATTGCGTGGTGCGTTGAGCAAGGGGAAAGCTGAAGAAGATGGCTCGTCTGTCACTGCCGGTTGCGGGCGGCACTTCCTCTCGAACGCCTTGTAACTGTTCCGTCACGGTATAGGGCCGTGCCTCACGCTCCGTTCCGTCCAAGGCATACAGCTCCGCGCGCAGCACCGTCCCACGAAGGGCACGCAAGGCATCTCGTTTTCGACGCCTCGGCAAGGCCTCGAGCTGCGCAGTCATCTCTGCGGGTCTCGTGAAGACCATCGGATCGCCCGGCCAATATTCCTGGCGGTAGTCGAGTTCATCCCAATCGCCGAACTCGTCACCAATCGGTCCTTGATGAAACCAGGTGCGGGTTTCCAGTGGTGGCGAGAACTGCCGCTCTGCCACCGGGAGAAATGCCGGTCCGGCGTGCAGGCCTAGTCCATGAAACTGGTCGAATTGTTCCGTATCGCGTTGATCCACCCGCCCGAAGCCCCGGAACTCGCGCTCCGCACCGTCCCAATACCCATGATGGTAGGAGTACTCCGTGGTGAGTTTCCCATGAGAAATCTGATCGACAACCTCAACCTTCGCAACCACCTGGACAGGAAACGGCAATGGAGTCTTCCAGCGTGTGGAAGGTGCCTCTTGGTCCTTGAGATAGAACTGTACGGAGGAGACATAGCCGACCCGCGTGAGGGCCCCCATATGATTGCCCATCTCGGTCATCATATAGGGTTTGATCCCACCGGAAAAATCCAAGTAGAACATGGTGGGGCGACGTGATCCATCAGCATCGCGGCTCCACAACACACCTCGATTGCCATGACCCAGCACATCCACTAAACGCACCGCGTCCATGTCGGTGACCGGCGGGGTTCCAGCGATTTCGATCGGCTCGCTCCACGCATTGCCACCCTGATTGATCCAGAGCCACACCTTTCGATCCCCGACATACACACAATCGGCCAAGCCATCGCCGTCCACGTCGTCGATGAGAATGCGTTTGGGGTCATAGCCATAGGGTAACCGTGGACTATTGCGCATGACGATCTGCTGACCCCAGTCGCCATATCCCATGTTGGGCCAGTAGGAAACATGGCCGTCGTACACGAGTGCGATGTCCTGGAGCCCATCTCCGCTGAAGTCCCCCCATTTGACACGAGGATCGGAAAAACTGACGTTTGGAAACTCGGCGAGGTCACGACGTTCGACGACACGAGTCTGGTGCCATCCGCGTGTGGGATCATTGAAGAAACATTCCAGGCGATTGCCCGAACGGATGGCGTCCGTCACGCCGTCCCCGGTCAGGTCAAGCAGCTTGACGTTCGGATCGTCGAGACGAAAACTCGGTGCGGTCTCATACCGGTGAAAAGATTTTTGGTCCCACACCCCGTCAAACCGCAATGGAAAGTAACCGGACAAACCTTCTCGACTGACGAGCAATTCAACGCGACCGTCCCCGTCGGCATCGAGCATCTGCACACCTGGGTCAGCCAAGAACAAACCGGACGGTGACTCAGCCATTGTGCGTGGTCTATCGAAGCGGCCGTTTCCCAAATTGCGCCAGTACCGCACGGTGCCGTTCATTTCGAGAATATCCGGCAAACCGTTCCCGAATAGTCCAACCAGTTCATATTCCGGTCGCGCCAACGACCCGGACGGCAACTCTGCTCCCTGCACGGCACTGAACGTTTGGTCATTTGGGCTGAAACGGCTATACCCGAACGTCAACGGCGGTAAAAACTCCGATTGGGCGCCATCATGCCCCTCGACTCGAACGCGGTGGAGTAGTGAGACCTTATTCAGGGGTTTGGGGACGTTCTCTTGCTGATCCAGATAATCCAGATGATAGGTGCGAGTCAGCCGTTCCTGATCGGCCAGAGTGTAGATGCGAATCTTCGTACAGCGACGCACGGTACGAATTTCAAACCCGGCGCGGTATTCTGAGAACGGATCGGGACGCTCATCGTAGACAAATTGCACCCGGATGAGAAACTGTGGATTGGCCGAATCGCCATAATCCACATAGCGCATCTCCGACACATACAGTTGATCCCAGCGATGGGGACCATCGTTCCGCACCGCATCACGCTGATAGACGTAATCGATGCGGTTGCCGAACACGTCGGTCGTCCGGCTGAGCTTCCAAGCGAAGACACGGTTGGTCCGGGCAGGATCTACAATCGCTGCAGGATCGAGACCAGCCGGCGCTGGGGTGCCGTAGACGCTGGTGAGACCATCCTTACTCTCAACTCGCCAATAGTCTTGCGAGGCATCGTGGTGATGGATGATTCGTGCAAACAGTCCTTCCGTACGAGGCCGATAGCGGGTTCGATCAGCTTGTACATCAACCGCAACCAGATCCTCTGCCCCAGACAGCACGAAGGTATCACGCGCATCGACGTACCGCGGCAACCCATCCGACGTCTTACGCGCCACCCCTGGCACATTCAGACTCCAGCCGAGTCCGAACGGGCCGTTCCCGTTACCGGTGCTATAGACAAGACTCACTTCTGGTTGGAAACCGTTTCGTCCTGCAGGGAGGGCGATCGGCACGGAGAAATTGCCTGTCCCAGTATGCAGATCCGGCGAGAACTTTTCTCCGATGCCGCGCACGGCACCACCACCCTGAGGGAGCGAAATGATTTGGCTTGAAGTCCCCGACTTGTTACTCATTGCGTCCTACCACCTTTTTTATACTTGTGGTGCATCGCATGTCCCTTCCGTTCCCCGGTAACGATGGTCCATGACTCACTTCGATACGCGAATAGATCAAGATACGTACCAATGCGATTCCCATTGCTGTCTGTATATTTTTCAACACTTTCCGAGATTCATGCTAAATTCTTGCGGTTCGTGGCATATCTAAAAAGATATGTCGCTTATCTAAAAGGATACGATTGCTAGGAGGAGGGGATTACGACTGAGACGTGTGGCTTCGCTGATCCGCAGAACCATTCTCGAGGGAAGATGGTGTCGAGTTCAAAGATGAAGCAGTAGCTACTTGGATAGGAGCAGAGATCGATCGAGGAGAGCGCACAACCTATCGCGAGAAAGGTTGGTATGGCAAGGAAACTGAACCCATCGCCTCCATTCCATCAGCGACTTCACATTCGTAATGATCTGAGATTCCTCAAATACAGCACGGGAACAAGCACCACGGGACTCCGACCATGAACCGGTTTTTGTGGCCCGCTAGACACCGGCATCATGCTGAGTATAATGACAACCATTCATGCGTATGATTGGCTTGCTGCTCCTTCTGATCACCCTTGTCTTACCGTTTCCCTTTCCACCATTATCATGGGCGTCTGCGAGTTACGAAGACAGCCTCAAACAGTTGGCAGAAGATGTGACAGAGCGAGCTGCCAAGGCGAAGAAGCAACGCCTCGCCGTGCTCGACTTTACCGACTCACAGGGTGAACCGACACCGGTTGGACAATTTCTCGCCGAAGAGCTTGGGACACAAATCATGGTGGCAGGTGAACTGACCACAGTCGACCGCACACTGCTCTACTCAACCATGAAAAAGATGCAGCTTGAGCACATCGATCCACCCCACGCCAAGGCGGTCCGGCGTGCCGCCAAGGCCATACGCGCCGACCTATTCGTATCCGGCACCTACAGCGAAACACCCGAAGGCCTACAAGTGACCGTCCGGCTGATCACGCCGAAACAGGCTCAATCGATCAGCGCCACCCGCACGATCTTCCCGAAAACCGGCCCCCTGAGCACGTTCTTCAAAAAGGAAGATGTTCTCCCTGGAGCACTGCCCGTCGAGCAGCCGAAAGAACCAGCCCCACCGCTCGGAATAGGAACGCACCGAAACGACGCGTATGAGTTTATCATTACATCGATTACACGACTAAACGGCCAGGTCAAGCTGGATGTCACGGTTGCAAATCATTCACTGCGTGACCTCAAGCTGCTCTGTCACTTGCAAAACACGGTGCTGAAGGACGAACATGGAAGCGTATGGCATCAGACCGTTGCACAGAACCGTGAAGGCCTCTGTACGAGGGGCATCGAACTGTCTCCTCGTCGAAAGCAGCGCGCAGTTTTCATATTCACTCAACCGTCGACCGCCTCAGGTTCTAAGTTCGCATTATTGTTTCATGAGCAGTTACCAAGGCACGATGCCTCATTTACCATCGATGGATTGAGATTGGAACCAATTCCTAGTCCCGGAGCAGTCGTGCCTTAGCAGATTTCAGAGACAATCGGTTTTTGCCAACAACGGAGCTGGAGTGTTCCGTGCGGCATTCACACCACAACAACGTGAGGATGCTCAAAAAGACCGTCCGGCAAGGCCTCAGCGAGCGAAGAGGTGAGGCGTACGCTTCGGTACGTTGAGCCTCTGAGTGGGGCGAGAACGACGCTGGCGGAATTTTTCAGCATCCGAATTAGAGAGCGACCAATGCCACAGACCATCAAGCAAGTCCTGACGATTGCCGGATCGGATTCCGGTGGAGGAGCCGGCATTCAGGCCGATATTAAAGCCATGTCTGCCAATGGTGTCTTCGCCATGTCGGTCATCACGGCCATCACCGCTCAGAATACCGAGGAAGTGACGGACGTCTTTGAGTTGCCACCGAGCATCATCGCCTCCCAACTCGATGCCGTCTTCGACGATTTCGATGTCGCTGCCGTGAAAACCGGGATGTTGTCGTCGACGGCCATCGTGGAGATCGTCGTCAAGATGCTGACTCTTCAAAAGATCGCCACCCTCGTGGTAGACCCGGTGATGGTCTCAAAGAGCGGCCATCCCCTCTTACGACCCGAAGCCGTCAACGCCGTAAAGACGCAGCTGCTGCCGCTCGCCTTCGTGGTCACTCCGAACATTCATGAGGCTCAGCAGTTGTCGGGAATCCAGATCACCTCCTTGGCCGATGCACGACGAGCCGCAAAGGTCATCCATGGATTCGGGTGCAAGCACGTGCTGATCAAAGGAGGCCACCTGCTCAGCGAACGGGCGACGGATCTCCTCTACGACGGCCGGTTCTTCAATGTCCTGAAGGGCGAGTTCATCGAGACACGCCATACCCATGGCACCGGCTGTACGTTTGCCTCTGCGCTGGCCGCGCACCTTGCCAGAGGTCGTTCTGTTTTGGATGCCGCACAAGCGGCGAAGGCCTACGTCACGCAAGCCATTCGGCATGGCTTGGCAATCGGCCACGGCCACGGCCCGACTGATCATTTTTACTTCTTGGAGCGGGAGTGACAGACCTCGCTTACAATCTTGGTCTCGCCTCTACCCACCCACGCCAACTCTGGTAGAATGCCCTCGTGGAAGAACGCTTCTCCTTTCTTGATCCCCAGGGACATCGAGTCGCCTCGATTGTGACCCTCCCTCCAGGAGGAACGGACAAGATTGCCGTCTTGTGCCACGGGTTTTTGTCCTCAAAAACCAGCTCAACGAATAAGACCCTCACGCGGTTGCTGATCGACCATGGAATCGGCACCTGTTGCTTTGACTTCTTTGGGCAGGGGGAAAGCGACGGCCCCTTCGAACAGATCACCACGACCCTCGGAGTGCAGCAGGCACAGGCCGCCATCGACCTACTGAAGCAACAAGGCTATCGACGGATTGGACTGATGGGATCGAGCTTCGGCGGGCTGGTTGCAATTCTGACGGCTTCTCAGCGGACCGATCTGGCTTGCCTGGCACTCAAATGCCCGGTCGTCGATTTCGCGGAGGAATTACGCTTGGGATTCGGGGACGATGAGATGGCACGATGGAAGGCAACGGACACGATTCCCAATATCATGGGTGGTCCTGACCGAATCCGGCTCCGCTACGCCTTTTATGACGATGCTCTGCATCGAATTGCCTATGACCCTGCACGGTCGATCAACGCACCGACCATCATCGTCCAGGGTGACAAGGATGAGCACGTCCCGCTTCATCAGAGCCGACAGTTGTACGACAGGCTACAGGTGAAGAAACACCTCGAAATGCTCCCAGGCGCCGACCATCAGTTTACAAAGGGTGAGGATTTCAAGCGGATGACGACGGTGATCACCGACTGGTTGATTCAGTACCTTTCTAACCAGCCAGACTAACCAGTCTCCATTAGTTTTGCTGCTGAGAAGCCTCACCCTGGCAGGAAAGCTGTACCAATTGGTTCACCCCTACGGTGGCAATTCGTACAGACTGGCAAGTTACCCGCGGCCATTCTTGTCACTATCTGACACAAACGAAGCATAACGCAGGGCTTCGATCCGGCCTCGTTAGTCCAGCTCTGTGCGCGCGGCTAGCATGTGGGTTGCATAACCCCCTGATTTCTAGACTGTGTTCCGGCCCTCTGGGAGGGGGGATCCATCACCATGATTGACGTTCACAAATCAACAGTTCTCCCTCTATTGATGATGCTGGTCATGCTCTCCTCATGGCAGGTTGCAGAAGGTGCCGACGGTGGGCGTGGCCGGCACAGCCTGATCCATCGTCCACAGATTCACCCAGCTCCAGCCCTCACACCAGCCCTTTCTGAACCTCAGTCTCAACTCCAATCGTCTCCCCCGTCGCGATCAACACCGTTGCAGTCCGTTCATCGAAAAGTCGTGAAGAGACCAGCGACACCTGTCTCACCCGTGGCGGAAGTCTCGCCAGTAGATCCCGGCAATTGGGCACCGATTGATTCTCCACCAATCACCTCCCAATCCTACAATCCCGAGGATGCCCTACCTGAAGCAGAAATGTTACCTCCACCGGAACCACAAGAGTCACCCAACACCGACGCCCGATAAGCTTGGGCCAGTCCGCATTATTCATGACGGTTCGTCGCCTATCGACTAGCTCAGAGTCCCGAGCACCGTCGAAGAACGAAATCACCAAGCCGCCTCGTGAGACCGTCGCGCGGATCCCAGACGAGCTAAAACGTACTCGTGCGGTACGTCGAGAGTCCGCGGAGTGAGCCCGCAGGCCGCCGGCCTGTCGCAACAACGGATCGGCGATTACGGCCGAAGTGTCCATATATACCGTGGGCTAAAGGCTTGTCCAAGATCTGAGTTTCATTTGTCGATACAACAAGAATCCGTATACTACAACGGGAAGGACAGGAGGCTGAGCACGATGCCCAAGATAGATGAACTCTTCCGCATGATGATCGAGCATGGGGCCTCGGACCTGCACTTGATTGCAGGACAAGCCCCCGCATTTCGCATCCACGGTGAGCTGGAACGTCTCCCGGGGAATGCGATCCTCGATAACCAAGCCCTCCATGACCTTCTCTACGAGATCACGCCAGGACCGAAGAAGGAAGTCTTTGAATCAACAGGAGATGTCGACTTCGGGTATGAGATTCCCGGAGTCGCCCGCTTCCGCTCAAACTTTTTCAACCACAAGCACGGCATTGGAGCCGTGTTTCGGAAGATTCCAACGACCATCGTCTCCGCCGAAGACCTCGCGCTGCCGCCGGTATTGACGCGCGCGGCTATGCTACGCAAAGGGTTGGTCCTCGTCACCGGTCCGACCGGCAGCGGAAAGTCCACGACGCTCGCAGCCATGGTCGATTATGCGAACCGCCACAGGAAGGACCATATTCTCACTGTTGAGGATCCGATCGAGTTCGTCCACCAGAGTAAGAACTGCATCGTCAATCACCGTGAAGTCGGCTTACACACCATCACGTTTGGATCTGCGCTGCGGGGAGCCCTTCGGGAGGATCCGGATATCATTCTCGTCGGGGAAATGCGGGATCTCGAAACAATCGCCTTGGCCGTCGAAGCTGCGGCAACCGGACACTTGGTATTCGGGACACTCCACACAGAGAACGCCGCCAAGACCGTGGACCGCATCATCGAAGTCTTTCCCGCATCCGAACAGCCGCAGATTCGGAATACCCTTTCCACGGCCCTGCGTGTCATCGTTGCACAGAACCTCTTCAAGCGAATCGATCAAAAGGGTCGCTGTGCGGCCCTGGAGATTTTGGTATGCACCCCAGCCGTTGGTAATCTCATCCGAGACGCGAAGACGTTTCAGATTGCGTCGCAGATGCAAACCGGGAAAAACATCGGCATGCAGACGCTGGATGATGCCATTCAGGATCTCCTCACAAAAAAATGGATCTCGCCGGAAGAGGCCTATGAAAAGGCGATCGACAAGAATCGATTCGCCAAACTCCTCAAAACCCCACCGGATGCGCTCCAATAGCCTTCCAGAGAGATCCCCTACAGAGCGCTGCCCCGCATCCTTCGTGACGGTTCGCTGCGAATCACGGATCTCGTGAAGCGTCGCAGCGGCCTGTTGGCCCACCTGCGCGCCACCTGCAACTGCAGCAGAAGTGCCCATGAGTCAAGCATGGTTGGAATAACTCAGGGATGCTGAATTTCTTGGAGGACGAACTGTTTTGGGAGGAGTACCGGCAGGATCACCCCGATGGGATCACCACGTTTAATCGTCGTCGGCTTGTGCAGCTGTAACAGAAAATTGGCCGTGAAGGCTTCATAGTCGGACAACCAGGCATACTGATTCGGCGTGCGCTTGTACTCCTGTGTTTTGATCCCCTCCCAAATAGAAAACGTCCGGTCCGGGTAGTGATAGAAATGGTTGGGCAAATCCTTCATCATCAGGCCGACATGCTTGGGATAGTAGAGACGGACTCCGCAACAGAGCTTTGGATAGCCGCTGTTCAGAATCAAATCGACATACATCCCGGTGAAGCTCTTGTACCCCAATAGTCGCTCTTCCGGCAAAATAGGCGGCGACTGCCACTGAACTCCGGACGCCGTGCGCCGAAGTTTCACGTCGACCGGACAGCGAATCAGCCACCCATAGTTCCCTACCGTCCTGACCGGTCCACAGTCGTCCGGCAACACCTTGTATCCGCTGGCCGCAAGTGCCCGCTGCTCCTCCAGCGCCATGTTGCTCATCATTGGCCGATGCGGATGGAAATCTAACTTCAGGCGCTCCGGCGGAAAGGCGGTGGAATATTCCCGCTCCCAGTAAATGATGACCTTGTCGGCTGCGTCATCCGGCCCTACTGGTTCTCGCGACTCTTCTTCCATGGGCATTAACAGTAATCGATGACGGCAGGCTTGTACAAGAGGCTAGAAATGAACGCAAAAAAGGTGCCTGAACTTCATAGGACACAAAGAACTCACCGGGACGTGACCTTGAATGTATCGCCAGCCATGATGAGTCCCTCGGTCCCGTTGGCGAGCTTGACCTTGAAACCGTCATGCGCTTGGCCGTGATACACCGCCACCACATTGGCCGTCTCACCAGCCTGGAGCGTCGTAATAACCTTCCCCGGCTCAATGTTCACGTTCGGGTCTGGCGCAGAAGCGGCCTGCGTGATGGCATAGACTTCCGTTGGCTTCTCGATCACCAGAATACTCTCATGATCACTGCAGCCAACAGAAACGGCGGCGTACAGAACGAGGAATGCGATCACAATGGCACGATCACACAGTTGTTTCACAATACTCCTCAACCTTACGATGGCCTAGACTGCACAGCTGGGCAGGAACCTGACTACCATGAGCAAGGCACTATGTGACTATCGCTCTCACCCGCCACACTGAGGCCCTTCCCACGCGACCTTTCCCCGCAATCGACGAATGCTCTCTTGTCTCTTGACCTTCATGAGCAACCGAAGTCCCTCCTCGACTACCGCCTTTTTTAGTCGGGGGCTCCGTAGCTTTCATCTCCTGTCGCATAAGGCTGTTACCTATCACAATACTTTGAGGCATGATACCTCTGCGAAATGCGGTGTACAGAATGCCCAATCCTACACACTCATACAAACGGGAGCAATAAGGGAACATCAGTGCCCCTGCAGAAATGAGAGGCTAGAAACGAGATGGCTCTGTATACATCCCATCGTTTCCAATGAGAATCAGCTTCTAACATTGGCTCCCATCCGTTTCGGGTCAGAGACTACCACAGCGTCTTGGCTCTGAATGACTCCACGAATATAGTTCTCCACATCAGGTACGCGAAGCTACCCGCCAGAGCATTGCCATGGGAGGTATCCGACCTTAGACCTTCCATCCCGCTCAATTCACGATTCACCCCCAGCTGAATACTCCCATGATCCCCTTCTAGACAAAACATTGACGAAATAACTCTCGTACAGCGTCAATCTTTTGTAATTATATAACGTATATTTTCTTACGTATTACATAATCCTTGAGAAACTGAACTGCATCAGCATGGCGCAGCTCTTGCTTGAACATATATTCAGTTGTGAACCTACCACCTTAGGAGGAATCGATGGAATGTCCGAAGTGTCAGGGGACGATGATGTTGGAGCGGCTCTCGGATTTCTTTGTCGTGTTCTACGCCTGGAAATGCCTCAATTGCGGCGCGATGATCGACCGCACCATTGCCAGCAACCGTCGAAAGAGCCTAGCGGCACGAGAGCCGCAGACCGTTGCAGTAGGGTAAACAGAGATCTCGTGAGCTTGAAATTCAAGTCGAGAGCGGAAGACAAAGGTCGGGAGTCTGTTTCTGATATCGCTTGCCTCTCAAACGTTACATAAAGACTCCCGATAATCATCTCGAAGGCTCCTCTCTTGAAGAGTAGAGTCGTTGCTAACGCGACGGGCTCATCCACTTTAACCGAGGAGGTTGCGATGATGTGTTATGCGGGCATTGATCTCCATGCCACGAATAGTGTGCTGGTCGTGATTGATGAAGCGGATCGAGTGCTGTATCAGAAACGCCTCCGCAATGACCTGGCCGTGATCTTCACGGCCTTAACACCGTATCAGACCACGCTGCAGGGCGTGGTCGTTGAGTCCACCTATAATTGGTACTGGTTAGTCGACGGGCTCATGGAAGCAGGGTACCGGGTCCACCTCGCTCATGCACCAGCCCTGCCGCAGTATAGTGGGCTCAAGCATGTTGACGATCAACACGATGCGCAGTGGTTAGCCCATTTACTCCGGCTAGGTTTGCTCCCTACCGGGTACATTTACCCCAAAGCGGAACGGGCCGTGCGGGACTTGTTGCGGAAGCGCAGTCAGTTGGTTCGGCACAAGACCATGGTCGTGCTGAGCCTACAAAGCCTGCTGACACGACTGACTGGCAATCGGCTCTCCCTCCCTCGGCTTCGACAGCTCACCCCAGAGGGCATTCAGGCACTTGTGCCATTTCCCGAACATGTGCAATCGGTCAGCAGTTCGTTGGCTGTGCTGCAATGTCTGGAGCACGAGATTCACACGATTGAGGGCACGGTTCGGGAAGCGGGGCGGACTCAGCCGGGCTATGTGCTCTTACAGACCGTCCCCGGAATCGGGCCGATCTTGGCGGGCACCATTCTCCTGGAAGCCGGTGACCTGCGGCGGTTTGCGACCGTGGGACACTTCGCCTCCTACTGTCGCTGTGTCGGCAGCGAACATGTGAGTAACGGCAAACGCAAAGGGGCTGGCAACACGAAGAACGGCAACAAGTATTTAAGCTGGGCGTTCATCGAGGCGGCGCACTTCGCCATTCGCTATGAGGCCGTGATTCGCACGTATTATCAGCGCAAGCAGGCACGGACGCATCCCCTTGTGGCGCTGAAGGCCGTGGCCCATAAATTGGCGCGGGCCTGCTATCACATGCTCCGTGCGCAGGTGCCATTCGATCTGTCCCGCGCTTTTGGCTAGGCGCGGCAGAGCTGGGGGGAGCTGGGAGCTCGCAAAGGGGTTGAGGCCACACCTCGCACTCCCGATTAGCCCCGGTCTTCCCCCTTCAACTCCCTCGCCACTGGCGTGGGGACTGAGACGCCTCGACCGTGAGCCATGATGGGGTTGGCGCCAGCCCGCTGGTAGCCAGACGTCCTGTGCGTAGGTATGCTGGACACGGCCGGGAACCGACGGTTGTCTGGGGCACGAGGTGCCAGGGGCTGGAGTGGATCCCCGACGGGGCTCGCTCCCACGCCTTGATCCTGATGGGTGACTGGTGCGGCTCAAATCCGAGCTGACACTGCTGACGACGACAACCGGGATGCGACGGAGTCACGCGACCACCATGGCGAGGGAAGACGTCGTCGGAGACCTCGCCCCGTTTGTAGGATACGGAGGGCATGATCGGCTGTGCCCTCTTGACCGGAGCCTTCGAGATGGGCGACCCCTTAGACTCATGGTTCGTCAATCAACAATCGCGTGAGATTCATGCGGGCAAGTTGCGAGCCGCTCTCGTCCTCGTCCTCAGTGAAGGGGACTCACTCGGAGACCTGATTCCAACACTTTGGTCAAATTCTTAAGAAGGACGCCAAAGAAGCGTGGAGCAACTATGCAGTTGATCGCTTTTGAGGTGCCGACTTTTGGGTGGAACGCCGGGATGGTTGAGCTGACTTACCAGCCGCGTCACACAAAACCCGCAAGGCTCGGTTTACGGAAGCCGAATCGGGAAACACTTTTGCCAAATCTGGATCGACAAGCACAAGATTTGTTCCCGCCATGGCCTGCTTATAATATTTTCCCCGCCCGACCTTTTTCAGTTTAGTCAAGTCGTATTCGGATCGAAGGTCGTCTTTCATCGCTTGAGCACCCTACTTAGAGCAACGTCTGCAGCTTACTCAAGGTTTCCGCGAGCACGGCAGATGAGACGACACCTTTCTTGACCGCTTGTCGAGTCCTCCAGTCAAGGCTCTTGATTTGATCCGCCAAAACGACACTTGTTCGATGGGGGTCATCACTGACCACAACTTCGAAGGGATAGCCCTCCTGGTGACTGCTCATCGGGCAACATAGCGTGAGGCCACTGACCTTATTGTACCTGGCCGGCGAGAGAACGAGTGCCGGACGATGTCCCGCCTATTCGTGAGCAGCTTGTGGGTTAAACTGCAGCCAGACGATCTCGCCACGGTTCGGAACATATTTGGACTTCTTCATCACCAGCTCTCGCGCCCCACCGGTCCCCCTGAATCGTCTTCATTGTGAACGTTCTTCTTGGTAATTCGTCTAAGCAGATCGTCGAGCCGATATACCCAGCGAAGTTGTGGTTTCAAGACGACATTGCCATCTCGAACTTCGATGTCTAAATCGTCTTGTGCCTTGAGTCCTATTTGCGCGGCAACGCTCTTCGGGACTCGTACCGCCAAACTATTCCCCCACTTCTGCGCTCTCGTTTTCATGCTGCATACTCCGGTAAGTATCTACATGGTAGATACTACGCAATCAATCAGATTCCGCCAAGAACCACCCTTTAAATGCTCCTTGACCGCCTATTCTGGGTCAAGCCCTGGAGGTCTGGTTTATCTGAGCTTGGCGAGGAATGACAGCCCTTCCTTACCACGCCTAATAAATGATCCCTCCGACCACCCAATGCCGATCATCCGGCACATCGATCAACAACCGCGTGAGATTCATGCGGGCCAGCTGGGAACCGATTTCGTCTTCGGTAAAAGCTGCGAGCAGCGAATTATAGAAGTCATGGCGCAAGATATCCGGCTCGTTGGCGGCGTATTGATCGACGATGGCTTGGGCTGCTTCCGGAGACTCCGGACGGAGCAGATCCATCACCAGCACCGGCGCTCCTGGCCTCACGAGCTGGCGAATCTTCTGCCAGAACTGTAACGGGTACGGCAGATGATGAAGCAGGCTGTTCGAGATCACGGCATCGGCGATTCTCGCTCCAGCAACCTCTTCATACCGTTCACAGCGCAGCGTAATGCGATCGGATAAACCTGCTTGTTTTACCGCCTGCTCCCCCAGCTGAATCATCGGAATCGAAGCATCGATGCCGATGACCTGGCAGGTCGGATAGAACTTGGCGAACCGGATGGGAATATCGCCTGGCCCGCAGCCGATATCCAATACCGTCCCTTGCGAAAAATCTGGAAAGTACTCTTTAAACCGTTCGACGAATCCCTGATTCTCTTCTTCGAAGTCGGCGCGCGCGTAGGCCTCCGCCTGTTTAAGATCATCCATGAGTTCTGGTTCAAGTGTTCGATCCATCATCCTCACCCTTCGTCACTCGTGAGTCTAAGGTTTCAAGTCGCGAGTTCAACGTTTCGCATGACGTTCGAGACGAGAAACTCCAAACCCGTAACTCTAGCCCCAAATATTTGTACGTGTTACGACTCAATTGTTACGACGTCTCCCGGTCTGACGATCCCACCCCGCAGTACCTTCGCATAGACCCGACTCCAGCCGGGGTTCAGTTTTTGTGCAATGCGTGAGAAATCCTCATCGCGAAACCATCGACCATTGTGGTGGCAGGGGGTGGTATAGCTCGTCACCTCAAGCTGGAGCTCAGGACCAATCCTGAGCCGCACGCCAGGACACACCTGGTCCCAGTTCAAGCCGGACAGGGTCAGATTTTCTCCGGTAGAGCCTGGATCGATGGGGTGACCTTCATCCTGAAGCCGCTCAATCAGCTCGAGCGAATACAAACAGACGGCGCGGTCTGGGCCTCCGTGAAACTTGAGATTGCGCTGCCGATCGCCATCCACACCCTGTTCGCTCACCTTGGCTTCCAAGACTGGAAGTTTCGGCACACCTCCATCGGAAATGTTGATCTGATGCACATGTGGATACGGTGGTCCGGTCGACATCGTCAGGCTTCTCCCTCACAGGATTCTGGTTTCAAGAACTGCATCACCACCCACCCCTCATCATCCCGCCGGTCAGCACAGACTAGACCTAAGTTAGAAAACCGCTCGACGATCTCAGATTCTTGCTCCACAAGAATGCCGGAGACCAGAACCCTCGCCCCTCCAAACGCAACGGATGCCAAGTCCTCCCCAAGGCTTAAGACCGTTTGCCGATCAAGATTCGCCAGTACCAGACCGGCATCCTGCCGTTTCTCTTGCGGCAGATCAGCCAGCGTTCCACACACAAGCTCGATCTGATCAAGCAACCCGTTCTGCTCGACATATTCTTTCGCGCAGTCGACGGCAACCGGATCAATTTCGATACCGATGGCAGAATTTGCACCAAGTTTGACCGCCGCCATCGCCAGAATCGCACTACCAGTTCCCACATCCAGAATCTCTTCACCCCCGCGAATGTGCTCTTGCAACCACTCCAGCAACATGCGTGTCGTCGCGTGGTGCCCTGTGCCGAAGGCTTGCTTGGGATCCAAGATGATCTCGAGATCACGAGGAGTAAGCGTCACCGGTTCCCAACTGGGACGAATGACGACTCGACCGATACGAAGCGGCTTGACGGAACGAGCCCAGGCGTCGTTCCAGTCTTGAGCCGGTACCAGCGTCACGGACAGCGATTGCTCCTGACTTGATTCCGTCACATCAGCAAGGGCTGCACGGAGCGATGAAAGCCGAGCCTCAGTCCACTGGGCCTCCGCCCAATAGAGATGGACCTTCCCTTCATCTTCCCAGGCTCCCTGCACCTCTGCATCGTCCAGGCGGCTCAGCAATTCGCCAGTATCGAAAGAACCATGAATGCACACATCTACCCAATCATTCGGCATTGTCAAAAATGGTCCGCTTTTCGTCTCGATGGTTTATCTGAGTTGTCACGCTTCACGAGATACGCTTCATGATTTGACGTCCCCCACCCGTTCCAGTAAGGTCGCCTGTTATGGTACGCCCACGCACCCTCCAGATTGAGACGATCATCAGGCGAGCAGACCGCCTCATTGCTCACGGCACGAAAACCAGCGCCACGTTCACCAGATGGCGGCTGGCGCTCTTCTTGATCGGCCTCATGTGTACCGTCACCCTCTATAAACTCAACTGGTACAACAGCGGCAACCTGTCACTCGCGCTCTTCCTCGCCATCTTTGTCGCCGTGGCGGCCTATCATAACAAGGTGGAGACCCAGATTCATCGGCTCCGCCAGTGGAAGCACATTAAGCAGACCCACCTGGCCCGCATCGCGTTAGATTGGGCAAACATCCCGACAAGATCGGCGGTTGGACCGAGCTCTCACCCCTACGCGACAGACCTCGATCTCTTTGGTCCCCATTCTCTGACCCATCTGCTCGACACCACCATCTCTGACCAGGGCCGGGAACGGTTGCACAGCTGGCTCCTCAACCAGCCGCCGTCCCCGGCGGAGTGGCATCGCAGGCAAGCGCTGGTCAAGGAACTGACCTCTCGTCCCTTATTGCGTGACCGACTCACACTCGACGCCAAACTCACGGGCGACCAAGAGATCAACGGTAAGCGGTTGGCTGCGGTCATCGAGCACCGGCTCGGCCTTCCCCACCTGAACACCATCCTTTCCGTCCAGGCCCTCCTTGCCCTGACGACGCTCGGACTGGGCTTCGCCACGCTGTTCGGACTGCTCCCCGGCTACTGGATGTTTTCGTTCGCCGCCTATGTAGCCATCTACTTTATGACCGATCAGGGAGAGGAGTTGCTCGAACATGCGGTCGGCCTCCATCACGAAACTGAACGTCTCGCTACGGTTCTTGGCTCGATTGAGCGATACGCCGCGCGACGGGATACCACGCTGGCGTCGACCTGGGCCACCCTGATCGGCACCGTTAGTCCGACACGACAACTCCAGCAGGCCGCGCGCACGCTGCACGCCATCAGTATTAAAGCCCACCCCCTCGTCCACCTGACGATGAATGCGATCGGTCCATGGGACCTCTGGTTTCTGCGCCGACTGATCCATATCCAAGACCAGATCCAACAGGCGCTCCCGCAATGGCTCGATGCCCTGGCTGAAGTCGAAGCCGCGTCGGCGCTTGCGACCTTTGCCTATCTGCATCATGACTACATCTGGCCGACTCCTCTCACCGTCGCTGATGGACAACAGAGCGTTCCCCCGACTCTCCGCGCACACCGACTCGCACACCCCTTGCTGCCTCCAGGTACACGTATCGCGAACGATGTGCGGCTGACCGAACTAGGCTCGATCTACCTCATCACCGGCTCAAATATGTCGGGCAAGAGTACGTTTCTCCGAACCATCGGCATTAATCTCTGCTTAGCTCAAGCCGGTGCCCCTGTGTGTGCCCAGTCGTTTGAGTGGACCTGGAGCCGGTTGGCCTGTTGCATCCGTGTTGGCGACTCGCTCGATGCCGGTCTGTCGTTCTTCTACGCGGAAGTGAAACGACTCAAAACGATCCTCGATGTCACCGAAGAGCGTACCGTGGCTCCCGTACTTTTTCTGATCGACGAGATCTTCAAGGGTACCAACAACCGTGAACGGCTTATCGGGAGCCAGGCCTATATCACTGCGCTCTCGAGGGGACAAGGATTCGGCTTGGTCAGCACGCATGATTTGGAACTCGCGGACCTGGAACAGGCCATCCCACGACTACAGAACGCCCACTTCCAGGAAACGGTGTCGGACGGGGCTCTCACGTTCGACTACCAGCTGAGGCCAGGCCCTTGCCCAACGACGAACGCGTTAAGAATCATGGAACTGGAAGGGTTGCCTATTTCCCAAGCCCCTCATAATCGGGCACAATAGCCCACACGAATGACCACCGCAGCCGGTCCAGACCAACAACCTGTTTCCCGCTCCCTGCGTAGCCTCCTGATTGTTCAGTTCGACGAAATCTTCAAGCGCACCAACAACCGCGAACATCTCATCGGCAGCCAAGCCCATATCACCGCCCTTTCGAAGGGAGAAGGATTCGACCTGGTCAGCACGCATGATTTGGAGTTAGCCAACCGAGAACAGGTCTTCCCACGACTACGGAACGCCCATTTCCAAGAACCGGTGTCGGACGGGGCTCTCACGTTCGACTACCAGCTGAGGCCAGGCCCCTGTCCAACGACAAATGCCCTGAGAATTATGGAACTGGACGGCTTGCCTATTTCCCCAAGCCATCACAATCAGGCACAATAGCCCACACGAATGACCACCGCGGCCGGTCCAGACCAACAACCTGTTTCCCGCTCCCTGCATGGCCTCCTGACTGCACAGTTCTGCGGAGCCTTCAACGACAATGCCTGGAAACTGATGGTGGCCTTGCTCGCCATCCGGCAGGCGACCGCCGGGATGGCTCCAGGACCTGAGCTGGAAACCGTCGCGCAAACCCAAACCGCAAAGGCCTTCATCATTTTCACCCTGCCGTTGGTGCTTCTCTCACTTATCGGCGGCACCCTCGCCGATCGCGTGAGTAAGCGGACGGTCATCATTACGATCAAAGTCGTCGAGATCCTCTTGATGGCAGCCGGTACCGTCGCACTCTGGATCAATCCAGCCGGTGGCATGCTTCCTCTGATCGTCCTCTGTGGGATGGGTGTCCACAGTGCGCTCTTTAGCCCATCGAAATATGGAATTCTTCCGGAGCTGATCCCTCATGAACGGCTGGCCGCCGGCAACGGGCTCTTGGAGCTGTGGACTTTTTCGGCCATTTTACTGGGAACTGCTGCCGGAGGCTTTCTCTTGCAGCTGGCCGGCGACCGGACGTGGCTGGCTCCGCTGGCGCTCACCATCCTGTCGGTCATCGGCCTTGTCACAGCGTTTTCCATTCCGCCGGTGGTGCCAGCCCGCACGGAGGGTGGCGTGGGCGCAACGCTCCGCATCGCATGGGAGGCAATTCGGACCGAGCGCATGTTGCGCATGGCCATTCCCATGGAAATCTGCTTCTGGACGATCGCAAGTTTGTTTATGCAAAATGTGATCGTCTATGCGAAAGCGGTGCTCCAACTCTCCGACGCGCAGTCGGGACTTCCGCTCACAGTGCTATCGGTTGGCATCGGAATCGGCGCCATATTGGTCGGCAGAATCTCACGAAACCGCGTGGAGTACGGGCTGATCCCCTTGGGTGCCATCGGGGTGTTCCTGGCGCTGTTTCTACTCGGCATCCTGAAACCTCTTCTCATGGGAACCTTCTTCTTGTTGGGAGCCCTTGGGATTTCCAGTGCGTTCATCTTCGTGTCCTTAAATGCCATTCTCCAGTGGAAATCACCGCCAGACCGGCGTGGTGCCGTGATTTCAGTTTCCAACACCTGCGTCTTCACCGGCATCCTCTTGGGCTCCCTGGCCGGGGGTTCATTGGCAAACGCCGGTCTTTCCACTACCGGCATTTTCTTGACGACGGCCGGGATGACCGTGATCGGCACACTGTGGGCGCTATGGATCTTGCCGGACACCGCCATCCGGATGATGCTCGTGATTCTGACCAACACCCTCTACCGTCTCCGAATCGTGGGACAACACCATGTTCCCCAAACCGGAGGGGCACTGCTTGTTCCCAATCATGTCTCCTTTATCGACGGGTTTCTGCTGATCAGCAGTTCGGATCGCCCCGTGCGATTTCTCGTGGATTCTCAGTATGCCGAGCTACCCATCTTCAAACCTTTCATGAAGGCGCTCGGCGTGATTCCTATCTCATCCCATGGTGGGTTGCGGATCATTCTCAAGGCGCTCCGGGAAGCGAGCTCTGCGCTTGATCGTGGTGATCTCGTCTGCATCTTCCCTGAAGGCCAGATCACCCGCACCGGAACGCTCCTGCCGTTCCGGCGAGGATTCGAACGGATCGTCAAGGGGCGCTCTACTCCAATTATTCCAGTCCACTTGGATCGCGTGTGGGGCAGCATCTTCAGCTTCAATCGTGGGAAATTTTTGTGGAAGATCCCGGAGCAGCTCCCCTACCCCGTCACCGTCTCATTTGGAGCTCCTCTGCCTCCCACGACGTCTGTCCATGAGCTGCGCGGAACGATCCGCCAGCTGGGTGAAGCCGCTTGGCAGCTGAGGAAGCCCCATCGCCGTCCACTCCATCGGGAATTTATTCGTTCGATGCGCCGTGCTCCATTCCGCCTGGCCATGGCCGACCAGAATCGCCCCCACGTCTCATCGTTGCAAGCCTTAATCGGGTCAATTGTCCTGGCGAGAACCCTTCGCCCTTTTTGGAGCAAACAGGAGCGGGTCGGCGTGCTTCTGCCACCCACAGTCGCCGGTGCTTTGGTGAACGTCGCCGCTCCTCTCTGCGGCAAGACCATCGTGAATCTAAACTACACGGTCGGAAAGTCCGGATTGGAAGCCGCGGTACAACTCGCCGGACTTCGTACCATTGTGACCAGCCGTCTGTTCGTCGAGAAGGCCAAGCTTGACCTGCCGGATGGTCCATCGATCATCTGGTTGGAAGACCTCGCAAAAACGATCGGCGCGAAGCACAAACTTCAGGCGGCCTTGCTGGCCCTCTTCGCTCCCTGTCACATCATCGAACGGGCCTGCGGGCAGACCACCCCACTTACCCCTGACAGCCTAGCCACGATCATTTTCAGCAGCGGCAGCACCGGCGAACCCAAAGGCGTCATGCTCTCCCATTTCAGCGTCGACTCCAACTGCCAAGGCGCGACACAGATGCTCCATCTGTATCAAGATGAACGTGTGCTCGGCATCCTCCCCTTCTTCCATTCCTTCGGATACATGGTGTTCTGGTTCGTGATGTCCAACAATGCCTCGATGATCTTTCATCCCTCGCCGCTTGATGTGACCGCCATCGGTGAACTGATCAGGAAACATGGCATCACCTTTCTCGTCACCACGCCGACGTTCTTGCAGCTCTATTCCCGTCGTTGTACTCCGGAGCAATTCAGTTCGGTCCGGGTGATCCTCACTGGTGCGGAAAAGCTTCATGCTCGTCTCGCCCAGGCGGTCGAGGACACATTTGGAGTTGGACCAATCGAAGGCTATGGAGTCACAGAATGCGCCCCCGTGATTGCCGTCAATTGCCCGGACTTTCGCGCCGCCGGCTACTACCAACCGGCTTCACGCCGTGGAACCGTGGGCCAGCCCCTTCCTGGTGTGTCGGTCCAAATCGTCGATCCCGACACATACACTCCCCTGCCTTCAGGCACACCGGGCATGTTGCTGGTGAAAGGGCCGAACGTCATGAACGGGTACTTGGGCCGAGAAGACCTCACTGCCCAAGTGATGCGGGATGGATGGTATATCACAGGAGACATTGCCGCATTAGATGACGATGGATTCCTGACCATCACCGACCGGCTCTCGCGATTTTCTAAAATCGGTGGCGAAATGGTTCCTCACGGGAAGGTTGAAGAGGCCTTGCATCAGGTGGCCGGAGCCGACTCCCAGGTCTTTGCCGTCACCGGACTCCCGGACGCCAAAAAAGGTGAACGGCTCGCGGTGCTCTATACGCTCGATGAAGATCGTATCCCGGGGATTGTGGAACAGCTATCGACGCTCGGACTTCCGAATCTCTTCATCCCAGCCCGCAACCAGTTCGTGAAGGTCGACGCGTTGCCGGTCCTTGGTACCGGCAAACTCGATCTGCGAGGCGTGAAGCGCATTGCTATGGAGCGGCTGGGGTCGAGCACGTGATCTATTGATGCGGGCTACCAAAGATCACGAATCCCACCTGCTACTGGCTTTGGTCGGCACAGGGCTTCTTCTCTCTGGGCTCTCACCGACAGACCGGTTCACGTGGTTTCTCGAAGCCTTGCCGGTGCTGATCGGCATTCCCCTCGTTATCGGAACGCATCACGTATTCCCGCTGACACCGTTACTCGCTCGCCTATTGGCACTCCATGCCGGAATCTTGATTGTAGGCGCCCATTATACCTACGCACAGGTCCCGCTCGGCTATTGGCTGCAGGACCTATTTGATTTCGCCCGCAACCATTATGATCGTATCGGTCATTTCGCCCAGGGCTTCATCCCCGCGATCCTCGCACGAGAAATCTTGATGCGACGTGTCCCTCTTCCGCCTGGAAATTGGCTTTTCTTTCTGGTGTGCTCTATCTGCCTCGCGTTCAGCGCCTCGTACGAATTGTTCGAGTGGGGAGTCGCGCGTTGGACCGGCGAAGCAGCCGATGCATTCCTTGGAACCCAAGGAGACGCGTGGGACACCCAGTGGGACATGTTCTTGGCGTTGATCGGATCAATCACGGCGCAAACACTCCTGAGCACACGGCACAATCAACAGGTCACGGAACTGCCGCCACCGTAGATGATGCCTCAGGACATCGCTTCAAAGACCTTGATCGATTGCCATGTCCACCTGGCCGCTCTGCCGGACGGAGACAATGGATGCTTCATCTCACAGAAATTGCTGCGAAGCCCCCTCTTTCGTTTTCTCCTGTGGAAATATGGCCTCTCACCCGCCCATCCGCGTGACACCAACCAGAAGTACCTCGACCATCTTCTGACGGAGTTACACGCTTCACGGCACGTCCAGAAAGTCGTCCTCCTCGGGATGGATGGCGTCTATGATCACACTGGTCTCCTCAACCGCCAGCACACGGACTTTCTCGTCAGTAACGATTATGTCTTTAAAACCGTGCAGGCTCACCCAGATGCGTTTCTGGCAGGTCCTTCAATCAACCCGCAGCGTGAAGATGCCATTGACGAAGTCCATCGTTGCGCCGATGCGGGAGCCGTCCTGATCAAAGTGTTGCCGAACGCCCAGGACTTCAACCCAGCCGATAAGAACTACAGGCCGTTCTATCGTGCATTGGCCCAGCGCAAACTGCCTTTCTTGAGCCACGTAGGGTATGAATTCAGCCTGATCGGGAAGGACCAATCCTTGGGAGACCCTCATCGACTCCGCCTGGCGCTGGACGAAGGCGTGACGGTCATCGCGGCTCATGCCTGCAGCTATGGCCTGATGCTGTATGAAAAGTTTCTTCCCACTTTTCGAGACTTGTGCGAACGTTATCCGAACTTCTATGCCGACATCTCTGCACTCACCCAACCTCATCGACTGAAAATGTTGTTGCACCTCAGGCATCATCCGGAACTCCAATCTCGCCTGCTCTTCGGGACAGATTATCCGCTATCGGTATTCCATCTGGCGGCTTGGGGTCGCGTAGGATTGGGCAACTTGTGGACGATGATCCGCACAAAGAACCGATTTGACCGGCAAGTCGAAGTCTGCGCAGGGCTCAGTCTCCGCTTCCGATCGATCGGAGAGCTATTATCTGAACCGACGACCACTAGGGCCACTGACCATTAATGGATCACGACCAGATACTAACGGCCCTTCGCGAAAGGATTCTTGCGTTTGCGACATCACGTGTATCGAGGGATCACGCTGAAGACCTGACACAGGACGTCTTAGCCGTCCTGTACGACAAGTATTCACACGTGACTGAACTGGGTGAACTTGTCCCCTTGGCCTTTCAGATTCTGCGGTACAAGATGCTGGATGCCCATCGCAAGGCCTTACGTCGCGGTGAGTATAGTCAGGAGTCGGTCGAAGATTTGCCGCTCGCCGATACCGGCGACAATCCTATGATTCGACTCGATCAGAAGCAACGAGTTGACCGGCTTCTGACAGCCATCGTGCAACTGGGCGAACGCTGCCGAGAACTGTTCACATGGAAGTTAGAGGGAAAGAGTTTTCCAGAGATCCAAACCTTGATGGGCCAAGTCTCCATCAATACGATTTACACCTGGGACCTGCGCTGTCGGAAACAACTCCTTGGCCTCATGGGAGGATCTTGGGAGTAAAAAAGTGTTACGTGCTGAGCTGTGAATGTTGAGTGTATGAACGGATGAGTCACGAACTTGAAAAACTACTGGGTGGGTTTGCGTCAGATACGCTGACGGCTGGGGAAAAACAACAGCTCTACAAGGTCGCGCTCACTGATCAACAATTGTTCAACGCACTCGCTGATGAGCAAGCACTCAAAGAATTACTCACTGATCCCGTTGTACGCCGCAGGCTCTTGCAGGCCTTGCAAGCGACTCGCGAAGAACGCACCGGTGGTTCTCGTTCATGGCTTGATTGGTTCCGCCGCCCAAGCGGACTTGCCTGGGTCGGGGGGCTTGCCGGCGCAGTCCTTGCCGCCGTGCTCGGAACACATGTCTACCAAGAAAGTCTTCGACAAGAATCCCAACTAACAACCAAAGAAGAGACAGCTGGACCTACCGCTTCACAGCCCGTTCCTGTCCCCTCGCAACTGCCCCCTCCTCCAACCAACGAACCTCAGGCCACGTCAGAACCAAAGTCCCCTTCGTCACTTCCACCGATGAAAGAAGCACTCACCGGCAAGACATCAGATCGCGTTCCTCCCTCACACACAGCGCCAGTAGAACGACGCGCCCGCCAGTCACGCCATGACGCTCCAGCGTCGCATGCGGAGGCGGATACGGTTCCAAACAAGACCGAATCAGTCACCAATCTGTTACACACATCAACTGACGAATCCTCGCCGTCCTCGCATCAACCGACCGTGTCTGCCTCTGCGCCGTCTCAGCCAGCTTCCCCATCTCTGCAAGACCAATCCGAAGTAGACAGCGCAGTGTCCTCCCAAGAACGTGCTTCTCTGAGTGCCCGTTTGCTCTTCTATGGAGCAGGACCGCCAGACCAAAAGAAGTCGATGGCACAGGATACCCGACGACGTGAGAAGGCCATGAGCGAGTCTGATCAGCCTCCAAATCGGTCTGAATTCTCATCCCAACCCTTAGCGATGGCCAAGAGCAAGCCTGCCTCCCCCATTCAACCAGTGGGCATTCGGTATAGTCTCACCCACAGAGAACCGGCTGAACAGTTCCGAGATAGCACCACGGAGAGAGCGTCGGAGCTTACCATTGAGTCCAATCAAGAAGGTTACTTACAGATCTGGAGGCACGTGAGCTCGTCAAATCTCCAACTCCTGTTCCCAACCGCTGAAACAGAACCGTCTCACGCCAAACTCTCGGCCCATACGCCACTGACGCTTTCCATACCATCGACGCCTGGCATGCTCGTCCTTCGATTTGCTCATACAGGCGCAATACCTTCGGCAACTTTTGATAGCAGGCTGCTGGATGAGTTCACTCGTGGCCAACTACGGGAATCAGTGATGACTGGCGACACCTCCGGTTTCCCTCCACCAATCCACTACATCGTCAACCAAGACCCCTCTCTGTCGGAAATCGTTGTGCAAATCGTTCTCCCACGACGATAGACAGAGCCAAGCAACCTGAGTTGATGGCACTTCAAAAAAATGGGCCGTTCTCTTTGGGAAGAGAACGGCCCGTGACATTACCGGCAAACGGATCGCGATCTGATCTACGGCGTGACTGAGATCCGATCTTTAATCAGATCAAAGGTTTCTTTTGGCACCACGTTCTTCGCGACTAACTCGCCTTTCACACGATAGGGACGATTGCTCACAATGCGCTCCGCCTCATCCTGTTTCAAACCGAGGAACAACACCATGTCGTTCGCCGAAACTTTATTGATATTCATCGCCGCGGATGCAGCGGCCGTGGCTGCCTGACCCGTTCCCGAAGAAGGCTGATTGGGAGTCAGCGTGGCAGCCCCCGCTGCAGGCCCGGCATGGGAGCGATCTTTCAGCTCTTTCTGATACCGCGCCACCAGCGACTTCAACGTATCGTTATTGCGTTTCACATCCTGATATTCCTGTTTCACATTTCGGTTCTGCGCTGTGAGTGCTTTCACCTTCTCTTCAAGTTCCTTCGTGCGTCCTTCGATCGCCCCTCGTTCAGCGTCTCGTCCGTGCTCGATGCGTTGGAGTTCATCACGAACCGACTGCGCGTCATTGCCGAACTTCACGTTCAGCTCTTTGAGGGTCCGGACCTGTTGCTCCATAGCGCCCTTCTGTTGCCGAGCCTTCTCCAGCTCCATCTTGGCATTATCGGCTTCGGTCAAGGCCGCCTGGTACTTCTTGTTGGATACGCATCCTGTGGCCAATACTGCCCCGACCAGCACTACCACCATCCACTCACGTCTCATGCGATCCTCCCTCCATCAAATCCTACCACGTATCTTTAGTATTGAACCCGTACCATGCATTGTGTGTATGCCAACATCAAGGCGTTGTCAATATATTTACTGTTGTACGAACACCTCACCCCCCGAGTCGCGTTACACCTTTCATCCTCCATCTGACGCTTGACGGATCACCACGGCTCTGTGATGATCCCTCACATCGTGTCAAAGCCGGTCAGGGAGGGTCACACCTCTATGTCCTTCAATCCTAGGTGGTGTACGCATGAACGAATGGGGCCCGATTCTCGCCGTGATTCTTGGAGTCGTCGAAGGACTGACCGAATTCTTACCCGTCTCGTCCACAGGTCATCTGATCCTGGTGGGCCATGCATTGGGATTCACCGGCGATGTGGCTGCCAATGCTGAAATCTCGATTCAATTGGGCGCGATCCTCGCGGTCATTGTCTTCGAACGGGAAAAGATCGGTCGGCTTCTGTCCGGTGCTTGGCGGGAACGTCAGACGCTCTGGTCCTCTCTCGGCAACTCGCCCACCACGACGTGGGGGAACCGACTCAAAGCTTCCATGCAGACCCACCCCAACCTCTGGTTCATTCTCGGGCTAGGCATCGCCTTCCTGCCTGCCGCCGTTCTTGGCCTGTTGGCTCATGGATGGATCAAATCATACCTATTCACTCCCCTGACGGTGGCCTGGACGTCGATCTTGGGCGGAATCATCATCCTCCTTGTCGAAGCACGCACACGCACCGTTTCCGCCACGAGTCTCGAGCAGGTCTCACCACAGCATGCCTTCTGGGTGGGGCTGGCTCAATGCGCCTCACTGATTCCCGGCATGTCGCGCTCCGGCTCCACGATCATCGGCGGACTACTTGTAGGGCTGGATCGAAAAGTGGCAACGGAATATTCGTTTTTTCTCGCGCTCCCGACGATCATCGCCGCCACGCTGTATGAAACCTGGAAGGCACGCGGAGCGTTCAACGATCAAGACTTTCTGGCACTGGGCCTTGGGATGGCGATCTCGTTCCTGGTCGCCTGGGCGGTCATCGCCGTGTTTCTGACCTATGTCCAACGGCATACCTTGCGCGTCTTTGCCTACTATCGTATTATTCTCGGCATTGTGGTCATGTTGGTTGTCCGCTGAAAGGAGTTGTGCATGTCTTCGGATACGATTCACGTTTACGATACCTGGGTTCACGGCAAGAGCGGCCGCATCCACTTTGATGTCATGACGACGGATGAGCCCACCGCGCTCAAACTCGCGAAGGAATACCTGGTCAGCATTGGGGAACCCGATGCAACGATTACGACCAAGGAATGCCAGTTCTGTCACAGCGAACCGCTGTTCATGTTCTCGGCAGAACAGCAAAAACAAGCGAAGGAAAAGGGCGGGTTTATCGTCAGGATGCCGGCCTAACCACAGGTGCTGAGTTGTGAGTGCTGAGTTTGAACTCAACACGCACAACTCAAACCTAGCATCTGTTACACGGGCTTATGGAGCCGAGGAGGCTTCTGGTTCCGACGAGTCTGTTCGTTTTTCAAACGCAAAATGGATGATGAGGACAATCACGCCGACGGTAATCGCTGAATCCGCCACGTTGAACGCCGGCCAGTGATAGCTCTCTACGTAGACATCCAGAAAATCAATGACCTCGCCGAAGCGAAGCCGATCGATCAAGTTGCCGATGGCCCCCCCAAGGATTGCGGCGACACTGACCCGCCCCATCCAATCCTCCTCCGGCATCCGTAACAGGATGGTCCCTAGCAGGCCAAGCGCAAAGATCGACGTCAACCCAAAGAAGACCATGCGGAAGGCGTTGCTGCTGCCTGCCAAGAGCCCAAAGGCCGCCCCAGGGTTCCGGATGTAGGTGAGACTGAAGAGATTCGGAATGACGGAAATCGACTCATGGAGCCGCATCGTCTGCATGATCTGCTGCTTGGTCAGCTGATCCAGAAGAATAATTCCTCCGGTCACCGACGCCAGCACCATATTACGAAGCATCGATAGACTCAACGAACCGCCTCCACACATCGGTCGCAAAGGGTCGGATGGGTGGCATCCTGTCCGACAGCGTCCCGGTAATTCCAGCAACGCTCGCACTTCGCGGCACTCGATCGCTCAACCGTCATGCGAATGTCTTTTAGATTGCCTTCGGCTCGCTTCACCGTCACTCGTGACACAATGAAGAGCGCACTGAGATGTTCGGTGTAGGAGGTCAGAAACTGGTAGGCCTCAGGCCCGGCTTCGATCTGCACATGCGCCTCAAGCGAGGATCCGATCACCTTCTCTCGACGACGAGCCTCCAACTCTCCCTGCGCCAGTGATCGATAGGCCAGTAGTTGCTCCCAGCGTGCCGCCAATTGCTCATCTCGCCAAACCGGGGAATCCTCGGGAAAGGAAGTAAGGTGGACGCTCGTCGCTTCGTGACGCACCACGTCCGGCAACATACGCCAGATCTCCTCGGCCGTAAAGCTCAAGACCGGCGCCATGAGCTTGGCCAACGCCACCATGATGTCAAATAGGACGGTTTGGGACGCGCGCCGCACGGGAGAATCCGCGCGAAACGTATAGAGCCTATCTTTCAAAATGTCCAGATAGACGGCACTGAGATCGACGGAACAAAAATTATTCAAGGCATGGAAAATGGTGTGGAATTCAAAATCGTCATACGCCCGCCTGACTTTGGTGATCAGTTCGCCGAGGCGCATCAAGGCCCAACGATCCAATTCAGGCAACCGCTCGTACGGAACACGATGAATATCCGGATTGAAATCATAGAGGTTACTCAGAAGGAATCGGGACGTGTTGCGGATTTTCCGATAGGCCTCGATGAGATGATTCAGGATCTCCTGCGAGATGCGGAGATCCTCACGATAGTCTTGTGCGGCAACCCACAAACGAAGGATTTCGGCTCCTGACTGTTTGATGACGTCCTGCGGCGCCACGACATTCCCTGCCGACTTGGACATCTTCTTCCCTTGCCCGTCGACCACAAAGCCATGAGTCAAAACGGCTTTGTACGGCGCTCGATGATCCGTGGTCACGCCGGCCAGCAGGGCACTATGAAACCAGCCGCGATGCTGGTCGGACCCTTCCAGGTACAAATCCGTCGGCCACCATTTCTTTGGTTTTGCCACAGCCGCGTAACTCACCCCAGACTCAAACCAGACGTCAAGGATGTCCCGCTCTTTCTCGAACGTTGCCCCTCCGCATTTCGGACAGGCGGTTCCAACGGGCAAGAGCGCAGCGGCGGACTGTTCGAACCAGACATCCGCGCCCTTCGACTCCATGAGGGTCGCAATATGCTCAATCACAACCGGATCGGCCAACACATGCCGGCAGCCTTCACAAGTAAATCCCGGTATCGGAACACCCCACACTCGCTGGCGCGAGAGACACCAATCCGGCCGATTCTCGATCATGCCGAAGATCCGATCGCGACCATAGCTTGGAATCCATCGGACCCGTTCGATCTCTGCCAGAGCCGCTTTCCGTAAGTCGTTTTTCTCCATCGACACAAACCACTGCTCGGTCGCGCGGAAGATCACGGGGCTCTTGCAACGCCAGCAGTGGGGATATGAATGGCTCAATGAGCCATGGCCGAGCAGGCGACCGTTCGCCTGAAGATAGTCCACAATTTTCGGATTGGCCTTGAACACATGCTGCCCGGCAAATTCTTTCACGATGTCGGTAAAACGGCCCCCGTTATCCACCGGCGCCACAATTTCCAGCCTTTCGCCCGGTGACGCGTTGGCATTATGATTGAGGACCAGAATGTAGTCTTCCATTCCATGGCCGGGCGCGATGTGCACGCAGCCGGTGCCTTGGTCGAGTGTGACAAAATCACCAAGCAAAATAGGCGACAGTCCGGTCGAGAGCGGGCGCTGAGTTTCCAGCCCCGCAAACCCCTCGCCCCCTTTCTTCACTCCAAGAACACGGTAGCCCTCAAACTTGCAGGCTTTGGCCGCGGCCTCCAACAACTTCTCGGCAATGATCAAGATCTCATCACCGACCTGAGCAAACGCATAGTCGATGTCGCGATGCAGACAGACGGCTTGATTAGCCGGCAACGTCCAGGGTGTCGTGGTCCAGATAACTACGGAAACCAGTTTGGCTCCGTCGGGAAAGGTCACGCCAGGAAAGGTCTTTGCCAAGACAGCCGGTGAGGTCACCACGGGAAATTTGATATAGACCGATGGCGAAACATGGTCGTCATATTCGACTTCTGCTTCCGCCAATGCGGTTTGATCCTGCGTGCACCAGAGCACGGGTTTGAGCCCCTTGTAGACGCCCCCCTGCTCGACGAATTTCCCGAACTCCCGGATAATCGTCGCTTCATAACTCGGCGTCATCGTCAGATAGGGATGCTCCCACTCTCCAAGGACACCGAGCCGCTTAAACTCCTCCCGCTGAAGATCGACATACTTCTGCGCATAGGCGCGACAGAGTTTACGAATCGCCGACACATCCAAGTCTTTTTTCTTCTCTCCCAGCTCCTTCATGACTTGATGCTCGATCGGAAGGCCATGGCAGTCCCATCCCGGCACATAGGGCGCCTGGAACCCCGCCATCGTTTTTGACTTCACGATGATGTCCTTCAACACTTTGTTCAAGGCATGTCCGATATGGATACGGCCATTGGCATAGGGCGGACCGTCATGCAGAACATATCGAGGCCGACCCTGCCCCATGGCCTGGATCTGGGCATAGAGCTTCTGCTGCTCCCACCAGGCCAGCATCTCGGGCTCCCGCTGCGGCAAATTGGCCTTCATCGGGAAGTCGGTTTTCGGAAGATTGAGCGTGGCTTTGTAATCCATGGACATACCGCGTCTTCGAAAAGATAAAGAGAATCGACGGGTGAATATACCTGAATGGGGGGCGAGGTACTAGTCCTTAGCCTACATACGGGATCGTCAAACAGATCTCCCGGCAAGGCTGAAGCAAGCGAGGATGCGAGGCGTACTCTTGCAGTACATTGAGCTCTTGAACAACACGAGCAGAAGGCGGGAAGTGCTTTTCACAATCCCGTCAGCTGACGGCCATCATGCGATCCAGCGCGACCTTTGCCCAGTGCTTGTCGTCCTCGGTTACAACAATCCGGTTGACGACATGTCCTTCAGCCAGATTCTCCATGGCCCAGCAGAGATGGGCGGCATCAATGCGGAACATGGTCGCGCATTGGCAAACCGTGGAGGAGAGGAAAAACACCTTCTTATCGGTGAGTTCATGCTTCAAGCGATTGACGAGATTCAACTCCGTCCCAACCGCCCAGGTCGTCCCTGCCGGTGCAGCCGTCACGGTCCGAATTATGAACTCGGTCGACCCGATCAGATCGGCTTTATTCACGACATCCTCATGGCACTCCGGATGGACAATGACCTTGCCGTCAGGATACTGCTTACGAAAGTGATCCACGTGCACCGGTTGGAACATTTGATGCACGCTACAGTGCCCCTTCCAGAGGATCAACTTGGCCCGTTTGATGGCCTCTTTAGTATTTCCACCGTTGGGTTGATAGGGATCCCACACGATCATCTGCTCCCGGGGAATCCCCATCTTGTTTGCCGTATTCCGGCCCAAATGCTCATCGGGAAAAAACAAGATCTTTTCGCGCCTGGCCCAGCACCACTCGATGACCGCTTTGGCGTTAGATGACGTACAAGTGATTCCGCCATGTTCGCCACAAAACGACTTGAGGACTGCCGCTGAATTCACATACACCGCCGGCATCACGGTTTCTTCGACCGGAATGACTCGTCCTAACGCTTCCCAACATTGATCCACTTGCTCAATCGCAGCCATATCGGCCATGGAACAACCCGCAGCCATATCGGGCAGAATCACTGTCTGCTGGGAGCGGCTGAGAATATCCGCTGTCTCGGCCATGAAATGCACGCCACAAAACACTATGTAGGGCCGCTCAGAACGTTCAGCCGCGAGCTTGGCCAGCAACAGCGAATCCCCGCGAAAGTCGGCATGTTGAATGACTTCATCACGTTGGTAGTTATGGCCAAGGATCATCACACGGTCACCCAGCAGTCGCTTGGCCGATACCGTCCGGCGAAACAACTCATCGGCTGAGAGCGACTGATAGTCGGTAATGGGCTTTGGTAGCGTCGCAGTTGCTGTCACAATACTCCTCCTACGTCAGGGCATGTTGATTCTACGATAGGCCCCTTCTACAATCAACGAATCCCACCTTGCGGAAAAGTCCTATCCCTCTGTCCCAAAAGGAGAAGCTACGGCATGGGCCTAATAGCCGATTGACTTCGGTGATTTGGCGTACTACGATCATCCATTCATAGCTAGGGGAGCCCTGAGGCTGAGAGTCCGTGCACGCGGACGACCCTCACAACCTGACCTGGGTAATACCAGCGTAGGGAAGCCGACAGCCGCAGTCGTTGTGAGCACTCAGCCGTACCTCCCCCCAGGGAGTACGGCTTTTTTATTGAGATGCCTCCTCAACGCTCCTCATCTTTAGAAAGGATGCGACCATGAGCGAATATACCGGCAACGGACAGAAGCCCACGACATTGACCACCGCGCCGTTCCCCGCCTCACGCAAGGTCTACGTGGCTGGCACCCATCCCGGGGTGCATGTGCCCATGCGAGAGATCAGCCTGAGCCCGACCAAATCCATAAACGGCCAAGCTCCGACGCCGAATCAACCAGTCACTGTCTACGATACCTCAGGCCCCTATACCGACCCTTCCGTGACGATCGACGTCCGAGCAGGACTCGCGCCGCTCCGCCGCTCCTGGATCACAAGCCGGCAGGATGTTGAAGAGCTGGCCGAGATCTCCTCGCACTACGGCCGCCTGCGCGCTGCCGACTCCAAGCTGGACAGCCTGCGGTTCCAACATATCCGTAAGCCGCTCCGCGCCAAGGCCGGACGGAACGTCACTCAGATCCACTACGCACGCAAAGGCATCGTGACACCGGAGATGGAATTTATCGCGATTCGTGAAAATCAGTCGCGTGAAGTGGCGCGTGAACAGGCTGAACGCAACGGCAAAGGCGGCGGGGTGACCCAACACCCCGGCCAATCCTGGGGCGCCAGCATCCCCGCCATCATCACCCCGGAGTTCGTCCGTGATGAAGTGGCTCGTGGCCGGGCCATCATCCCCTCAAACATCAATCATCCGGAAAGCGAACCGATGATCATCGGTCGAAACTTCCTGGTGAAGATCAACTCGAACATCGGCAACTCCGCCGTCGCCTCGTCCATCGAAGAAGAAGTCGAGAAAATGATCTGGTCGATCCGCTGGGGCGCTGATACCGTGATGGACCTCTCGACCGGAAAAAACATTCATGAAACGCGTGAATGGATCATTCGTAACGCGCCGGTCCCGATCGGCACGGTGCCGATCTATCAAGCACTCGAAAAAGTAAACGGCAAGGCCGAAGACCTCACATGGGAGATTTTCCGCGATACCCTGATCGAGCAGGCTGAGCAGGGGGTTGACTACTTCACCATCCACGCCGGTGTTCGCCTCGCCTACGTTCCCATGACCGCCAAGCGGATGACCGGGATTGTCTCGCGCGGTGGCTCCATCCACGCCAAGTGGTGCCTCGCGCACCATCAAGAAAATTTCGCCTACACGCACTTCGAAGAGATCTGCGAGATCATGAAGGCTTACGACGTGTCGTTCAGCCTGGGCGACGGGCTTCGGCCAGGCTCCATCGCGGATGCCAATGACGAAGGCCAATTCGCCGAGCTGGAAACGCTCGGCGAACTGACCAAGATCGCCTGGAAGCATGATGTGCAGGTCATGATCGAAGGGCCCGGCCACGTGCCGATGCATATGATCCAGGTGAACATGGACAAACAGCTCAAGGAATGCCAAGAGGCGCCCTTCTATACACTCGGGCCTCTGACGACCGACATCGCGCCAGGCTATGACCACATCACATCCGGCATCGGTGCTGCCATGATCGGCTGGTACGGCTGCGCGATGCTCTGTTACGTGACGCCAAAGGAACACCTCGGCCTCCCCGATCGCGATGATGTGAAAATAGGCGTGGTCACGTACAAAATCGCCGCTCATGCCGCCGACCTGGCCAAAGGCCACCCCGGCGCGCAGATCCGTGACAACGCGTTGTCGAAAGCTCGGTTCGAGTTCCGATGGGAAGACCAATTCCATCTCTCACTCGATCCGGATACCGCGAAAGACTTCCATGACGAGACCTTGCCTGACAACGCCGCCAAAGTTTCGCATTTTTGTTCCATGTGCGGCCCTCACTTCTGCTCGATGAAGATTACGCAAGACGTCCGTGATTACGCCGCACAGCTCAAGGTCGATGAACAGCAAGCGATTCAGATCGGGATGAAAGAGAAATCCGAAGAGTTCAAAAAAACCGGTTCCGAGATTTATCGGTAGGAGCATCCCATGACAAAGCCAAGACCAGCGCCGTTGCGCGAACGAGACATTACCCGTCAGATCGCACGGGAATACTATAAAGAATTCGATCAGCTGATCGAAAGCGACGTCATCATCGTCGGAGCAGGGCCGTCAGGCCTCATCTGCGCCCATGACCTTGCCAAGATGGGTTTCCGGACCCTGATCATCGAGCAGAGCCTCGCCCTTGGCGGCGGCTTCTGGCACGGCGGATATCTCATGAACAAAGCCACGATCTGCGAGCCGGCCAACGAGATCCTCGAAGAAATCGGCGTACCTTGCAAGAAGATCCGTGAATGCGAGGGCATGTATATGGTCGATCCTCCACACGCGACGGGTGCACTCATCGCCTCCGCCTACAAGGCTGGGGCCAAGGTGCTGAACCTGACCCGCGTGGTTGATTTGATTCTGCGCCGCGACGGCATTCTTGAAGGTGTCGTCGTCAACAATACAACCGCCGAGATGGCAGGCCACGACGTTATCCATGTCGATCCCATCGCACTTGAAAGCAAGATCGTCGTGGATGCCACCGGCCATGATGCCATTGTGGTTGAGCTTCTCCATAAGAGAAACCTGTATCAGAAAATTCCGGGAAACGGGGCCATGTGGGTCTCGCGCTCCGAGGAAGAGGTGATGGATCGTACTGGAGAGGTCTATCCGAATTGCTTCGTTATTGGATTGGCCGTTGCAGCCGTCTATGGCACACCACGAATGGGGCCGGCCTTCGGCTCAATGTTGTTATCAGGCCGGTATGGGGCAGGGTTGATTGCCAAAAAACTGAAGAACGAATAGGCTTGAGTCGTCAGCGATCGATAGGAGCGAACGGCTGAAAGCTGTTCGCCAAATCCTTATGAATATCCAAGATTTTCTCGTCCAAGGTGAAGGACACGAAGAGGACAAACGTCACGCGTGGGAGCTGTTTCAGCAAGCCTTTGCGCGACAGATGAAGGGCGAACTCGAAGAAGCGGTCAACCTGTACAAACAATCGATCGCGACCCATCCAACCGCCGAGGCCTACACATTCCTGGGATGGACCTATAGCTTCATGGGACGACTCGATGATGCCATTGAGGAATGCCACAAAGCCATCGAGCAGGATCCCGACTTCGGCAATCCCTACAACGATATCGGCGCGTACCTGATTGAAAAGGGAGAATTCGACGAAGCGATTTCCTGGTTTCAAAAGGCGATGCAGGCTAAGCGCTATGAAAGCCCTGCCTATCCCCACCTCAATCTTGGTCGCGTCTACGAGCGAAAGGGGAGCTGGACGGAAGCCATCGATTCATATAAGGCAGCGCTCACCCTGGATCCTAACTATGCACTCGCCAAGAAGGCACTTGGACGGTTGGTGAGCTCGTTGAATTAACGGGGTGTACTTGAGCTATTTTGGGTTCTCCTCTTTCTCCGGATGAACAGCAGATCAATCCCATGAACCAAACAAACCCCAAACCCATTCTTGTGGCCGTGACTGATCTCTTCTTCTACACCAAAGTCCGCGATGCATTGCGCCAACCGGACTATCAGCTTGAAAAAGTTCGCGTGCAGCAGGATATTATCGATAAAACCCTTGCGGTGAGCCCCAGGGCTATCATCCTCAATATGAACGACTTGACCATTAATGCCTTTCACGCATTGGAACAGCTCAAAGCGGATCCACGACTGAAAGATATTCCAACCCTGGCCTTTGCCAATCACGAAGAGGTCGAAGCTTGGAATCGTGCAAGAGCGCTCGGTGTGACGAAGGTCGTCTCCCGCAATGAATTTTCAGCCCGAACCAGAGAGTTGGTTGAAGAGGTCATCAACTCCTCAGTCTTCAAGTCATAAGGTGGAGGACTTTCGACTGAAAGACCTTTAGTCGACCTCCTCACAGAAAGTGAACATGAAACACTCACGCCTTCACCAACAACATAGCCAACTGGGCGCGACATTTGAGGAGATCACTGGGTGGGAGATGCCAGTGCACTATGGAGACGTAGCGGCAGAGCATCGTGCTGTCCGCGAAGCCGTTGGAATAACCGACCTCTCCCATCGCGGCAAGCTTCGGGTCACGGGTGAGGATCGCGTAAAGTGGTTGCAAAGCGTCATCAGCAACGACATCCTTCCCCTCCAAGCCGGACAAGGCCTCTATTCCAGCTTATTAACCCACAAAGGCAAGATGCTCACGTACTTCCGCCTGTACATGCACAGCGACACAGTTATAGTGGAAGACGTCGGCGAGATTGGTGAAGCCACATTCCAAGCACTCCGCAAATTCCTGCTTTATGGGACCAAGGCCAAGATGGAGAACTGCGCCGAGACGTGGGGGCTCTTGTTGGTCAGCGGCCCCAAAGCCACTCAGGTCATTCAATCCGCATTCGGCGTGGACGTCACAGACTTGAAGCCTGTCGATTTTATCACGGCACAGATCGGAGGACATTCAGCGCTGGTGTTACGCACCGAAGAAACGGGCGAGGTTGATATCGAAGTTCTCCTTCCCGTTGAAAGCCTCCTCACCGCCTGGGCGAGCGCGTTGCAAGCCGGTGCCAAATTTGGGATCAGAGCCATTGGAACCCAGGCGCGAGAGGCCTTGCGCATGGAGGCCGGTCTCCCGAAAGCTGGGCCAGATTTGAACGAAGAGATTGTTCCACCTGAAGCCAACCTTGAGGGGAAAGCGTTCAGTCTCAATAAAGGATGCTATCCAGGGCAAGAAGTTGTCGCGCGCATGGATACCTATGGCAATGTGCGCCGCAAACTCGTCGGGCTGGTCTTGCAGGATTCCGTCATACCTCCCCATGGAGCCAAACTCTATAGCGGCGATCGTGAGGTGGGCTGGGTGAGCAGCGCCATCCATTCTCCTCAGTTCAACAAGCCCATCGCCTTTGGATTCCCGCTGCGAGACTTCAGTACCGCAGGGACAGAACTCACTGTGGAATGCGATGGGAGCAAGCACGCAGCGACCATTCATGCTCTCCCCTTTTACACCAGACCGTAACGGTATCCCCCCTCAACACTCCTAAACACCTAATGTCCATTGATGAACAAGAAGACAGCGCCCAAGTCACCCCCTACCAGGCTGCAGGTGGCCTTGAAGGCATTACCAAGCTGGTAGACGAGTTCTATATCAATATGGATACATTGCCGGAAGCCAAAGTCATCCGAGCCATGCACCCACCTGACCTCGCGGAATCACGAAAAAAATTAACATACTTTCTCTGCGGCTGGCTGGGAGGTCCGAGGCTCTTTCAGCAACACTACGGCCCCATCAGTATCCCTGGAGCACATAAACGGTTCCCCATCGGATACGAAGAACGTGACGCCTGGCTCCTCTGCATGCAACGGGCCCTTGCCGTCCAACCCTATAGTAACGAATTGAAAGACTACCTCTTGGCTGCGCTCAGTATCCCCGCCGAACGAGTTCGGCAAGTGAACGCCGGAGAGATTTAGCTCTCGACCCTTCCTTCAGGTGTCTGAACGACCTCAGGAATTCATCATCGCCTCGGCTCCATACAGGTTAAGAGACAGATCTGCATCCTTTCGAATACAGCGATACCACATCATGACACTCCCGGAAGTCTCCACTATCCTTCAGAATCAAGCGATGAATAAAGAAATCCTCGTGGCACCCTCCTTGCTTTTCCGAACATAAGCCCAAGTCCGACCGGGGTTCACCAAATAGGAGTGCGCATACGGCGCACTGACAACATGGACGCTATGAAGCCCAAAACGTGCCTGACCTACGAGAGAGGAATAGGCAGAAGAGAAACTGCGCGGTAAGGTTAGCCCAGGTTCGTAAAGGATGAAATGACTTTCCTCTTCAATAACTCAAACGATCATCACCTCCTGACAGAGCCGATCTCCATTGGATGCGAAGCCTGGATCGATGTGGACCGGTTTTGCGCCACTGCAACTCCTACGCAGCAGGCCTCGAGAGCTTCGTCCGATAGCTCCCTCACGAAGTCCTTCACCCACATCCGCAGAAAATTCAGGAAAAGCTCTGACCAAGACATCGGCTAACTGCGACCGTCCCCCCTCCATCTCAGCACTTTCTCGCTGAAAACCTACGCTTGACGAAGCACAGTCTCCGACCACACACTCCATACAAAGCATTTGATGCCACCGACGTGTAACCGATTAATCTTATTGCCCTCTCTAGCGGTGTTGGTAGTCGCTGCCATGCTGGTTAGTTGTGCGACGACGAGAGTTGACATCTCACCATCCCCTCAAGCTCCAGTGTGTGATGGTACAGCTTCAGCACTCGTTTTCTGGGCGGCCCAGTGGCGCCCGAATCAGAAAGATGTGTCGAACCGGGAAGCTGCTGCCCAGACCGGCTTGAAAGAGTTTCTGCAAACGTCGGGTTGTTTCAAAAACTATGAGCTTCGCCGCGTAGCAGTTCTGACTCCTACCGGAGTTGCCTCAGAAGTCGGCTCGACGAATAGACTGTTCAACAAGGTAGTTGTCATTACACTTCGGGAGCTTGGACCGGTAATCAAGCTACTCTCATCCCTGGCGCTCATAGATGGTGGAACGGACGTCGTGCTCCAGGTCGATGAGTATACCCCACCGGTCGAGATCCCAACCCGAACCTTCACTGTTCGCTGGCAGAACGGTGGACCCGGAGTGATCAAAGGCGTGGCCTCTCTACCACAAGAATTGCGAGCCGCACTGATTACGGCTCTGCAACCGAATAGCCCCAGCAGTAATGCCGCACCCTGAGCTGAGTTGAGCAAAACAAGCGTTACTATTTTCTAGCTAAGGTAAACGTGTCACCGACTTGATTTCTGGTTCCACCAGCATCCATAGAGCGATTGATCTGGACCCAGCCCACAACCTCAGCGTACGATGTAACCCAACATATTCCACAAGTTGACTGGAAGTTGCCCTGCACTTAAGGTCCGCCGCAATGCCATGTTCTTGTTGTAAGTCTGACGGAGTCCCGATTCGATGGGAATATCTTGGGATTCTGAATTGTCTCCTATCTATGAAGAGATTGGGAATGGGATGGAGATCTCATGGACCGAATACACGACGACAACGCTTCGCAAACTCAGGCAGATGGTGTAGCTGAACGCTCAGCATTGAACTACGGAGGTTGTATGAAATTGCACAAGTTACTTCTCGATCACCTTCTGGCGGTGCTCTCTCTTTTGCTTATCCCTACCTTCACGTATGGGATGTCAGGAATGGACGCGCCGCATAGCGGACATGTGAAGGGAGACACCTCTCTCTCGGAAAGTATAGGCAAACCGATCAATTCATCAGAAGCCGAGATTGAGATCACCTACAGTGCGGATGGAAAAACCGCTATCTTCGCCTCCGGACGTAAAGGCAGCATCTCCTCACCGGGAGTGCCTTATAACTTCGACATCTGGATGTCGCACAGTGTGGACGGCACCTGGCAGGAACCTATTCATTTGGGTCCGGGTATTGATCCCACCGTGGGACCAAATATCAATACGTCTGCCTGGGAGCTGGAGCCGAGTCTCTCTAATGATGGCAACATCATCTATTTCACAAGATACCAGCCTGGCAATCTCTCTACTGGGGACCTCTACGTGACCCAAAAGATCAATGGGGTCTGGCAACCAGCTAGGAATTGGAACGATGTTCCGGAACTCCCCCATATCAATACCCCAACAGGCGAAGAACATTGTCCGATCATTGCTTCTGACAGCCTGATCTATTTCAACTATCAGCAGCCTGGAGTCACCCAAGATAGCGACGTCTGGAAAGTCGAGAAGAAAAATGGGGCCTGGCAAAAACCGGAAAGTCTAGGCTCACGAATCAATTCGCCCTACCGTGACCATATGCACTGGACTGGCCTGTCAAAGGATGGCAAGAGCCTCCTTATTACCAGCACTCGCCCTGACATGGGATCGCGAGGAGGTCACGATATGTGGATTTCCTATCAGAATCCTAAAGGCGAATGGCAAGAACCGCTGAATCTTGGCGACACCATCAACACCCCCGGTGAAGATATGTGCTGGACCTTTACCCCAGACGGCAAGACCTTCACGGGTGGATCTGGCCCTCGTGACTCCTATAACCACGATATCATGTGGGTAAAGAAAGACGATGTTCCATTGCTGAAGAACTTTGAGCCGATCGGACCGCCTCCGAATCTGCTCACCAACAAATCCGGTAATTCAAAGTGACAGTGCCGCAAGGGCCAAATGATCTGCTGCGCTGTATCGGTGTTACTGGTAATGCTGGGCTTGAGTGAGGAAGAGGCTGGTATAGAGACCATGCTGTGCCATTAATTCGTCGTGTGTCCCTTGCTCCACAATTTGCCCCTGATCCACGACGAAGATTCGATCCGCCATCTTGACCGTCGACAACCGATGGCTGATGAAGATCGCCGTCCGCCCCTGGGCAAGTTCATGAAACCGTTCAAACAGTTCTGCTTCCGCCTTGGCATCCATCGCGCTGGTGGGTTCATCGAGAATAAGAATTTGCGAGTCTCGGAGAATCGACCTGGCGAGAGCGACTTTCTGCCACTCGCCGATACTCAGTTCATGCCCACCATCGAAGAGTTTGCCGAGTAATGACTCATACCCGTTCGGTAGTCGTTCAATAGCCTCGTGGATTCCAGCCTGTTTTGCGGCCTGCACGATGGCGAAGGGGTCAACACCGGAAGCCCTCACGCCCAGCGCGATATTGTCTTTTGCGGACAACTGAAACTTCACAAAGTCTTGGAACACTCCACTCACCGAGCCTCGCACATCAGCGATCGGGTAATCACGAAGATCCGTCCCGTCGATCGTGATACGCCCGCCCGACGGATCGTACAAACGGCACAAGAGCTTCACCAATGTCGTCTTGCCCGCACCGTTCGCCCCGACAAATGCGACATGCTCCCCAGGTTTGATCGAAAAAGTGAAGTCCCGAATCGCCACGCGTTCCTCATGTGGATATTGGAACGACACATGCTCAAAGACCAGCCCCTCGACAATTGGGCGAGGAAACGCTTTGGGAGCTGCTGAAGTTCTCAATCGAGATTGTAGGCCTAAGAACTCATCCAACGTGGCAAGAAAGAGATTGCTCTCATAGAGACTGGACACACTCTGACCAAGGCCTTCCAAATATCCTGAAGCGCGTTGCACGGCTTGAAGACAGATGACAAGGTCACCTATAGTCAGCAGTCCGTCAATGGTCCTCACGACTAACAAACTGCAGACCCCGAAGACCCCGGCAATACCAATAATCTGTGCAACAAACCCGGAAAACACCCATCGTCGCTCTAACGCGATTCGTTCTCGACGCAATATCAGACGCGCGTCGGCAAACCACTGCCGCAGCCGGTTACCAAGATCAAATAGCCTGACCTCCTTCGCCGCACCAGCTTGGGTCAGCAGCATATGAGCGTACCAGGCCTTTCGGTCAAGTGGCGCCCGCTCCCGTTCCCACGCATAGAGCTGATTGGACTGTTTCAACTTGACGATGAAGTATGGAATAGCCGTTAGGACTAAAATTGGAATCACCCCCCAATGCATCCACCAGAGGAGGGCAGCCATCGTAAGCAAGGAAATGGCGTTTTGCCCCATCTGGAGCAGCGCATTCAGAATGGCGGTTGGTCGATAGGGTGCTTCCTGCTGTGCCAGATGCAAAGTATCTTGATAGCGTGCATTCTCATAGTACTCAAGGTCGACCTCAACTGACTTTTCTTGAAGGACCGAGTACATATGATCAGTCACGACCTCGGATTGTATTTTTGAAACCAACCCTGCCACAGCGCTGAGAATGGCGCTGACCGCAGCCACACCGGCTACACCGGCAAGAATCGCAAGAATATGAGTCAACGACGCGTCATCCCAGGGTGACTTTAGTCCTTCAGTTACGGCATCAATTAAAAGCTTCGTCAAGTACAACGCCCCGAGTGGAAGGAGCCCCTGAATAACGCGGACCACAATACTTGCACTGCCCAGACTTGGACTGCTCTGCCATACGAACGATAAGGCTCGTCGGACCGTGTGCAAGAAAGACCCTACGCGATTCAGTATCGTGTTCATGATCGGCAATAGCACCCTAACAGTTCGCTTTGGGGCTCCATCGATTGCGAGCTTGAATGTTGACACCCAGAGCCGCAGACTGTTGTCCTGAGTCAGGAGGATAGGAAAAGGTGACAGTGAAGTCTCGCCAGAGCGTCCCGGGCTCATGAAATGTCTGTGATTCAAGTGTCAGCCAGGCATGACCTTCCAGGCCAGACAGGTCCTTTCTAACACCACAATGAAACCGTACCGGATATCCCCGACGTCGGGCCAGCCGATATAGTGCCAACGATCGGGGAAAGCAATTCCCCTTCTGATTGTATGGGAACAGCCGCAGCCACCGATCGATGTAGTATGTCAGCTTCCTAATCTCAGCCTCGTCAGGGGTTCCCATTGCTGACCCAGAGCTCAATGTAGCAAGCACGGCTGGTAGACTTCTCAGACGCAAAAGAAGCCGAACCCATAGAATCAGTAGGCCGATCAGAAGCACATTCCAATATTTGTCCAGCTGTCCCATTATGCCCATCTTCAGTGTAGCAGAGCCTTGTTCCACCTGATGAATACCAGCTAGAATCCGCTAAGAAATCGTCATTGCGTTAGAAAATTAACGCTACCAGAAGAGGTGGCCACAGAGATCTCTGTTTCAAAGACCTAGGCACTGTGTGGCACCCACCGATTAATGGCTCCTCGAATTCCAGGAGAAAGGAACCGTTTCATCGTTCGATGCACCGGTTGAATAAGACGAGCAAAACAAAACAAAGAGTTGCGCCAGCGAAACCATATGGGAGGAGTCACGGTCACAGGACTCTGGAGGCGACAAAGCTGAAGTCCAAAGCGCCAACGCGCCCACCACGAGTCTTTTAGTGAAAAATAGAGCGCAGCCGACTGTTCCTCCCAAACACCTTCCCGACCATCTTCCAGTAAGGTGGCCGGCATGCGATGCGACAGAACCTCTATCTCCACCTCACTCTCAAGCCGCGCCAAAACTTCAGCAGGTAGAGGGGCATCTAGGAGTCGATGGGCAATCGACAGGCCCATCATGACCAGTCGCTGGCAACCCCATGCCGATGAACTGGACAGGATAGAGGTCCAGTCCAGGTTCGGATGGGAGCGAAGAAGCTCCGCTACATCACAAACCCATTTCAGCTGTTCCCATGCATGCTTCGACCCATGCACGCACAGTACGATGAGTAAATCTTCCGGCGCCAATCCAGGAACCGTCCGGTTCTCAAAGGTTACCGAAACTCGTCGTGCCCAGAACTCTGGACGATCTAATCGGAAGGCAAAGTGTTGATGGGCCATCACCCACTGGAGGTCGACACGACAAAGGCTACGCCTTTTGACGAACACCTGGTGTGGGCCATCATCATGGTCGTCGCTCTGCGCATCAACGACATCTCTAGGCTCATAACCAAATGTCGTAAGAACCGCCTGCGCCTCTCCGACGGCAGATTCAGGGACAAGCAAATCAAGATCGGTAAAGTCACGAAGACCCAAATCACCGTACACCACCGCCGCAAGAGTGGCTCCTTTAATCGGAATAATGGGAACCCCCCGTAGGGCAAACTCGTCGCACAATTTGATCAGTTCCTGTGCCAACGATCGATTCAGCAAGCCCCCGACTTGTACCTTCTGTCGCAATCGGATTAGGGCCTCGGCAGGTACCAGGTCGGGCGCGACTTTAGAGAGACTTGCGTATATTAAAGGCTCCACGCCATGGTATTCCGCCATCTGGAGAAAGCTCGCCCAGTCCAATGGTTCCTGAAGTCTCTGGCGGATTCGCACCAGGAGATCTTGAGTGATCCCTGTGCGGGCACACCAGACAAGCAGTTCCGCTTCCGATCCCAACGGGATCTTCCGCGTACAGGAATAGTCGCTCATCGCGTTTCCCCCTCAAGAAGAGGTGTGATGAGTTGAGGAAGCTCCAGGATGTCTCGGCCAAAGTGCAAACGATAAGAATCCACCTGCTGGACAAGTTTCGCCAAGACCTGAAATTCTCGTCTTGCAACCTCTGAGTCATAGACCAATAGGGCTTGAGGAAGGAGCATTTCTAACGCACGACTCTTTGGAAGCAATTCGAGATGGCTGTGAGGAGCATCAATAACATGAGGGAACAGTACGAGCGCCGGACGGCAACACTCACCAATCGACGTGGAATAGACATCCTCCGCATGAAAGGCTCGCTTCGGAAATCGAGGCTGAAGCACCTGAGCAGGGGCAGTGCGCAGTTCAGGGAAAAACTCCACGGTTTGTTCGGTCACATTGATCTTAATCGGGAAAGGAAGTAGATCGACGTGAGTTCCGACATCTCGAAGGAGGGGATGATCATCAGAGAGATAGCGATACCCTGACCGAAGCAATGAAATGAATGAGGTTGTCTTCCCACGCCCACTATTGCCAGGAATCAATACTCCTCTGCCGTTCTTCTCCAGAGCCGTAGCGTGAATAGTGTAGAGCCCTCGACGTCGCAAGAGTTCAATCAAAGCTATGTGAAACAAATATTCGATCAAACTTTCCGGCATCATCTGAGGATTGATCAGATAACCATCGGCTCTCCCCTGCACACTATCAACCACCAACACCCCGACATTGAAGAAGTCGGCGATCAACCGCTCGCCATCAAGAATCACCTCATAAGGCAAATCGGTCTCCGGGCAATCAACACCCGCTACACCCATATTGACAGCCAGTTGGCGCGCCGAAGAGGAGATGGTCACTGGAATATCAGCCCGATGTTCAACGGCATGGAAATATAAGGTGAGCGGAATTGACGGGCAACGCACTTCCTGCCGAAAATGCCTGAGAAATTCATTCACCGGGGCGGCGAGCCAGGGAGAAGCCGTAACATATCGTATCTGCGTTCCATGCAGCGAGAAAAGATACTCAGTTAGAGGCTGTTCAGCCGTTACCGTAGTCATATTCTCCCCACCTCGTACCAGGTTACAGCTCTTCGTGAGGCGGCTATCAGGGTGAGCTGGCTGATCCGTGGAATCAGCCAGCCCGTTGGACAATCTGGTGACCGTCTCCCCTATACCTCTACCAATGCTTATGACCGAACCGATTATAATGATGATACAGACGCCCACCGCCCATGCCATGTCCTCCACCACCAACGCTAGGACTACCAGAACCAGACCGCTGAGCGGTGATGTCCCGCAAGAGCTCGTGCTTGGTAAGCACTGGCTGCGCATACATCTCTTTCGTCATGTCACTTCACCTCCCTTCCTTTTACCGAACTGGCTTAAAAATTAGCTGGCCGTAGGATTGGCCAGCCAATTCACTTAACGGGTGACGTCCTGAAATGTTGACTTTCCTGGCACGCCATCGTAACCGCTGTTACCCCAACCATTATTGCCATGTCCTGACCGCTTGGCGGTGATATCCCGCAAGAGTTCGTGCTTGGCAACTGCTGGCTGAACATACATCTCTTTCATCATGTTGTTTCACCTCCTTTCTTGTTGAAGTAGCCCTTCCTGGGTCAGTTCATTGACCAGGGTGACGAGATCGTCGAGGGCTCGCTCGGGAGCGACATCAAAACGATCACAGAGGATCGTATGGATGTCGCTGATAGTCTGTGTGCCGGTACAGAGCTCCCAAATTAGGCTCCCCAATCGGTTGAGGGTGTAATATCGGCCGGTACTGAGATCCAGAAGCACCGTCTCCCCATCCATGTTGCTAGTCTGCACATCGGGGCTTCCTCTGAGCACCACCTGGTGCAGCAGAACAGAGTCACAGTGGGAGACCTCGGTATTAACTAAATGAGCCTGCGATGTGCCTGACATAGCTGTTTCCTCCATCAACAATGACGCAGTTTGTTAGCTAGCCTCATCCACAAGCACTTTGATATGTGTAGCATCGAAAGACTTCCGCGATAGCTATGCTTTCGAGGGAGGGAGTTTGAAAGAAAGTAGGGTCGGCAGGCTTCAACTCCCCCTTCCCTCTAAACCACATCAGGATGCCCATCTTGGCCATTGACATGCCCCTCATTGCCCTCGTGATGGAGTCCAATAGCCCACTGTTCGTTGTCCATCACCATTATTCTGCTTTCCTCCACGGCCCATCTGGCTCATATGCTGTACAAGCGTGGGTTAAGAGGGATGAGCTAGCCAATACTTTCGTACTAGCCAGCCCCAGCATCTCCTTCGCTGCCTTAGTTGCGGCCCCATCCCCTATAGGAAGGGCCACAATAGCCGGACCTCTTGGTGGTGATATCCCGCAAGAGTTCGTGCTTGGTAACTGCTGGCTGCACATATGTCTCTTTCGTCATGTTTTTCACCTCCTTTCTTGTTGAAGTAGCCCCTCCTGGATCAACTGATTGACCAGGATGACAAGATCGTCGAGGGCTCGCTCGGGAACGACATCAAAACGATGACAGAGGGCTGAATGAATGTTGCCGATAGTCTGCGCGCCCGCACTGAGAGCCAAGAGCACTGTCTCCCCATCCATATTGGTAACCTGCACATCGGAATTTCCTCTGAGCACAACTTGGTGCAACCGTGTAGTGTCATAGTGGGTACCCACAGCATGCATGGTTAGTATTCCAAAGCTGATCTGAACACTATGCGATCGAGGATGAGGGCTAGACCAACGTAGGATTAGACTGTTTCAAACTATGCCATCTATATCTACCAATGATGCACAGGCCAGATGGGCAGATACGCGTCACACGGCCTCTCGTGACAGGACTTGGAGTCCCGGAGACCCTCACCTATTGCCAATCGTTAGCACTAGGTATATATAAGTAATTTATTTTACTCTCATGAGAAGCCGGACATTGGAGACGGGCATGTTCGGACGTAGATCAATGCCAACAGGATCAAGTCGGTCAACCTAGGATCAGCTCTGCACAAAGAAGCACAAGTTCTATACCCTAGGATTTGTTATGCTTCTACCCCTTCCCTTACTCACGCGACTCGTTGACACTCTGATCTTCCCCCGATTTCACAGACACCTGTATAAGGAGGAACAGGATGAAATCGGAGGACAGGATGAGCACCAAGACCAGACGGCAGTATACGGAAGAGTTTAAGGCAGAAGCAGTTCGGTTGGTCCGAGACTCGGTACGACCGGTTGCACACGTCGCCAGAGATCTGGGTATTGCTGACCATCTGCTCTACCGCTGCGGGCTGAGCAGCAACAGGCCGAACACCAGGGCCATACACGCCAGTCACTGCGTGCAGAACAGGAAGAACTCGCCCGGTTGAGACGAGAGCATGCAACCTTGTGTCAGCGCCGATGCTATAAGTCCTCACATCACCGAACTGAGAAGTCCTCTAAACACCGAGTCACAATGTCCCTTCACCGCTCATCACGACGGAGGAGGGACAGATGCTGCGAAAGGAGGACTTCATGATGATTCAGGCATTGGCGCAACGTGGGCTCTATCTCTGTGACATTGCGACACAGGTGGGCGTGCATCCTCGAACCGTGCGGCGCGCACTGGCCCGCGGCGGGGCGCCAGCCCCGCGATCGAGCCGACATTGACCGGCTGTTAGCGGAGAACGTCTGGAATGCGGTGGTGATCTTTCGGGAGCTCCAGACCAAGGGGTACACGGGGCGACTCTCCATGACCCCGGTTGTCAAGAGTGGACGCCATGAATGACAGTCTCACGCCGCCGACTGTTGACGGGCCCACCGTTGGGCAAATGCCGCGGGCGAGCGATTCCCCAGCCGGGAATGCCGTCGCTGGCGGTT
>NZ_CZQA01000011.1 GCF_001458735.1 Candidatus Nitrospira nitrosa
CCCGATAATCATCTCGAAGGCTCCTCTCTTGAAGAGTAGAGTCGTTGCTAACGCGACGGGCTCATCCACTTTAACCGAGGAGGTTGCGATGATGTGTTATGCGGGCATTGATCTCCATGCCACGAATAGTGTGCTGGTCGTGATTGATGAAGCGGATCGAGTGCTGTATCAGAAACGCCTCCGCAATGACCTGGCCGTGATCTTCACGGCCTTAACACCGTATCAGACCACGCTGCAGGGCGTGGTCGTTGAGTCCACCTATAATTGGTACTGGTTAGTCGACGGGCTCATGGAAGCAGGGTACCGGGTCCACCTCGCTCATGCACCAGCCCTGCCGCAGTATAGTGGGCTCAAGCATGTTGACGATCAACACGATGCGCAGTGGTTAGCCCATTTACTCCGGCTAGGTTTGCTCCCTACCGGGTACATTTACCCCAAAGCGGAACGGGCCGTGCGGGACTTGTTGCGGAAGCGCAGTCAGTTGGTTCGGCACAAGACCATGGTCGTGCTGAGCCTACAAAGCCTGCTGACACGACTGACTGGCAATCGGCTCTCCCTCCCTCGGCTTCGACAGCTCACCCCAGAGGGCATTCAGGCACTTGTGCCATTTCCCGAACATGTGCAATCGGTCAGCAGTTCGTTGGCTGTGCTGCAATGTCTGGAGCACGAGATTCACACGATTGAGGGCACGGTTCGGGAAGCGGGGCGGACTCAGCCGGGCTATGTGCTCTTACAGACCGTCCCCGGAATCGGGCCGATCTTGGCGGGCACCATTCTCCTGGAAGCCGGTGACCTGCGGCGGTTTGCGACCGTGGGACACTTCGCCTCCTACTGTCGCTGTGTCGGCAGCGAACATGTGAGTAACGGCAAACGCAAAGGGGCTGGCAACACGAAGAACGGCAACAAGTATTTAAGCTGGGCGTTCATCGAGGCGGCGCACTTCGCCATTCGCTATGAGGCCGTGATTCGCCCGTCTTATCAGCGCAAGCAGGCACGGACGCATCCCCTTGTGGCGCTGAAGGCCGTGGCCCATAAATTGGCGCGGGCCTGCTATCACATGCTCCGTGCGCAGGTGCCATTCGATCTGTCCCGCGCTTTTGGCTAGGCGCGGCAGAGCTGGGGGGAGCTGGGAGCTCGCAAAGGGGTTGAGGCCACACCTCGCACTCCCGATTAGCCCCGGTCTTCCCCCTTCAACTCCCTCGCCACTGGCGTGGGGACTGAGACGCCTCGACCGTGAGCCATGATGGGGTTGGCGCCAGCCCGCTGGTAGCCAGACGTCCTGTGCGTAGGTATGCTGGACACGGCCGGGAACCGACGGTTGTCTGGGGCACGAGGTGCCAGGGGCTGGAGTGGATCCCCGACGGGGCTCGCTCCCACGCCTTGATCCTGATGGGTGACTGGTGCGGCTCAAATCCGAGCTGACACTGCTGACGACGACAACCGGGATGCGACGGAGTCACGCGACCACCATGGCGAGGGAAGACGTCGTCGGAGACCTCGCCCCGTTTGTAGGATACGGAGGGCATGATCGGCTGTGCCCTCTTGACCGGAGCCTTCGAGATGGGCGGCCCGTTTAAGTCCCCCCACGCACGGGCGTCCTCACAACAACCGGAGAACCATCATGCATTCACACCATACAAAGCATTTGTCTTCAGTCTTGGCCGTCCTACTCGGGTTTGCACTGGTCTGTGGCGTAACCACAATAACCCCGGCAACGAGTCACGCGATTCCCGTCGCTGGCGACTACACATTCACCAGCGGGTTCACCGGTACCTTCACATCCAACGGGAATGCGTTAACTGTCTGGTCATTCAGCGTACCATCGACAATCGTACTCTGGACTGATTCTGATCCATCAGTGCGTCCAGCCACCAATGGCAACACAATATTTTTTGCCGCGACGCAAGCTGGGGATGTCAGGATTGATTGGAGTAACACTTCATTCACCGCACGCCTAAACCTGACGGCTGGGGGCATAGGTAGTTTCGATGGACCGTTCAATTATCAGCCAGCAATAAATGGGACAGTGCCGGAATCCAGCAGTGCCGCCTTAACAGGCGTAGGTCTCTTGTTGCTGCTGGGCTATGGGTGGCGGCAGCGGCGTCATGCAGGGTTGCAAGTCGGATAAGCCACCTATGGCCCAGCGCTACCATCGCGACACGTAGTTACCTAAGAATGAGGCCTAGATGAGGTCTCGATCATGTTGCTCTTGAAGTCAGTGCGTAGGCTGCCTTTGCTGTTTTGACGTAGAACGGTCACAGCCGATCACGTAATAGATTGCTTGCCCATGAGCTACGGAGGGAGATGGTTCTGTTGGACATGTCCAACAGAATGCCCTCGCCCTAGAGAGTCAGGGTCTGGTTCAAGTACATCGAACTCCGACCTCTTTGAGCTTTGACGAAGACCTCTGCTTAAGCCTGGTCGGATAGCCATGGCCGATCGAGGTATCAGTTGTTGGACATGTCCAACAACCTCTCGATCCGGCTCGCGCGGTTCAAGCGAGATCTTGGCGAGATATGAGCGTGTAGAAAAACTGGTGCTGCGAGTGAAAGAGTTGTGGTGGGTGAGGATGTTCAGATTGTCCCTCTCCCCAGTTTGGATTGAAGAGAGGGACGAATTGATGAAGGACTACGGGAAAATAATCTGTTCGATGTGACAGTGCCGAGCCGGTACTTCCTCCTGCTTCCCATCCGAAAAATTGACGATCAGGTGGTTTGCTTGTTGTGGGGCACGCCGCAGATCTACAGTGCCTGATCGATCCTGAAACATGACGATCAAAGACGGCAGCGCTGGTACCGGACTATTCCTCTGTTTCTCACCACTACGTTCACTCTTTGAAGGGGCGACGGGTGTTTTCTGTGTGCCCCTCAGTTTGGCGGATAAGGCCGACACGGTTGCACGGGTGATCTCCTGATCGGTCGCACACCACCGTTCGACGTCTTTAGGAAACTCCTTATGCAGGTTCCGCAAGTCATAGAGTGTCTTGGCGGAGGAACATTTCCCTGACGTGTAAATCTCTTCGATACAAGCCGGTGGGTCAATGAGCGCCAAGTGATTCGTGACCATGGATCGGTTCACGCCGAGGAGCTCGGCAATGTGAGCCTGTTTTTCTCCTTCGTCCATCTTCTTCTTGATGAACATCGCGAGCTCACGCGGCTTCAGATCTTCCCGCTGCAAGTTTTCGATTACTTGTTGATAGTCCGTATGCGAACGATCGATGAAGGCGGGGATCGTAGTTTTTCCAACGGCTCTGGAGGCTCTGAGGCGACGCGCTCCAAAATTCAAAATCCATCGTTTCGGCTCCGTGGGATGGGGACGAATCGATATCGGTGTTTTGACTCCATGGATCCTAACGCTCTGTTCCAGTTCTTCCATGCTCGCTGCATCGAATTCCTGGCGCGGCTGTCCGGGGTCTTCGTCGATGTCCTTCAACGGAATATGAAGCGGGCGTCCCAAGACTTCAGCCGTCACGGTCCGTTCTTTGGCGATCGGATCCGGTGTCGGTGCGGGAGTCGTCCGATCAAGGGCCGTGAGATCCAACGTCGCGATTAGTGGTTTTTTCATTCCATCACCCCCATCGTATGAGCCACCTTTTGAAAGATCGGCTTCAGATGCAGCCATGCCTCTCGAGAACTGGTTTTCTGCAATGTCCAGATCGGTGCTCCCATCGCCTGTGCTTCCGCCACCGCTGTGCGTGAGGGAATGGCGGCCATTCGGCCGTCCTCTAGTCGAATGAACAGCGAGGCAAAGGCCTTACAGAGTTGGTCGAAATTCGCGCGTTGAAAGGGCGTGGGTTCCACCAGATTCGGCAGCAGGCCGATGAATCGAAGATCTTTATTTAGCGTGCTCTGTATCTTGAGGACCTGCGCCCGGAGTGCTGCGATGCCATCGACCGCTTCTTGATTCAGTTGAATAGGCGACAGCACAAAATCACCCACCACGAGTGATGCGAGCACGCGGATATCCGGGTTCGGATTCGTATCAATGATGGCCACATCGAACCGGTCGTCCATTTCGTTGAGGAACAGCCGGAGATTGTTGGCGAACTGGTTGTGATCCTCTTCTCGTCGCTCGAGTTTAAGTAGGTCGGCATGCGAGGGAATCACCACAAACGTTCCACCCTCAATGGTGGTGACCGGCTCCGTCAACAGTTGGTTGGCTGTGATGGAGGAGATGGTGGCCAGCCTGGAAGTGCCGATATTTTTCGACGTGTTTCCCTGATGGTCCAAGTCAATGATCAAGACCCGTTTCTTGAGCATTTCGACGAGGAAGTACCCCAGTTGGCAGGCAATCGCCGTTTTCCCTACGCCGCCCTTCTGATTGGCTAAGACCAATGTTTTCATCGATCGCTCTCCTTTGTCACGAGCCAGGACGTTGTCTGCTTTCTCACGACAGGCGTTCACGAATGACCAGCATGATGCCTCCCTTTATGGTTAGGTCTGCGTCATGTTTGAGAGAATGCGAGAGGCCGCTCCTGGTCGATCGATTCCATCAAGATAGAGTTGGTTCCTAATCATCTAATGGATTGCTCTCGCGAGTCGAGCACGTCATGGAGCGTGCGGCATTCTGAATCAGGCCTGCTGAACGGGACTGAGTATTTCTGCGAGTCTGTGTGGAAGGTTCTTCTCCCTTACGGTTCTCATGGGAGCAGTATCCTAGGTGAAAGAAATTGTCAATCCTCTTGCCCTAAAACCGTACAGATCGGTCATTGAATTGGGCATGACTCCGAGATGAATGTCCGGGTTGCCTTAGCGTACGCATGATTCCAGCTGAGGTTGAAAGTCGCGGCGACGCTCGAGTTCGACGAGATGGGTTGGATGACAAATTGGGTGAACCAAGCATTCTGTCATGCTCCACGTGCAGTACTGCTTGTAGCTACGGGTGCCGGCCGGCTACCGGCTACGCGTCGATAGTGTTGCCGTCCCTACGCAGCGTGGGGGGCATGGGAAAGAGCGGGATGAGATTGAGACAAGTATGGTCGTACGGTCGCTGACTGTCCTGTGAAGCAGTCTCGTGCGGCACTGGCTGATCTTTGCACGATCGACGGATTCAATAAATATTTTGTACTCCGTCCCGTTCCATCGTACCGTCACAGGTATGCCGGAACCATCGTTGTCGTTCCCGTGCGTCGCGGCCTCCGCTCGTCCCGAATGTGAACACGAACGGGAGGGTGAGCTGGAATAGCGGAGGTGTGGGGTCATCAAGCCTTCAGTTCTGGCGTTTGAAACAGATCAAATTTGAGTATCGAGGGGATGGAGGTGCCTATGACCATCGGATATCAGCGAGTCTTTCTGCTGTTGATACTCGTCCTCATGATTGGATTGGCTGGTTGTCAGCGTGAGACGCCAGTCGAGAAGTCGCAGGCTTCACAGTCGCCGTCGGTCGTTGATCAAGCGGTTCGTCAGTCTGTCGATGCGATCCAGACACCGATGGACAAGGCTCGCGGGGTGGAACGGACGCTGAGTGATGCGGCGGGTCGTACGGCTGATCGAGTTCAGGAAGGCACGCCGTAGCGGGAAGACAGAGGGCTCCTTTCCCGGTCTGGTCGATCTCAGTAGCGGGCTCTTGGGGCTCTGCGTACTCCATCTTGCAGGTTTCGTCATGACCCGTGCGGGCTCAGTGCCTTACTTCGCTCAGCACGAAACTCTTTCTGTCACATGCGCTCATTGCGTTCTTCCCACCGCGAGCATAGACTCTTTACCTAACCTTGAGCCGCGCGGGTCTTTGCGTCGGTGAATGGCACAGACCACGGTCGCGTGGCCACCCCCGAACCGTCGCATGCTATTTCCTCAGGAAGGAGAAGGTGGATGGATTTTGTTGTATTTCGTTGTATAGGGCGTGTCGTATTGTGCCTGATCCCGGTGATGGCCGTGAGTCTTCCGGTCGGCGCTGCCCCGCCTGGTCTGAATCCCTGCGCATTAGTGACAACCGCAGAGGTCGAGCAGGTCATCGGTAAGCTGAGGGGGACACCCAAAGGGGAAACACTGGCTGATGCTAAGTCGTGTACGTACGAATTTACCAATGGCCAGGATGAGTTCGAAGTCTGGATTGGCCCAGGTGATGCCTTCGCACTTATGCGGAAGGATGCGAAAAAGCCGGTGTCGGTGGGTGGCTTCGGGGAGGAGGCCTATATGGAGCGAGGCAGACTCGACCTCGGTTCGCTGGAACTCACCATGAGGAAAGGGGCGGTGTTGGCGCAACTTTCGATCAGGGAAGGCGCAGGCGACGAAGCGAAGCTGAAGGCCTTAGCGCAGAAGGCTGTGGGGCGAATGTGACGGATTGGAAGGTCATGAGGTAGCTATGGTTAGAAACTGCTCGTGGGTTTTGGTTTGGAGGGAATCGGTGCGTTACATCAAGTCATGACGGGATTCACTTCTTACTAGGAGTCTCACGATCATGAGGTATTGTGGGTATTCTTCTGCAGATGCTCACCGGGCTGATGCTCGGTTATGTCACGACCACGCTACTTGAGTCCACGCTTCATCGGGTGATCTATCATGCGGGACCACGAATCCGCCGGCTCTGGGCGCGCTATCCGAGGCTCAGTGGACCATTCAGGCGTGCCTATTTCTCCCATGGCATCGTCCATCATCGGTGGACCTTTCGAAAAGATTTTGTGACCCAATTTTCAAGCCAACAGGAAAAGGAACGGCTTGATGTGAAGCTCGGGTCTCATCAGGCTTCGTTGATTCGGCAAGAACACTATGGCATGAGCTTGAGAGGGGTTGGGATTGCCTGGTTCAATCTGCCGATCTTGCCCTGCATCCTGCTGATCGGTCTGGTATGTGGTCCATGGGGCCTGGTTGGAGCCCTTCCTGCCCTTGTGGCCTATTCCTGCTTGGCGATGTTCGTGCATCCCTATTTGCATCGACCCGCTGAAGGGGATATGACAGGTGTCTCTCCTGCCCTGCGATGGATTCTGAAGACCGAATATGTTCGGTTCTTGAGGCGTCATCATTTCCTTCACCATCGATATACAGACTGCAATTTCAACTTACTGCTGGGCGGAGATGTGGTGCTTGGTCGCTCTCGTCCACCGACGGTACAGGATTGGGATGAGATGCGTCGGCTTGGTCTTGTCGTGGATGGCGACAGAAGGCGGATGTCGTCGACCCTCATCCGCCGTGGTTCTTAATACCCTGTTCCCATCCGTAGAGAATCGCCTGCTGATGTTGATTCCACGGTCCCATGATGCCTTCATTCCAGTTTTGTCGCGCGAGCGGTTCAAGGCGCTTCCAGTCCATCTTCTGATTGTCTCGATCCTGGGCGAGGTCAAAGCCATATTTATAGGCTAGTCGATAATGTTGGTAGGTCTGCCCTGAGGTCGCATAGTGCGACCGGTAATGAGTTTCGAAAAGGGACTCGTGACGTAAGAATAGGTCGGTTTCTTCATGGGATTTATACTCTTCGGCGGACTGCATGACTCCTCGGAGATGGCTGGATCGCGAGTGGTCAGCAGGCAAGAGACGAAGCATCACCCAGGTGAGAGGAATGATCAGGATGAGGAGTCGAAATATGCTGCTAGCGCCCATGGAGACCTCCAGGCAGGGTGCGGGGCACATGATAAGTGAGATCGATTCCAACTTCCAGCCCAAGTTTTAGGCACATTGATCATGCGCCATCGGGAAGCCCCAGCGGGACACGTGGGAAGGGCATGACGTGCGTACGCGACAGTCTCGTTCATGTGCATCGTGCTTGTGTCGCGGAAGTTGCCACCTCCAGGGGCTTACTTTCTCTGACCTCCGTGTAGTACACAAGGGGTCAATCGAGATGTGGTGAAGGGGGTGCACGTATGGGACAACAAACGACTCATTTGACCAAGCCCCAGCTGTTTCTTTCGACCCTACAGGTCATCGTGCTTCTGGCAGGTGTGCTTCTGAGCGGAGGAGTGGCGTTCCCCTTCGGTGGCCAAGTGGTAACCGTGCTTGATGGTGGCACGATTGAAGTAGTGCGAAGCGGAAAGGCGCAACGAGTTCGCTTGAACGGGATTGCCTGTCCGAGGAGTGGCCAACCCTACAGCGAGCAGGCCAAACAAGCGACATCGGACCTGGGATTTAGTATGGACGTGACGCTTCAGATCTATGGTAAGGACAAGCAGGGACGTGTTGTGGCTGAGGTGCTTCTTCCCGATGACAGGAACATGAGCCAGTTGTTGGTACAGCAGGGCTGGTGTTGGTGGGATCGGAAGCAGGCCCCTGATGATACCCAGCTGGAAGCGCTGGAGAAAGAGGCACGAGAGTCCCAAAGGGGATTGTGGGCTGATCCAGATCCGGTCCCACCATGGGAATGGCGGAAGAATGCTCGGGCTACGACGCCATAGTCAGAAAATACACATGAATGGCAGGTTGTGCCGATGATTCTGCGCGAGGGGTTATATTTGCCGCGAGTAGTCAGCGGCCTGGTCGGTAAGAAGTCTTCGAGGGGGAGCGGCGGATCGAGCTGGTGCCGGTGGAGGTTGGATTGGGCTGATCGGTCTTCCCGCATGGGCATGGCCCATGCGGGAAGGAACACTGTTCAGAAGGTGTGGCGTACCCCGAACAACAATCCGATAGTGGAAGCATCCCCATTTGCATGATTCCGCTTCCAGGCCGTTTCCACATTCAGTTTCATTCCTTGTGGGGCTCCTGGGATTAAATTGGTCAAGGCATAGTCCACGCCTCCGCCAACCCGCCATGCAAAACTGTCGGACACGTTGTGTGTATTAATGTTTACACCGATTCCGGTTGTGACATAGGGAATCAGATTTCCAAAATGCCCAGGACGATACTCCAAGTTGACAGGCAGCAAGGTGACGGTATTGACGGAGCCGGTCCCAGGATCATCGACACCATGATTTTCCCATTCCAGCATCATCCCGGCCCGGAACCATTTATTGAGGCCATACATGCCTTGGAAGTTCACCAAGGGGCCGACGGTAGATACGCCGGAGCCTTGTGTGGTGAAGCTCGGTCCGACACGAAACCCTCCTGTGATTCTCCCTTCTTCAGCCATGCCTTCATGGACCCATCCCCCATCGGCGGCATCGGAAGGATGATCATCAGGGGGATGAGCCTGAGCGACGTGAGGAGTCATGCCGAGCAAGAGTGTAGCGGTCAGTATCCCCTTTAATAAGGATGGAGTAAAGCTTGTATGCATGGTGTTCTCCTAAGGTAAGCCAATGATGGAGCGAACTGTAACGGACTCCTCCCGCAGTTTCAATAGAAAGCGTGTATTGGTCAAGAGGAATCCAATCCATTTTGAATGTGAGAGCCACCACGTCATGGGATTCTACGGCGGTCGGGCATCATCATGCGTCATCCTTCTGCGCGAGGCTTGGTGAGTTCCTCCAGGAGAAACGTTCGCACTCGTTCTCGCGCGTCACGCGAGGCCTGTCCGGACTGAGCTCGCTCTTTCCACGAGCCGATCAGCGTGCTATGGGCGTGCGTCGGTTTGCCATCGATCTGATAGGCACCGGCCGGGATGGCGCCGTCGATGAAGCGATGGCCAAACATGTCGCTCAGGGTCTTGTGTTTCTCAGAAGGAGCCATGCAGTCTGTTTCGAACCGCAATCCGTACACCTTGGCGGTGCTTGTTTTGGCGATCGTGAGATCGTCTTCGGATATCCCAAGGGATGCCTTGTCATTGTCCGTGTACCACCAGAAGCGTAAGGGAAGCGCTGGTTGGGCGACCACTGCTGCAGTGACCCGAGGATGATCCAACAGAGCAAGGGGGAAGGGACCGGTCAGGCAATTGCCGATGAGACCGATCCGCTGCCCCGCATGTCGGTTTCCCATCGTCTGGACCACGCCGCGCAGCCAGTTGACGATCGGTGCGCTTCCGTGGGATGGCGTTCCCCATTCCCCACCAGGAAGAAATTCCACGACGCCTCCAAGCCAGTACGCCTCCAAGCCATGTATCGGCGAGAACTTGCCTTTCTCGCCGAACAGCAATGGGACGTAGACGGTGAAATCTTTCGAGAGCTCCTCGGCATAGGCCAATGTTCCGGGGGATAGTCCGGTCATCTCGTGGAGTAAGAGGACCGGAGGTTTGGCCGTGTCGTCATTGAGGCAGAACACGGAATGGGTGATTCCAGCGTGCGAGAAGGGTTGCTCAAAACATTCGGTCCAATTCCCAGCAGGCCTCCCCTCTTCTTTTACGTGTGGTGCGCACATCCCGAGCTGTGTGGCCCCACAGCCCGACAGGAGCATCGACAACACCACGCCATGGAAAAGCGGACTTCGGGATCTCTCCCGTGTCGTTCTGTCTCTCAAACTGGGGCAGTCCGTCTTGCGCATATGGTGTCGATTCAGTCTCATTCGCCGGCGCTAAGGCGCATCGGACGTTGTCGAAGTCGTTGTGGCATCGTGCGCAAGGTCCCTGATCAGACGCTGAAATTCTGAATTGTTCCGCAATAGACGCGATCCGGCTTGAAGCAGATGATCGACTTCTTCGTTGGTCAAGGCGAGGTTGGTGGCAATATTCATGAGGCGCGCCTCTTCCTCCGGATCGGTCATTTCTGTCAGGCTCGCGTTGATGAAGTAGATATCCGCGTCCGGCGCGAAAATGCTGGGAGCACTATCGGGCCTCTGCCTGAGCTGTAGGCGCCATTGCTGCACGGCCTGATCCAGGAGTTGCATGGTGTCTGTGGAATAGCGGTTGATCGGGATATCAATTAATGCGTGGCTTACTCGCGAAAGACCCGGGATATCGTTGAGCTGGTATTGAGTCAGATCCGGAGCGGTTTCCGCGCTCACCATGAGGTAGACCAGCTTTCGAATGTTCTTGGCTCCGAGCATCTGGAACGTTGACTCCAGATCTCCGACGAGGGCCGTCGTTTCCAAGACGGTGCGCATCCCAATATTGTCGGAAAGCCCGCCATCCAAAAGATGAATGTACGGACGTTTCTTGGCGTCGAGATAGGACCGGAGTTCCCTGGCGCGCTGGCGGCCCCATGCGGTGGGCCGCTCTTCCACCAATCTGGTCGGCGGCTGAAATCCACATTCGCCGGCATAGTTTTTAATTGAAATCGGGCTGAGCAGCAGTGGGAGTGCACTCGTGGAGGCGGCGGCGACCGACAAGGGGAGTTGGCTGAGGTCCGAACAGATGATGTTGAATTGCCGCTGGTTGAACTCGAAGCGTGAAAGAGAGGCCATGTCGGAGGCATGCAAATTAATGATGGGGCGCTGGCGCTTGGCAAGGAGATCACCAAAAGTATGGCCATTGAATAGGGCCTCGTCCAATAACTCGGCGAAGATATGGGCGCGACCGAAATATGGAGACCAGAGTCGAAGCCAGTTGGACGGAGAACGAAAAATCCTGGACCGAAGTTCGGTCTCCCAATCCTTCCGGAGAAATTGAGTCTCGAAATCCTGGAAGATACGGTCACCATAGAGCGCGTAATACACCGCAGTGAAGCTTCCGCCCGAAACGGCATTGATAATGTTCAGCTCATCGACCAGTCGTTCTTGACGTCCCTCCCAGACGATCAGAGTTCGAGCCAGCTCTTGCAACACGCCGTAGGAGAGGGCCGATGCGCGCGCACCGCCACCTGAGAACGATGCGACGATGAACAGACCGTCCGAGCTGCCGATCTTGGATGGAGGCAGGTTCGTCGATCGGTAGCCATAGGCTGGGTCCCAGTGGGACAAGGGCGCGTTCATGGTCGGGCGGACGTATTCGCAGCCGAGCAACAGCATGGCGCAGCCGATCACCATCCAGGTAACCAGCGGACGTGTAAGAGCTGTTAGGAGAGCGTGAACGGCCTTCATGAACGGGGGAGGGTACGCAGGCGGATGGATTGTGTCAACTCTATTGGGCCGGATCGTCGACAATCGAAGACTATGGCACTGTCGTTCATGACCCTGTCGGCAGTTGTCTGCTCAGCGACATTGAATCGGCGACGCTCATGGAGTATTGTTTGTGCTCAGTGCTAATACGGAGAGCCCTCAGCGCATCCGACTCTCCTGGATGGTACATACAACCGGGTGCAGTTCGCATCGGATGAAGAAGGAGCCTGTGATGAGTCACATCGGCATCCTCTGCCCCAATACCTCAGGGCATGTGAATGCCATGTTGGCGTTGGCCGATGCGACCCGTGGCCGCGGGCACCGGGTCACCTTTTTTTTATTGGGCAAACCGCCTGCATCGATCGCGGGAGCCGGGTTCGAGACCGTCCCTCTTGGCGGGACCGTCTTCCCTGCTGATGTATACCAAGCCGAGTTTCAGAAGCTCGGCTCGCTTCAGGACCGGGCAGCGCTCAAGCACACGCTTGCGATCGGTGCACGTGCGGCTGATACCGTGCTAGAAATCGGGCCAACCGTCGTACGCGATGCTGGTGTCTCGGCTTTGGTGGTCGATCAAGTCTCGTTTCCTGGTGGGACGGTTGCCGATCAGCTAGGGCTTCCCTTTGCAACGGTCTGTAATGCGCTTCTCCTGAACCCGGACCCTGCCGTCCCGCCCTACTTTACGCACTGGCAACCTCGGGATGCGTGGTGGTCGCGGACTCGCAACCGAATCGCTTGGATGGGACTGAATCGACTGTATGCGCCCATCGTGACACGCATTCAAGATCACCGCCGAAAGCTGGGGCTTCCGGTTCCAACCGGTATCCCACAGGTCTGGTCCGACAAACTCCAAATCAGCCAGCAACCTGAACTCTTTGAATTCCCTCGGCGTGAGTTGCCGATACAGGTCCGGTTCGTCGGCCCTCTCCATCGACCGGCCGGCTCTCAGCCCGTCCCGTTTCCCTGGGATCGTCTTGATGGACGTCCGTTGATCTATGCCTCGCTGGGAACACTGGTCAACCGTGTCGCAGGTATGTTCCGTGTGATTGCGGAGGCCTGTGATGGACTTGATGCCCAATTGGTTATCTCAACCGGGAATGGGGTGTCTCCAGAGACGCTCGGCAACCTCCCTGGGGATCCGATCGTGGTCTCCTATGCTCCTCAGCTGGACCTGCTCCGTCGGGCTACCCTTGCGGTGACCCATGCAGGCCTCAACACCGTACTCGAAGCGCTCAGTACCGGGCTTCCGATGGTGGCGATCCCCATAACAAATGATCAACCAGGAGTTGCTGCCCGCATCGCCTGGATCGGGGCCGGTGAGGCCGTTCCAATCAAGAACGTGACGGTTCAGGTACTGCGCTCAGCGGTGGTCCGTGTGCGGTCGGACCCATCCTACCGTGCGGCCGCCGAAAGGGTTCGTGACGCGATTGAAGTTGCTGGCGGTGCACCATGTGCGGCAGAGCTGATTGAACAGCGTTTGGCACTCAAGACCTGATGACCATGTAGCGAAGTCATGAGTCCAGGCTGCTTGTCCTCATCTTTGTAATCCTTTAGTATCGGCACCATATGCGCAGCATTCACCGTCTAAGTCATTCCACTCTCCACGACTACCTCGCTTCTCTTCTCAATGAGTAATCAGTCCGAGCGATCGACAACGGCGGGCCTGGCACTGGCTGCGCTCGGCGTCGTCTATGGTGATATCGGCACCAGTCCTCTGTATGCACTACGGGAATGTTTCCATGCCTCGCATGGATTACCCGTTGTCTTGGCAACGATCACAGGCCTGCTCTCCCTCATCATCTGGGCGCTGTTATTGGTCGTCACGGTCAAGTACTTGCTCTTTGTCATGCGGGCTGACAACCAAGGTGAAGGAGGCATTTTGGCGTTGATGGCGCTGGGGCAGCGCCATCGGGAAGAATCTGCGTTTCCCTTGAGAATTGGCCCAGTGATCGCACTGGGTTTGCTCGGAGCCTCGTTGGTCTACGGCGATGGCATCATCACGCCGGCCATCTCGATTTTGAGTGCCGTGGAAGGCATCGAAGTCGAGACGACCGCCTATCAACCGTATACATTGCCGATCGCCATTGCCGTCTTGCTCGTCTTCTTTGCGATCCAGTCGCATGGAACGGGACGGCTCGGTGGATGGTTTGGTCCGATCATGTTGCTCTGGTTCCTCACACTCGCGGCCTTGGGGATTCGGAGTGCTGTGCAGACTCCCGAGGTATTTACGGCGTTCAGTCCCACCCATGCCGTGCAGTTTCTGCTGGACCATCCCACGCAGGGGTTTGCGGTGTTGGGCAGTGTGTTTCTCGTTCTGACCGGTGCGGAAGCCTTGTATGCCGATATGGGACACTTCGGCAAAGGGCCCATTCGCCTCGGATGGTACAGCGTGGTGCTGCCGTCGCTCGTCTTGCAATACCTTGGACAAGGGGCCCTGCTGGTTCGCCAACCGGATGCGGTCGCCAATCCTTTCTACTTGCTGGCGCCCGGATGGCTGCTGCTCCCGCTGGTCGTGCTCGCGACCATGGCGACGATCATCGCGTCGCAAGCGATGCTGAGCGGTGCTTTTTCGCTCACGCAGCAGGCGATTCAGTTAGGCTACTTGCCGCGTATGGATATTCGGTACACATCCGCCTCCCAGATCGGGCAGATTTACGTGCCTGCCGTGAATGTCCTGATGCTGATTGGGACCATCAGTTTGGTGCTGTTTTTTCGCACCTCCAGCAACCTGGCTGCTGCCTACGGTATCGCCGTGGCCGGCACGATGGTCATTTCTACGCTCCTGATTTTCGTCGTGGTGCGGCGGCAGTGGAAATGGAGTTGGCCGTTGGCGGCCCTTGTCACTGGGTTCTTCCTGACCCTTGATCTTTCATTCTTCGGTGCGAATGCCTTAAAGATTCCGCATGGTGGCTGGTTGCCGCTTGCCTTTGGTGCTGGTCTGTTCCTCTTGATGGCGACGTGGAATGGCGGGCGTCGGCTCGTCGCGAAGCACCTCTGGAGTAAGATGCCGCAGCTGACCGCCTACCTGAAGGAGGTGTTGGATCAGTCGCTGACTCGCGTGCCAGGGACTGCTGTCTATTTAACGCAGTTTCCTGACCTGACGCCACCTTCGTTTGTGCAGAACGTCCGGCATAACAAGGTGCTCCATGAGCAGCTGGTTTTTCTGACGACCACGACTTCCCGTGTCCCGACCGTGACCGGGAGCCATCACGTGCGCATCGAACCCCTTGCGCCGGGTGTGCGTCGAGTTGTGGTGCAATACGGATTCATGGAGACGCCGGACATTACGCGCCTACTCACGGCATGTCGGTCACAGGGACTGGAGGTGGATCTTGAGGGAGCGACCTTCTTTCTCAGTCGTGTAAACTCCATTGCGACACCGAAGCCTGGTATGGCGCTGTGGCGAGAACGGCTCTTCGTCTTTCTCAGCCGTAACTCCCAGCGCGCGAGTTCGTTCTTCCACATTCCCGCCGACCAAGTCGTCGAGATCGGTGTGGTGGTGGAGATCTGACAGGATGTTGGGAAAATCATCGGGTTTCATTCTCGCATCGCTCAGAGGCTTAATAAATGCGGGATGCAGTGCGCCTCGCCTGTTCACTTGCTGCGGTCTTAGCTAGCGTCCTTTACTCAGTCTGCGATCTTCAGTGGGGCGAGAGTGATCAGGAATCAACATAGTTTTTCGATACTCTGGAGCTCTCAGAGACTGTCTGATAGTACAGTGCTTTCGATCGACCACTGAGGCTTTCAGGTCACGACTCTCTATGAGGTTAAGGCTTCGACCGTCCGAGTCAGAACGGCGACATGTGCTCTGGCAGTTTGACCATTGAGCGTAGAGCCTTCATGGCTCCGAACTCACCGGCGTCTGTTGCACCGAGCAGGACCAGCAGTCGGTCAAAGTCCTTCATCATCGACAGCGGGAGTGCGTATTGGTCTAGGAGTTGTCCGTCCTGGTTCACCACACGCAGTTCAATCCAGGCTAAGGCACGACCTAGCAGCACATGCTCATTTCCTTCACCCAACTGTCTCGTTCGTCTTTTTGTGCGAAGCGGACGCACCGTCCGTTGACCGGTGGCATTGAAGAGCGCGACGGCTTCTCGTTTTTTGAAGCCACGAGCCTTCAATACAGAGGCGTGGCAGGCAAGCAAGACCTCTTGGGCTGCGGCCGCATCTGAAAAATCCGGTTCAATCAGCTTCGGAGCGAACGCATCGGAAAATTGAGCCAGAATCGGACAGATCACGATGCGATAGCCAAAACGTAACAGCCGGATTGCCCAAGGCAGGAGGATGATGCAGGGAACCAAGAGCAAGATGCCCAGAATTGCCGCCACCAGGGGGCTCAGTAGGAAGTAAATGGCCAGGAAGGCCAGAGAGAACACGACCTTGCAGGTCTCGAACAGCAGATCGATGAATGGGATTGGGCTGAGCCAGATGAGCACATCCAGGGCCAACCTGGTGAGCATCATCGTGCCCAGTGAGATGAGCGCGGCCAGAATCAGGATGGCCGTGCTGGATTCAAAGCCCGAGAATAGACCTGCCTGCACGATTGAAGCATGCAGCTCCGACGAAGATGCCGTCAGACCGTTTGGCGTCAGGGCATCCGCGCCAATCATGAGGTAGATGAGGCCGACGGCGATATCCTCGGCGATACGAACGAATTTCCCAAAGGCTCCTCGAATTTTTCCTGAGTTGACCAGCCAGGTGAGCCCAGCGAGGAGGGCGAACGTGCCAAACACCCACCAATTCACATATTGTTTGGCCTGACGGACCAACGAATTTTGTCGAATCTGTTGGAGGAGCCGCAATTCCGATTTGGCAAACACCGGCTCATCCACGAGCAACGCCGTTCCGGTTAAGACCGCGAGGCCCAGAAACGGGGTGGAGGCGATGGCCGGCAGTGGCCCAAAGACCTCAATGAGCTTCTTATTCAGGTAATCCACTTGTGGACTCTGCCCATTCGGTGAACTCGTCGTGTCGTCGGCCCCATGCGACTGTGACGCTCCACAGCCTGTGACAAAAATTACAGCGAGTATCAGTCCAAACAGCTTTGACCAACGAGACAGGTCCCGCATCGCGACCCTCCCACTATTCACATCCGAAAGAAGCCTTCCAGCGAGGCTACGAGTAGTTGATAGACCTCGAAGCGGAAATGGACGTCATGATACCAAGAAAATGGACACGTGTGGTCCTCTCCCAATTGGCTTGCTGCGCCCGCATCGGATGGAGGTCGTGTATCTGATTCGATACGGCATGCTATCCAAATTGATACAGTTCAATCCTCTGTCAAAGGCGGTAATCCGTAAACACCGCGGAGATATTGACTTCCATCGATGTGGCTCACAACTTGCTGCAAGAGGTCCTCATGGGGATGAGTTGATGAGTAAGGTTGGAGCATGCTTCGAACGCACGACATGAAACTAGAGTGACCGGTCGGCATCTTGTCGATGCCCCAGAAGCCAAAGACGGAGGTGATACATGCCGCTAAAACGATACGGAGTATTGAAAGGAAGAGTGATTGCCGCCAAGCGGGAAGAAGACCAATCCTCTCCTCATTATCAGATTCATATCCAGGCTGGCTCGACGCACTACCGCATCGCGGTCAATGTGAAGTCTCAGCTCAGCCCCTCCGAGCTGCTGTTTCTGGTCGATGACCGTTTCCACCATCCCATCACCGCCGACCTACCAAGCCTGGAGGATGAGTTTACCCTGCTGTCGAGCAAGCCCGGTGGACAGGCCGTGGACTTCATTCGCGGCAATCTCTTCGATCGATCGGATATGCGGTTGCTTCCCCCGAATCTTCCCGGCCCGGATAACGATCTGAGTGATCGAATTGAACATTACGTCAAGCGTGCCATGCAGGAAGAGGATGCCCGTGTCTATGCGTTTGGGGAGCGCTGGGGGCCGGAGGGCGGGAAAGCGGACAAGATTTTTGGATTTCGACCAGGGAATGGGATTCATGACATTCATATGAATCAGGGAAATGACATGTCCCACAAAAGTGACGATGGCGTGTGGCAAGACGGAGCCCTGATGTTTCACTTCCCTTCTTCTCAACAATGGGTTGCAGTGTTTCTGGCGTTTCAGTCTCAAGCCTGGCATACCGATGATCATACCGGCCACGCCATTGTCGATGTGCCGACCGAGCTGGATCATGTCATCCGAATCGTCGGTGCGCTGGTGAACCCGGGTGGTCCCTCTCCAGAACGGGAAACGGTGACGCTGCTCAATGCGTCACCGACTGCCATTGATCTCTCAGGCTGGCAGATCGCAGACCGGTTGAAAAACAAAATGACGCTATCCGGTACGATTCACTCCGGTGCCGCGATCACGGTCAAGCTGTCACAAGATGTACAACTCGGGAATAAGGGAGGCATGATCACGCTGCTCAGTCGCAAAGGATTGAAAGTGGACGGGGTGTCGTACACGGCGCAGCAGGCGCAGCAGGAAGGCTGGACGATTGTGTTCTAGCCATAGGTGCAACGTTGGGCTCCACTGCTCAAGAGGTGGGGCCCAGGTCGGATTTGAGAGTCGGTGTTGGTCTGGACAGGCTTATTGTGTGGTAGGGAGCGTTGCAGCTTTTGCTAACACCTCCTTGGCATCAAGCAGATCCGGAACCCCCACGGGTTTTGGGTTCTTGTACAGTGTCACCGTCATGGCTGTTCGGCGCCAGAGCCCCAACACGTCTAATCGTCCACCTTGGTAAAAGTAGTCGTACCCCTCGCGGAGTGTCAGCTCTGCACAACGGCGGCGGAGATACGCGTCCAGCTGTGCTTGCGCCGTGAAGGCGCTCGTCCGATATTCCACCCGGTACGCGTTCTCTTTGAGCTGCTCAATGACATCATCTCCAGCCTCACCAAGCGGTGTGTAGTGCCCGGTGGCACATCCAGGTAGAGTGGCAACCAGCACCAACAATAGGAACTCTGTTTTCCATGGATAGGTTCGCATGAAGTAACATCGTAGCGAGACGAGTCGGCGAGATCAATGGCAGCTTTACAGCACTGCCGACTCAGCGGTGGATCCATGAGTCAGAAGTAGAGGGGACAATGAAGGTACTGAGCAAGGCGTGACTCCATGTTGCTTGGTTTCATTGCGTTGCCGAATCCCAATAATGTCCAATATCTTTGCCATTGGAGCCAAAATTATCTCTTGCTCTTTAGCGTCTCGTCGTTCCTCGGATTCGGGGAGAACTCATTCTTGTCTGGTTTATCCTGCTCGTTCCCTCTGACCCAGTCAGACTTCAAGAAGTTTGACAACCCTTCGGCCCGGTATGTGTGCTTGGGTAGCAATAAAGCATAGCGTGTTTTTTCAGGCTCTTTCTCCTCTTTCTGAACAACAACGATTTCAAGATCTTGCAGGCCTTCATCTCGACCACTATAGGCTCGTAGAAACATCGACCGGATGGCCACATCTTCGGGAGGGAACGAATATCCGACAATGAACCACTGGCTAGCTCGACGTAAGACATCCAGCGCATTACGCCAGATTTCAAGTAAGATCGGATCACGCACATCTCGCACGAATGATGGCGAGACAATCACCGCCCGGAGAGGCGAATTGCCACAATGGCATTGAGTGGCACCATTCTCTTCCAATGCCTTAAGGAAGAGCGTTTGGGCAGGATCTTGCTTCCCATCGTCAGCGGAAAGAAAGGAAAGGTATGCGATAGGTCCCACGGGATTGACGTAGATCGTGTCACAGAGGTCACACCGAAGCCAGTTCAGGGAGCCGTGCAGTTTGTACACTCCGATGTGCGCTCTTGTCGGACGGTGATAGATCTTCCCTTCAACAGGCTCTCGGACGCCCGTGCCGAAATCAACTTCACTGAATACTTGGTGGTAGCCTAATCGTTTGTAGATTTCCTGTTCTACCTCTATATCATAATTGGTTGAAATCAGAGTGACTCGTCCTTTACGTGCGATCCCCATGACCCAATCAACAATCCCCTGTACCTCTGACTCAGATTCAGGTAGTCGCTGGGACAGCAGATTGAGCTTCGTTGTTGTGTCCCATTCAGTGCGAACGCGGTCTGGCATATCCTTCATCCGCAGCCTGGTGGGTTCTTCGTTGCGTACGAGAAGTTCAAAAATAGCACGTTCCAGGAGTGTCCGCCCCTGTGATAGATCTTCCAGCCCAAATTTCGGGATTGGTGCATTAGTAGACCGAAGGAGAAAATCAATGCTGGAGAGAAGATCCGTCACTGGAGGAATGGGTTTGTGTAGTAATTCCTCGTCAGAAGCGCTGTTCATCATCTCGCTGAGACCAGGAAGAACGGCCTGAAGGCATCTATTCAGTTGCTCAATCGCAGTGACATTTCCAGCGAAGAGAGTATTCTTGCGCAGGCGAGTGAGTATCTTGGGAATAATCTCGTTTGCCAGGGGGAGGCCAATCGCTTTCGACGCTCCCGCTCCAAGGAAAACGACAGCTTCTTCCATAGTTAGATCTTCCCCTTCCCTTAGCTGACAGTGGTCTTTTGATATCCGTGCTAAGGAATTGCCGATCAAGTATTTGGTGTTTTCCCCTGGCCAATCTTATCTTTCGCGGGCTGTTCTGCCGTCCTAAAGATCGTGCTGAATACTTCGCTCAGCTTGTCTGTCGCAGTTTTTGCGAACATCCCGGTTAAAGCTGAGAAGGCGTAGATTCCCACGAGATTAAGGCTGGCAGTGCTTGAGGGACTATTCGCAATTCCGGATGGACTCAGGATGCCAACTCGGAGGAGCATATAGACAATCGGTGCGAGCGCAGCGCCAGCGATGGGAAGTGACAAGTAATACGGCAGCCATCGACGCTTGAGCTGACCATTTCCAATGTACATAACGAGTGAGAGTACAAGATGGAGTGATCCTCCTAGCGCTCCAAGGAGGATCACCATGTGGATGACGGTCCTTTCTGACGCCCCTCCTTGACCAAGTGCTGTAAATGCTTTGTCCGCATCGTCTTGGGCTGTCGCGACCTGAGTTTTCAGCTTTTCGAATCCGTTCGGCTCGGAAAGAGGGATCTTCTGGGCCTCTGTTTCATTCTGACTATTGGCGGAAGCTTGTGGGGCAGGACGAGAGGCCTTTTTTACCTCCTCTGCTAGAAGTGCCGTCCCCGTCCTCTGCACTTCAGCTAGTTTCTTGAGTGCTGCATCCGCCCTCTGAAGCTTGACTGTAAAATCAGAAGCGGTTGCCTCTTCCCAGTGGTTAACGATCGTGCCTAACAGTGTTCCGGCTATGAGAAACGAAATGAACAACCATGTAAAAATGAAGAAATTCGAGGCATAGCCTCCATACATCAGGTGCCCTTCATCAGTAGGCCCGTCGAGACCTGCAACAGATCTCAATGAGTCTCTAACCAGGATGAGGCGAGTGTAGGCAATATTCCGGTCCTTTTCGTCCATCTTCATCCATACGGCATCGTCAAGTTTTTCTGCGGGAGATGGGAGAAGGGGTTTCAGTATGTCCGCTTCTATGCTCTCAATGTCTTTTAGTTTGGTGCGAGCAACCTCGCCAAACGAGTTGATGGTGGATTTAAGCCTTATGATTTCATCCAGAATCTGCTGCGTTGTTGTGCTCGCGACGGCGGGCATGGTTTCCTCCAAAGTTGCACGTATTCAGATTGAAAAGGTATGGTCCAAATACATCATGAGGTGTCTAACCGGCGGATCTCCGCTCGTCTTTATTGGCGATAGGTCACTCGCCAACCTTTTGAGCTGCCGATTTCAATGCGCCGAATTTCAACAATGGACAGATCGTTCCAAGCTCCACTCAGTAAATCCGAGAGCTCGGAATTCTTGTCCTCATCACTTGTAAACTCTTCCGGGTCCTCGCTGTACCATTCCTTCTCTTTCAGGACTGCTTTTGATGGCATTAGTCACCTCCTGCCTGTTCAAGATCGCTTGCAAAATCGATTGCATCGCGGAGCAGCAGTTGATGGTCATGAAGCCCCTGCTCAAGCTCGGCGAGCGTCTGCGTGCTACACTGAAGTTGTTCCGCCTGGTCTGTTGGGCGTGGGTTCGGTTCGGCCTGCAAGGCAGCGATAGAGTGGCGGAGCTTTTCTCTGAAAGTCGTTACGACCGAAAAATTGCGAGGTTCTACACCTATGGGTGAGCCAGCCTGAAATTGGTCGCTTAAGGCACCATCCGGTCCTGTCTTCCCATAGATTGTGCAGGGGTACACAGCTGGAACCAGAGAAGCCAGAGCGTCTAATTCCTTCAAGAAAGTCATGGCTTTGGGGTTCTGGCCCTTTGCGGCCTCTTCCTTTATTGTCTTGTAACTACGCTTTGATACCACGCTTTTGGGGGTCCGTTGGCCGTCCGGTGAAATCTGTTGAGTGAGGATGGCGTGGGTCGGGATGGGTGGACCCAGGAACCCGTATTGATCGATTGGGAAATCAAACCCCAAGTACCCGATGACCAGTGGCCGAGGAAAGGTCTCCACTAAAGAAATAGTGTTCGCAGATGCGGCGACAACTTTGACGGTCCCTCCTGGGATCAAAGTATCCCCAGCTTTCGACAGGATGCCCTCAACCATTCGGTTGAGCTTTTCGAGATTGGTGTTGTATGCCTCCATGGAAACCTGCTGAACATCTCCACCGGCGTGTGGCATGAGTAGATCAACTGGCTTGCGAGCACCACCCCAGACCTCTCCTGCCGAGGACTTTGATGATTGCAAGGACACGTTGACACGGCTCGTGAGGTAGACCCGGCTGACAACCCGGACGAAATTCTGTTTGATCTTCTTCTGCCCATCTATTGATGGAGCAAAATTGGAGAGGAAGGACCGGTGACTGGACGCCCACTTTTGTGTGTCTTCCTCCAAAGAGATTGTGTCGATGCCATAAGTCTTCGCGTCTGCGATGACGATGCTTCCTTGCGCTGCATCGCTTGCGAGCAAGCTTAATCCCACAGGAACACCCTGGACTGGCACAGCGAGATTGAGACCGGCACCGCGGCGTACTGCAAAGGAATAGGTGGGAAAGCTTGAATTGGGAGCTGATGTGCCTGGTACACCTTGGCCAGGTGCAAACCAGTCCCGCGGGAGGATCAAATTGTTCGCGGCATGTACAGTCCTCTCATAAAATTTCCCAAAGCCGCTAGGCAGAATGCGGCCAATGTGGTTATCAAGAGGAAGAAACCCGCTCCGGTTGAAGATTTCCTGTTGCCTGTCAATTGGAATTTGCACCAGAAAAATGTCTCCAGGCTGTAAATCCTCCGTGAGCGGATAGACTGGCATGATCTGGCTTGCGCGTATAGTCAGCGACCAGTCCTTGGCTACCTGTTCCAACTCGTTCTGCTTCCCTTTCCATGAACAACCTGAAACTACGATGAGTAGAGATAGAAATAAACTCGTGTACGGGGACGCCCCGTTCGAATGTCTATTCTTTCTTGGCACCACCTTCATACGTGTCTCCCCTGCATGACTGATATGTAATCAGATCATTTAATTTCAATGCTGTACATTGCCGGGTCTTGAATTTGGCACTCACTTGCATGCTAACGCACACAGATCGATGCAACTTTCTACATGAAGTGATCTATGGAACGATCTCATCCATGACCCTGAAACTAAAATGCTTCCAGTATTGGCAGGAGCAAAGAATAGGCCACGAGGAAGATCGCGAGAACTACGTAAATCAGGAAGAATTGTGAAGTTGGTTAGGAAGAACGATCGCTAGAGGTGAATCTCTTTCGATTCAGGGTGTATCTAAATAGATTCATGGTTAGTTCTTCTGGATGGGTGGCAAGTGAGAATACCATGGGAGCCAGTAACGCTCCTACCTATCCTTTCTCGATAGCCATGAACTGACAGATGGTTCGGCACTACCACTCCCGAATTATCTTCCCCTCAGCGGTGAATAGCTGTGAGCCGGCTTCTTTGAAGACGACTTCATCTGGGGCATAGATGACCTTCCGGCCGTCTTTCACCATCTGTTCGATCTGGAACGGAATTGCAGCCAAGAATCCCTCATCATGCATGCTGGCCCTTTCGAAGAACACATCATCCGGGAACAGGCTGAGATAGGTGTCGAAGCCACCTTTGAATGTGCCAAGTTTTCGATAGGCCCACCAGGTACATTGGCGACGGTAGAGCTTGGGGTGGAGAAACCGTTTGGTCTTTTCCGGTTTGAGTGTGGCGGTTGCCGGCGGCTGGTACAGGAGTTGAGAATCAAACTCACCAATCGTACGGGTTTGATATTGTGCTACACCGTCGGTGGCAGTTTCCCCGATCGCCCACGCCTCCAGGCAGGCCTCCATTTCGGCCGGTTGCATGGAATTATACAACGCCACGATCGCGAGACCCTGTCGGAGAATTTCCAGATTGATGTCGATCTCGTTGACGAGCACATTGCCGACGAATCGCCCGTATTTATCTACGGCATCCGCCGGACCTTCATGATCCGTCACCTCTGTCTGAAATCGACAGGGGAGAGGAGACGTGCCGAACGTGCTGAGATAGCGGCCCAGTCGAACCGTGGCGGTTTCTGCCTGACGCTGGCGATATTTTTTGACCAGTCCGGATCCTCTGAGGCTGCCAAACGGCTGACCTTTGTAGGTCTTCCCCTTCATGGATTGCGGTTGATAGTGCAGTTCTGGTGCGTCGACTCCCTGTAGCCGCACGGTGATTTTCCCATTTTTAATGACCGGCTTCAGTTGGCCGAACGATTTGACACAGGCACCGGCATACTTCGTGGTGGGGCGTGGAACGTCATCGGCTGGTTGGTATTGGACGGCACTAGGAGAGACCGTCAGCACAATCTTCGTCGTATCGGCATCAGATTCTCCTATCGGCCAGAACTGTGACAGGTCTAACGTTCCATCGATCGTCAGCTTGCCCATGTCGTCTGTCTCCTTTCAGCCGGAGGGGTTGAGCCATTGAATTCCGTTGCGTAAGCGTCACCGTCTGCTTCGACCGCACGAGTGATTCCTGGTGGCAGGCTTGTGAGCTCAGGGGACTAGTCGGTGCTAGATCTTCGCAGCGGCCGCCTGGTCTGGTCTTTGATCTCATGTCAGTATCGTGAACTTGGCTCAAGACAGGGGGCAGGCCTGAAGGCTGACGGATTGCTGCATTTACTGGTGCGTTTTGCCGCAAGGAGTTTTTATCGGCGATCAGACTCACTACGAGCAATAGTAATAACCATCCAGCGCTCAACCACAATGATGTACGCATAGAAATAGTCCTTTCATTCCTTGGCTTAGCAAGGAGTAGTCTAGCAAGGAACGGGCCAATCGGGATGCAGAGAGAATCGGAACAATTGATAAAGAATGATGACGGTGGCGTATATCAAGAACCGTGCGCGGTGTATCTCTTTTGACTCAGAGTGTATCTGAATAGATTCAGTATGAGTTCAGTGAGAAGTGGGGACTCAGTTTGAGCTGTTGATACCAGGATGGCCGGTGATTGTGAGGTTGTGCCAGCCAATCATGTGTAGCGCCTGTCACATGGCGGTAAGGCTGCGTCAAGTTGGGCATGTTGCATTCGTAAGAGACGTTGAGCTTGGGCCACGGTGCACAGAATAAATCGAATGCGGTCGCCAGGAGCCAATTGTGCGGCAAGGGGAAGGTCGGCTGAAATCACGACAGCGATTTTGGGATAGCCTCCGGTGGTCTGTCGGTCAGCCATCAAGAGGATTGGCTGCCCGTCGGAGGGCACTTGCAGGGATCCCGTGGCTGTGCCGTCCGAGATAAAAGCAACAGTGTCTTTCTGGACAATCTTGGGGCCGGCCAAGCGATAACCCATGCGATTGGATTGAGGAGAGACGGTATAGGGGCTCTGCGTCAAGGTCGTGAGCGAATGCTTTTCAAAAAACATCTGCTGTGGACCAGGAATGATGCGCAGGGTTGCAGCGCGTTCATAGCGAGGACGGAGTGGGGCTGGGAATTCTGTACCGATTGGCTGGGTAATGAGTAGGGCTGGTTTTCCACCTCGCAAAACATCCCCTTGTGTCAGTGGCCTTCCATGCAGCCCTCCTGTTTCGCTTGCATAGTGGGTTGCGCGGCTGCCCAGTACCAAAGGGACGTCGATGCCGCCAGCGATCGCGAGGTATGCACGAGCTCCAGCCCGTGGCATGCCGAAGCGCAATTGACCACCACGCGGAATCAGCATACTTCTCCACATCGGCATGTTACGACCATCAAGGGTAGGGGAGATGTCCGCTCCGGTGATGGCGATGACCGTGTCCTGCTTGAACAGGAGTTCCGGCCCTTTTAGGGTGAGCTCAAGTACCGCCGCCTGGTCTGGATTCCCAACCTGCCGATTTGCAACGATCATGGAGAAGGAGTCCATTGCTCCTGAGACGGATACGCCATAGTGTTGATGGCCGTGGCGCCCCAGGTCTTGTATGGTGGTCAGCCAGCCGCTTTTCAGGACAAGGATCTCGGCTGGCTGGAGTTTCATCATGTCTGAAGCGGCTTCGCAATGCGAACTCCAGCCGATTGAATCTCTTGTCCAATAAGCTGGAGGAATTCAACTGCCTGGGGAGTGTCTAGGTGAACGCACAGGCTCTCGGCCTGGATCGCTATTTGCTGTCCATCAATGCTGGTGACAGAGCCGTTGAGGATCTCGCGCAATTGCCGACGAATGTGTTGCTTAGGCTGTAACAGCGCATGAGGGTGTGAGCGAGGAACCAAGGTGCCGTCGGACTGATACGCTCGGTCGGCGAATGCTTCCTGAATCACAGTCAGTCCAGCCGTTCTCCCGCTTGTTACCAGTTCCAATCCTGCAAGGGCAAACAGTAGCAGGTGAGCATCGAATGATGCCACGGCTCGTGCAACGGCATCGGCCACTCTACGATCTCGTGCCGCCAAGTTATAGAGAGCCCCATGAAGCTTGACGTGGCTGAGTGTCAGTTGCTCCGACTCCAGTACTTCGGCCAACGTTTTCAGCTGTGCAGATAGGAGCCATTCAACTTCGTCTGCAGACGTCCGGCGATCCCGGCGTCCGAAGTCTTGTGCATCGGGAAATCCTGGATGGGCGCCGATTGCCGTTCCGGATTGTGCGGCAAGCTTCGCAGTGCGGAGCATAAGTGAGGGATTACCGGCATGTACGCCGCAGGCAATATTCACCGAGGTGATCAGCGGCATGAGCTGAGCTTCAAGAGCGTGATACGTTTCACCCTCGTACTCGCCCATGTCACTGTTTAAATCAATCGTTGCCATGCAAGCTCTCATGGTTGAGACGATCGAACTCATGACGGTCGATTGGATTGAATTGAACGATGTCCCCTGGCTTCAGTAGGAAGGGATCGGCTCTGCCCTTGCGGTACATGGCGATCGGTGTTCGACCAATCAGTTGCCAGCCGCCTGGTGTGGCGATGGGGTAAATTCCCGTCTGGTGATCAGCAATGCCGACTGATCCAGCCGGGACTGTCGTCCTCGGGGTTGAACGGCGAGGCATGGCCAACCGCTCAGAGACGAGCCCAAGATAGGGAAACCCGGGACTGAATCCGAGCATATACACGCGGTACTGAATGGACGCGTGCAATGCGCTGGCCTCATCCGGTTGTAGACCGGCAAAGGCTGCCACCGCTTCCAAGTCAGGCCCCCATTCGCCGCCGTACAAGACGGGAATTTCGTGGAGAATGCCTTGTGGGTCAGCCTGGCCTGGTTCTCGTCGCGGTAAGGTCTTGAGTCTCTTGGCCAACGTGGCCGAATCCCATCGGAGCGGATCAAAGTGAACGGTGACCGATCGATAGGTGGGGACGATGTCGTGGATGCCTTGCCAATGTTGGTTGAAGACCGTCTTCGCGAATGCCACGACTCGGGAGTTGATTTCCGAATTGATCATGTTCCCGAACTCAATTGTGAGTGCGGAGTCGCCAAGCGGCAGAATACGGAAGCTCTCTTTCTTTGGATGATGCGGGCGTCTGGTATGAGATCGAGAAGGCACTGGACTTACCGTTGGAGCGTTACCGAGGCTTAGCCGTTGTGAGAATTGATTGGGCTGCTGCAATGCCGGAAAGGGCCGCTCCCTCCATGAAACCCTGCCATTCATAGAACGAGTTGGTGTGTTCGCCGGCGAACAAGAGATTGCCTGCCGGGAGGCCTTCCAAACCTGCCATTGTCGTGAATTGGCCTGGACGATAACAGGTATAGCTGCCTTTCATCAGAGGGTTTGACGGCCAATGTTCGAGATGTGCGCGGTACTGTCCCTGTCTATCCTTGGACGCAGCTCCAAGTGTGCCGGGGTAGACTCGATTCAAATCCTGTAAGAACTGCGCGGCGTTTGTTTGGACTGCACCTGGGTCCAGTCCAGCCCCACGAGGCCCGCTTGAATAGTCGGTGAGAATTCCGCGGTTGTCTGATCCCAACGTCGGATTGGTTTCCCATGTCGTTTGGACGTTGAGGAGATCCGCATAAGCCGTTCCGTTACTCCCCAATGTATGCCAGGGTCGGCTTGAAAAACCGATCATCATTTTGGCATTCGTTCCATACCCGAGTCCCTGAATCGCAGCACGTTGTGCGGGAGGGAGACCAAGCCCAGCATCCAAGTTCACCTGGCGGAGCGTCGTAAAGGGGATGGCCAGCACGGCGACATCATGCGAGAAGGTCACGGTACGGGAATCTTGCTGAACCGTGAGTTCGATCCGTTCATCGCTCAACTGGCGGACTCGCATGAGTCTTGAGCCATACACAATCTGTCCTGAAAGTTCGCGTGTCAGTCCTTCGGTGATTCGATCATTGCCGTCGACTAGATGATACCGTTCGTCACTGAATACGCCGAAGGGAGTGAAGTGCGAGCGCTGGTCAGCATGAATGAAGAGGAGAAACGTAAGACAGCTTTGTTCGTCCGCTGTGAGTCCATACTCAGCCTCATAGGCGGCAACAATTGCGGCCTTGGCGAGCGGCCCTGCCGAGACACCGGCTCCATTTTCTCCCTCCAGGTAGGCCAATAGGCTGATCCGGTCCAAGGCCACATCGTCCATGGTATGGGATGTAGCCGTGACTTTTCGTGATAGGTGGTTCAGGTCAATCCGCATCACCGAGATGAAATCTCGAAACTCCGCTACGACTGCTGCTTCTGAATACCGTTGTCCATAGAAGTGGTAGAAGACCTCTCCCGGCTCCTTGTTCATATCCTCCAGGCTCAGACGAAATCGCTTAGCGTAGCTCAGCATCGTCTTATGCAGCGTGTCGATGAGTTCGCCGCCGCGTTCGACCACTTGGCCTGGAAAATAACCACGTAACGTCCAACAACGGCCACCTGCTCGATTGGCCGCCTCGTAGATGGTGGCTTGAACGCCTCCGCTCTTGAGCGCATCGGCACAAGCCAGTCCGGCGAGCCCCGCACCGACAATCCCTACGGAGAGCGAGGAAGGCGATGGCTTGGCGGCGGCCGCGCATCGTGGAAGCCCCGGCATCGCCCCCAGGGCAAGCGCGACACTCGTTGTCCCGGCACTAAGCAGAAAGTCGCGGCGCGAAATCGAATGCGCAGCCCTTCGTGGAAGCCACTCTTGGATCGCTCCAAGTGCATCGACAGCAGAACAGTGCCGGCGTTCAGCCAAGAAGGCGGCTGTCGTTAAGCGGACCAACGAACGGAATGATGGAGTTCGGAACATGAGCACGTCTCCCGGTTGGACAACGATCAGGCACGGTATCTTACAGAAATGATAAGAGCTGCGGAAAGAGGGGAGCAAGGGAGTGGCGATCAATGGGCGACACGAACCGCCGTTAGAACATAGCGCAGACTATATCTGGGGCTAAAAGCGCAGGAAGAGCTGTCCAACTATTGGACAGTTGTGGGCGAAGGTTGGCTGCCATGAAAAGAGTGGGGTGATTTTATTTCTGCTTAAGTGTTAGATTCGATTTCCACGACAGAGAGATGTGACTCATTCAGTCTTCTACATGGAGGGATGGACGATGGGACTCTTTGGCACGATTATGGAGAAACTCGGATTTGGTTCCGCTGCCCACGCAGCCCCCCCGCCGCCGGCTGCGGCTCCGGTATCAAGTGCTCCGTCAGCTCCCGATGCGGCGCAGGCTGCTCCCAAGCCCGCTGCGATATCGGCGGTCGATGTCGTGGGAAAGCTTGAAGGGCTTGCTGCGCAGAATTCGCAGAAGCTGAATTGGAAGACGTCGATCGTCGATTTGATGAAGCTCTTGAATTTGGACAGCAGTCTCACGGCACGCAAAGAACTGGCGACTGAACTCGGATGCCCCGCAGACAAGATGGGCGACTCCGCCCAAATGAACATGTGGCTCCACAAAGCGGTGTTGCAGAAGTTGGCGGCGAATGGTGGGAATATTCCCAAGGAACTCTTGCACTGACAGAATGCAGAGCGAGAGGACTATGAGCTCTCTTGCTCGCTCTCGATCAAAATCGGGCGGGAGAGGCTCAGCCTTTGCGGCGCTTCGGTCAGGACCAAAGGGGTCTGCTGGAACTCATCGACCACCGGATGTGAGCCCATGTCGATCGAGCCTTTAAAAAAGGCGCCCTCTTCCATCGAGAACGACGGCGCAGAGATATCCCCAAGGACAACTGCGGGTTTGAGCAGTTGGATTTTGCTGGTCGCAGTCACGTTGCCATGGATCTTTCCTCTGGTGACGATGGTTTCAGCGACAATCGTTCCTCGGATCGTGGCATTTTCGCCGATCACCAACATCCCTTTTGCATGGATCTCGCCCTCGATGGAGCTGTCAAGCTGAACCGTGCTGTGAAAGTGGACGATGCCCTTGAAGGTGACGTCCTTTCCAAGCACGGTGAAGTGTCCATTGTCGGAATCACTCTCTCTTTTTTTGTCCCACATGATGCCCCTCTTTTCAAAGTGAGTTCAAAAAAATAGGTAGTAACCATACAGGAGTTGGAAGGAAGAATCAAAGGCTGATTTGTGGGCGGTGTGAGGATGGACGGAGTACTACCGCTTGTCGGATGGCTGATTCCGAGATGGTTTCTGTTCCGAACCATGCCCTGCCATGGATTTGGCGGTCTTGCCGATCGCCGATCCGATTTTTGGGATTTCCTTTTCGATGTTCTGTGCGGCGCTCCGCAACCCACGTGTGAGATCGTCGACGGTGAGACCTTTCTGTTGGTCGCCTCGCTGTGAGTCGGCCGCTTCGACCACGGTTCCAGTTGGGAAACCCATGCAGAGCCACAGAAGCCATCCGGTGATCCATCGGTGCTGCATACCTCAACTATATCAGATAAAGTAACGGCATCTCGGCTCCATGTCGATGGCGTATTCGCCTGGGATCGCGTATGATCGCGCCGGTTGGTCACGAGACTATTGTTGAGGAGCACTCGAGGATGGATATCGACATCTCAGCTCGTCGGTTGGTGGTCATCGGCGCTCTCAGTGCCGGGTTGGGCGTCGTCGCCGGTGCCTTTGGGGCGCATATGCTGAAGGATATGTTGGATCAACATCTGCTGGATGTGTATGAAAAGGCGACCCGCTATCAGATGTATCATGCCTTTGGTCTGGTCCTGAGTGGATTTGCTGTGCAAATCTGGCGCGATACCGGAATGGCCAAAGCTGGGTGGTTGTTTGCCGCTGGGACAATCCTGTTCTCTGGAAGTCTCTATGGAGTCTCTCTACTGGGGATTCGATGGTTAGGAGCCGTGACGCCGATTGGAGGCCTCCTCTTTATCGCGGGATGGACGGTACTCGCGTGGCGTGCGTGGCGTGAGGTCGCTTGATTATGGTTTGCAGGGCGCGAGGCGTTTACCGCTGATGGGACCCCATCCGCCGGTATTGCTCACAAATGACCCTTCGATCCTCTGATCGTCCTTGGTAAACAGCAGACTGTCTTCTTGAATGTGCCCGTTCTGCTCCCAGCGCAAGTACATGGCATCTCCGAGAAAGATGCTTTCTGCCGGCGTTGCGGCATTGGCGGATGTGGCTCCAGGTGGGGGAAAGACGATGGTGGATTTCTGTTCACCATGCTGCTGGTGATTATGAATGATCCACTGCCAGGTTCCGCAGAGTCGTGACTGGCCTTTGGTTTGTCTGATCCGATTCTTCCACCCATGGATGTTCCACCAGGCTGTGATGGCCTGGTGACTCGCTTCAAACGCCGTACGCTCTGCCGCCAAGCGCAATTCGATGTTCCGTGGCTGTGATGTTCCTTGGGCCGTCCGAGAGTCCAGTTCTTCCTTGGTCAGACGGAGCAGGTCGGAGAATGCTGCTATCTGGTTTCTGGTCCGTAACCAGTCTTGTCGTGCTGTCGGTAATGGAAGGACGGGAGTGGATAGGCCGGTTTCTTGACGAAGGGAATTGGCAAACTGCCATGTCCCCAGTGCGCTCATCAATTCAGAGACAGACTGTGACAACTCCGGCACCCCGAGTTCCTTGACCATTTTGCTGGGGAGTCTGGCACCCAAGACTCCGGCTGCATCCTTCAGTCCAAGGGCAGGTCCAATCGAGGTCGTAAACAACCGCAGTGCCCCCTCGTCTGACTCGAGTAATGCGAATTGGTCGGCTCGTTGTGTCACTACGTCGGTCAACAAGCGCGGAGAGTCCTGCCCCTCTGCCATGGCCAACGATGGGAGGAGGAGCACACCCAACAGGATGAGGAGGAAGCTGACTCTGTCCTGCCGGTGTCCGCGACCAAGTTGATGCTGATTCAGCTCATTTACCATATTGACTAGTCTGTGTGGAGAATCGTCAAAGAGAGAGCGGCGCCGACTCATGTTCCCTGGAAGCACGATTTCAGAAAGTTCGCCGTGCGTTCCCATGCGAGGGAGGTACTCTCGGCATCATAGGCACTTGGCTTCATCTCGTTGCAGAATGCGTGCGAGGCGTTGGGGTAACAATGGATGTCGACCCGCTTGCCGTACGCTGCGGAGGCGCTCCGTAGTTGCTCAACAACATCCGGTGTGGCCCAGGTGTCCTTCCCCGCCTGATGGTATAACACCGGGGGAAAGAGGTCTTTCATTGCCTCGTTTGACGTGATTATCTTGCCATAGTACGAGACGGCTGCGCGCAACCGTTTCCGGTGGCAGGCGAACCGCAGCGCATAGGATCCTCCCATGCCGTATCCGACGACTCCATGGATGTTCTTCTTGGCCATGGTACGAGTATTGAGGTATTCACAACAGGAATTGATGTCGGTGATGACCTGGTCATCATTCTGTCGTTCCAACAACGCGGCCGCCACGTCGTCGTTGGCCGTCACCATGCCTCCTAATCGACCGTAGAGATTCGGAAGAATCACCATGTAGCCTTCACAGGCCAGGCGAGCTCCCAGATCCTTCATCTGGCCGGTCAGTCCCCACCAATCATGTAAAAGGACAATCCCTGGATAGGTTCCGGCTTGCTGCGGCCAGAAGAGCAGGCAATCGACTTGGTGTTCCTTCGGCATTTTACTTTTGAAGTAGGGGTCCACCATCTGGTCGGTATGGGTGGGGATCGGAACGCCGCTTGGGAAACGGGCGGTTCCCGTACCGATTTGTTCTAAGGTGAAAGGAGTCGCTGGTGCCGTAGGCATGGTTGAGATCCTGTTACCGGATCGCTGTTGCGCTGGACATGACGGTACTATATGAAGCCGTTTGTGGGAATGTCAATTGACTGCCGGATGATGTGGTTCTACAGTGCGGGGGGGAGCGACGTATCATGAACAGAGACCGCATTGGAGTGGGACTGATCGGGGTGGGCCGGCATGGAGCCCGGTATGCCCAGCACCTTATTCATGATCTGCCGTTGGCGTCTCTCCGGGCCGTGTGTCGACGACATCCTGAGCAAGGGTTTCAGTTTCCTGGTGCCGAGTCCGTCACGGTGTACGGTGAGGCCGCTGCACTCATCGCTGATCCGTCGGTCGACGTGGTGGTGGTGGTGACTCCCCCGCTGTACTCTCCTGAGATCTGTCGCCTTGCAGTGCAAGCCCGAAAACCCCTGTTGATTGAGAAGCCGCTGGCTACAACCGCCATCGATGCCAGGACAATGGTGGCTCTGGCTCGCGAGGCGGGGATCCCGCTGATGACGGCGCAGACCCTCCGGTTCGACAAGACGATTCAGTACGTGAAGAGTTTCCACCCCTCTCTCGGGCGTTCTCAGGAACTCGACGCGGTCTTTCAGATCGAGATTCGGAACACGGCCCCCGACCATGTTGTGGGCTATGGGAAGCGAGGAGCCTTACTGGAAATCGGTGTACACATGCTTGATCTGGTTCGGTTCCTGACAGGAGAGGAGGCACAAGCCGTGCGCTGTACGATGGATCACATGCCACCGATGGCGCCGGAACGAACGGCTTCAATTTACCTTACCACCACAGGGGGAACGGTCTGTCGCATAGAAATTTCACGAGTTGTGGGCGAACGTGCGGGACGAGCCATCTGGGTCGGGTCACAGGGGCGGGTGGAGGCCGACTGGATGCGCCGGCTGATCCACTATGAAACGAGTACCGAAGCAAGGACCGGGGATATCGACATCCCTCCATCCCTGACAGTCCTCGACACCCTCTCAGCATTCCTCCAAGCGGTGCGCGACGGCACACCCATGCCGATCACGGGAGAGGACGGATGCCGAGCCGTGGAAATCGCCGAAGCCTGCTACCAGTCGGCACAGGCCGGTGGCGCACCGGTTACCGTCGATCGTCGTTCGTGAAGCGTGTTTCGCCCGCCACGATGAGACGTGCGCTCTTTCCGTCCTGCCCTTCACGCGTCACGAGGGGCACGCGTTTCGTGACGTGGGCTACGACTCCGCCACGATATGGGTGTCCGTCTCTTCGATCCCGTCGATCGAATGGATTTTCGTAATCACCACATCGGAGAGCGAGCGCTCGTCCTGGACGCTGATAAAGACAAAAATATCCGGACGGCCGAAGCAGGAGTGAGCCTGTTCAACACCCGGTATGCGCTTCAGTGCGCCGACCACGTCTTTTGTTTTCCCTGCTTTGACCTTGATGAGGATGTACGCTCTCGTTGCCATGTGATTCTCCTTCGATTAGGGTGCGAGATGTTTATAACGTCGTTCGCGTGATGCCGCTTGGTGATATGAGTTTCGTGTTGCAAGTTTCGGGTTTGAGATTTCATGTTCTTCTCCGAAGCCATCACAACAGACGAGAAACTCGAAACCAGAAACGGCGCGCTAGCGCGCCGCGCCCGGCATTGTACTCCGATGATGGGTATAGACCTCTTGAAAGGCCAATCCTTGTGCCGTGAGGGCTGATCGGCCGTCCCTCACGAGTTGCATGAATCGTCGAAAATCATCCACCGACAGATTAAATTGTCCGAGTCCCGTGGCCAGTGTCTTCCGCTCGTCAGGTGAGGCGTTGGAGTCGGCATCCGCAAGCGCTTCCAACATGTCAGCCGTCCATCCACCGGCTCGAAAGTGCTCCAGACTGGTTGCGGCGTCCGCTCCGCGCTTGTTGGTTAACGCACGTCGGGCGAATTCTTGTATTGAGGGATCTGTTCCCTTGGCAAAGATGGATTGGAGCTGGATGACGGCCTGGATGATGCGATCAGCTTCACGTGTGCCCTCCGGCGGAAGTACCGCAGCCTGCTGAAGGGTGGCCAGTACAGCCATGGCTGACCCGATGTAGGGCGATGCCGCTTTTGCTTGTTGTGCCAGTGTTGAAGAAATTTCGCTCGCGGTGATGGCCCATGCACCGTCGACCGGGAGCACGATCAGCCATAGCGCGACCGTAGGGCTCAAGATGGGGTGAGGTTGCCAGCGGAATGATGATCGACCCGAAGGAACCACTCCCTCTGGGGATGACCAGAGGCGCATGGGGAGATTATACAGAGTCGCGCGCAGAGGTTCCAGCGAGGAGCGGGCATCGGTGTGATCTATTGAAACCCTTAGAGAGACTTCCTATAATGAACACATTTTCTTTCGGTTCGGTTGGAGAAAGGCACTGAGACGTGCTTGCTAGGGTGACAAGTGCGGCGTTGATCGGTCTTGACGCACATCTGGTGGATGTCGAAGTCGATATCTCCGGTGGGCTCCCTCAGTTTTCGGTCGTGGGGTTGCCGGACGCCACGGTGAAGGAAAGTCGAGACCGTGTTCGAGCTGCGCTGAAGAACACAGGGTTTCATTTCCCCGCCAAACGCATCACCGTGAATCTCGCTCCCGCCGGGGTCAAAAAAGAAGGCTCGGGGCTCGACCTCGCGATTGCCGTCGGCATTCTCGTCGCCGAAGAAGTGATCCCACAGTCGATGCTGGATCATCGCGTCCTTGTCGGGGAGTTGTCGCTGGACGGCCGAGTGAAGCCGATTGCCGGAGCCCTTTCCTTTGCGCTGGCCTGCCGAACCGGTTACGACTTACTGCTCCCGGCAGACAATGGAGCTGAAGCGGCATGGGTCAAAGGCGTGCAGGCCTATCCGGTCCATACTCTTCCCGAAGCGGTAGAGTTTTTGAAGGGAAGCCAGGTTCTTCTTCCAAGCCCTTCACATCAGGATGTTCGGGGGGCACTCAGCTCGACGGACGATGAGGACTATGCCGATGTTCGCGGGCAGGACCATGCCAAGCGAGCCCTCGAAGTCGCGGCGGCAGGGGGACACAATGTGTTGATGGTCGGTCCTCCTGGATCCGGCAAAACCATGTTGGCGCGCCGCTTGCCGTCTATCCTGCCGTTGTTGGAATTGGATGAGGCGATTGAAACGACCAGGGTTCACAGTGTGGCTGGATTGCTCACTCCGGAACGACCGTTGCTCGCTGTTCGGCCGTTTCGAGCTCCGCATCACAGTATCTCGGACGCTGGCCTGGTCGGGGGCGGGACTATTCCTAAGCCTGGGGAGGTCTCGCTGGCGCATAATGGGGTGTTATTTTTGGATGAATCACTTGAATTTAAGCGAGGGGCGCTCGAAGGGTTGCGGCAACCGTTAGAGGACGGGTATGTCATCCTGACGCGGGCAAGTGGGACGCTCAAGTATCCGGCGCAGTTCATGCTGATCGCGGCGATGAATCCCTGTCCTTGTGGGTACTATGGAGATCGCACTCGGTCTTGTATCTGTTCCGGCATCCAGATCCGCCGGTATCGTGCGAAACTCTCTGGTCCCTTGCTGGATCGACTGGATATCCATCTGGATGTGCCGCCGGTGCCGGTTCGAGAGCTTCGTGCGGAACTTCCTCCCTCGGAAGGTTCAGCGGCGATTCGATTGCGTGTCGTCACGGCGCGTGATCGACAGCGGCAGCGATACCGATCCGAGGGGATTTATACAAATGCGCAGTTGAAGCCGCGGCTGGTAAAACGGTATTGTGGGCTCGAACAGTCGGCTCAAGAGTTGCTTGAGCAAGCGATGGCAAGGCTTCGACTCTCTGCGAGAGCGCATGGGCGTATCCTGCGTGTCGCACGGACGATCGCGGATCTGGCCGACGCTGAGAGGATTGAGGCTGTGCATATTGCAGAGGCCATACAGTATCGTTCATTTGACCGTAACCCTGACGTGTGAGGTTTCAGTGTCATCGGTACGCGTGTTTGTCTGGTGGTTTATTGTGGGTGCCACGATGGCGTTGTCTGTCATCATGGTGCAAGGGGGCATCAGAGAAGTCATGCAGGCCCAAGGGTCTGTATGGGAGCTGAAGCTTGTTGAGCTGCTGACGACGGTGATGGGGGGAGGCCTGTTGGGCGGTTGCATCGCGCTGATCCTGGATCGAATTAAGAAGTCGTAAGTGTGCCTAGTTTTCGTGCGATTCTACACGTCTCATATTTATCAACATATCTTTATCCCTTCCCGGTATCTGCGCTCAATACTCAGGACTTCTTCCCTTTTAGGGGGCGTGATTTCTCGTAAATACACAGGTAAGCCTCGGCGACTTCTCTCCTGCTTCGATAGCGGGGCTCACTATGCTGTCTTGGCGGTATGAGCTATAACGAAGCCGAAACCCGCTTCTATCTGATCGATCCGGTTCTTCGCGGAAAAAATTACAACGAGCACTGGAAGCTCAAGCTCGAAACGCCGGCCCCGGTTGAACCCACCGGAGCCAAAGGCCGCCGCCGTCCAGGAGGTGGTCTATCGTGAACAAGACAACGATGGCTTTATCATTACGGCGTTTCTGACCCGCCGCATTCGGTCTCTGGAGAAGAGGAGGCAGGTATGGCCATAGTGGATATTCAGGAGTATTTGAAGCTGATTCCAGCCGTCAATCGAGCTCCGCAGCACGCTGTCTGGCTGACGTACGACGCTGAGGCCGACACATTGTATGTCAACTACAAGAAACCTAGTCATGCCACCGACAGCGAGATGACCGACGAAGACGTGATCATCCGCTATGAGGGTGACGATATCATCGGGTTTACCGTGTTGCATGCGAGCAAGCGACTCAAAAAATCGGCTTAAATCTTCACAGATACCAGATACATTGTTATGGCAGTCATCAGAGGGTTAGGAACGACGCCCGGATCAGGTCAGGTTCTGAATCAGCGTCAATATTACGTGGTATCTGCATAGGCACCCAGACGTGTATTCCATACTCTGCCGCAGGTCAGCTTGAGCCGAGCCTTCCCCACCTACTCGTTTGACCACAAGCGATTGACTCAGTCTGTGCTCCGAATCCAGAGCGGTCTTCATTCCCCAGACGGCGAGGATTGCAAAATGGCAGAACTTGGCGATACAAGTGATGAGAACGGTAGGACTGCTGCGCTATAACCCGACAGAGGACTATGGATATCGAAATCGGTTCAAATCTCTATAAGAATTTCAACGGGACGATTGAAGTCGAGGGGGTGCCGCAACTTCAAGTAGCTCGCCATCCCTCAACTGGGGCGTTGCTGGTCAATTTTGCGCTGTTCGACTTGAATGGCCGGATGTTGGCCAAGGTGGTGGACAGCACGCTGATGTTTAACGAGCGGCGCGCCTATGAGTTAGCGAAGACCGACAAGCGTCTGACAATGAAGGAAGTGGATTCCGGAAAAGTGGTCCTCCAGCTTGATGTGAAGGAACCTCAGCCTGTCTCCCTGACTCAGGCCGAGTTCTATACAATGAAAGGCCATCTCCTGCAAGTCACCGCGACGGAGTGGAAGATCGAGAAACAGCACAAGAGCGGTCTGACACAAGACACCCAGGGCGGTGTGGTTTCTATCGGCTAGGGGCCGGTGTCTGCTCTCCCTCCGCGACTGTCGTCACAAGCGAGGCCCCATTTTTCATCTCGACTGAAGCGGTATTCCCATCCCGTAGCTCTCCCTTGACCAACAACTTGGCGATCGGTGTTTCCAGCTCCTGCTGAATGAGGCGCTTCAGTGGTCGTGCTCCGTACACCGGATCGTAGCCGCGTTCACCCAGATGCTGGAGTGCGGCGGGGGAGATGGCCAACGTGATCCGACGTTCTGCGAGTCTGTGGCGGAGCCGTTCCAGCTGGATCTCCACGATCTTGATCAAGTGTTCGGTTCCCAGTGGATGGAACACGACGAGTTCATCGACTCGATTCAAGAACTCCGGGCGGAAATGTTGTCGGAGTTCCCCCATCACGACGGTTCTGACTTGATCATAGGACGCGCCACGTTGTTGAGCCTCGAGAATGTGAGGACTGCCGATGTTGGAGGTCATGATCAGGACGGTATTCTTGAAGTCGACCGTACGACCTTGTGAATCGGTCAGCCGTCCATCATCTAGCACTTGCAGTAAAACATTGAAGACATCGTGATGCGCCTTCTCGATTTCATCGAACAAGATCACTGAAAATGGGCGTCGCCGAACTGCTTCGGTCAGCTGACCGCCTTCTTCATAGCCGATGTACCCGGGAGGCGCGCCGATCAGGCGGGCGACGGTGTGCTTTTCCATGTACTCGGACATGTCGATTCTTACCAAATTCCCTTCGTCATCAAAGAGAATGGCGGCGAGCGCTCTGGCCAATTCAGTTTTTCCGACCCCGGTTGGGCCCAGGAACAGAAACGAGCCAATCGGACGATTGGGATCCTTGATGCCGGATCGTGCACGAAGCACCGCGTCTGCCACGGCCCGGACTCCTTCTTCTTGGCCGACGACCCGTTCGTGCAGGAGATCCTCGAGCTTCAACAGCTTGTCGGTTTCGCCTTCGAGTAACCGCGAGACCGGAACACCGGTCCAACGACTGACGACCGCGGCAATCTCGTCTTCATCGACTTCTTCCTTGAGCAACCGGGTCTCGTCCTGTTTCTTCCCCAACTGTTGCTGTTCTAGCTCCAGTTCTCGTTCCAACCGCGGCAGGTCACCGTAGCGGAGTTCAGCCACGCGATTCAGGTCATACGCTCGCTCCGCCTGCTCGATCTTGAGCTTCAGCTCCTCGATGGCTTCTCGGGTCTTGCGAAGCCGAGACACAGAGGTTTTCTCCGATTCCCATCTGGTTTTCAGTACCTGCATGTCACGCTGCTTTTCGTTCAACTCCGTTTCGAGCGCAGTCAGCCGAGCGGCGCTCGCGGCGTCCTTCTCCTTCTTCAACGCCTCGCGCTCAATTTCCAGCTGGAGTACTTTGCGAGAGACTTCATCAAGTTCGGCCGGCAGGCTGTCGATCTCGGTTCTGAGCCGTGCCGCGGCTTCGTCGACTAAGTCGATGGCTTTGTCCGGAAGAAACCGATCGGCAATATAACGATGGGATAGTTTGGCTGCAGCCACCAGCGCGCTGTCTTTGATGCGCACGCCATGGTGGACTTCATAGCGTTCCTTGAGGCCACGTAGGATGGAAATGGTGTTTTCCACCGATGGCTGGTCAACCAACACTGTTTGGAAGCGGCGTTCCAAGGCGGCATCTTTTTCGATATGCTTTCGGTATTCGTCCAGTGTCGTGGCGCCGATCAAGTGCAACTCGCCTCGCGCCAGCATCGGTTTCAGGAGATTGGCGGCATCCATCGCCCCTTCTGCTGCTCCGGCTCCAACGACCGTGTGCAATTCATCGATGAAGAGGAGAATCTGACCTTGGGACGATTGGATTTCTTTCAGGACGGCTTTCAAGCGCTCTTCAAACTCACCCCGAAATTTGGCCCCGGCAACGAGTGAGCCCATATCCAGTGCGAAGAGTTTCTTATGCTTGAGGCTTTCCGGCACGTCGCCTTTCACGATGCGAATAGCCAGTCCTTCCACGATTGCGGTTTTCCCGACCCCCGGTTCACCGATGAGGACCGGGTTATTCTTTGTCCGACGAGACAAGATTTGAATGACACGCCTAATTTCATCGTCCCGCCCAATGACGGGATCGACTTTGCCCTGTCCGGCCAATTGAGTCAGATCTCGACCGTACTTCACCAACGACTGGTAGGTGCTTTCAGGATCTTGACTGGTGACCCGTTGATTCCCCCGTACCTGTTGCAATCCCGCTAAGAGCCGGTCACGAGTCAGGCCGAGCTTCTTGAAGACCCCTCCCTCCTGAACCATGGCGAGGAGGACATGCTCGACGCTCAAAAAGTCATCCTTCATCGACTTCTGCTCGTCTTCTGCACGGTTCAGCACCTGAGTGAGTCGACTCGCAATATGAACTTGACCGGGGGCTGCTCCCGAACCTTGTACTTGAGGTAGCTTTGTCAGTGCCTGTTCAGCGGCTTGCCGCACGGCAGGAAGTGCGAGTCCGGCACCTTCAAGAAGGGCCGGAGTTGTCCCTCCCTCTTGTTCGAGGAGTGCTAAAAGGACATGTTCCACATCGATGCCTTGATGACTTCTCCGCTGGGCGTGTCCCGAAGCGGACTGCAGGGCCTCCTGCAACTTGACCGTCATACGATTCATGTCCATGGTGATCCACCTCTAACTGGTGATATTCATCCTGCTGATACGACCAGTGATAATCATTTGGTTGGATAAGTCAACCTGGAAGCTCCATCGTTATTGCGACGGCGTGACTAGTGCTTGACCTCTCGCCCGATCCCGACTAGGGTACGCATCAGCATGAGCAATCTTACTTCGGCTACGGTTCAACTTTATCGACATGTGCTGCGTGTGACCTGGCGTTCGCTGACCAAAAGTTGGATAGCAATGGTCGCGCTTGTCCTCTTCGGGCTGCTATTTGTGGGTATTGCACGGATTGCTGCTCCGTTGGGTATGGCCGGCGGTTTTTTACTCGGGATGGTGAATGCCCTCCTGGTGGGAGCCACGCTCCGGTTGATCGAGCAGTCGCTGAGCGCGTCACGAACCCTTGGGTTCAAGGATGTGACGGAAAGCTTTGGGCATTACTTTTGGGATGTGATTGGTGTTGGTTTTGTATTATGGCTGCCGACGCTGTTGCTTGATTTGGGGTTACAAGCTAATCCTGCGTACGGTCAATTTCTTCTCTCCGCATTCTTGCTTTTGGTCTTCATCCTGTTGAACCCAACGCCGGAAGTGATTTATCAGGTACGACACGACTCAACCCTTGATGTATTCAAGACATCCTACGAATTTGTGGTGGAACATTGGATCGAATGGTTTCTCCCATTCGTCCTGCTGATCTTGCCGGTGGTGCTTTCTCCGAGCGGGCTGCAAGAATTTTTTTCGCTGTCCGGCCGTGCCGGTCGAGGAGCAGGGTTAGACTTCCTTCAAATTCTGATGCTGCCACTGACGGCAATCGGAGGATGGTTGTCGTACATTGGGCTCGATTCGGAGGGGCAGGAGATCGTCCTTCTCCTCCTCACTCCCCCAGTAGCCATGGCCATCTTGTTGTTCCGTGGCCACCTGTTTGCCGCACTTCACGGGTCATCCAGGAGACAGCGGCTCTTTTCTGACCAATTCGGTACTAGACAGTAACTGTCTGGGTAGATTCTTTTCTGGAGTGTCCGGTTGGTCCGAGACATTTTTATCTCCAGGCACGGGTATGCCCTTGTGGTTGGAAGCTGAAATAGTGTATGGAATAGCCTACACCTAAATTCTGCCCACCTAGAATCGAGTCCGAACGAGGCACGGACTGATGCGACTTTCAATATTTTCAAGGCTGGTTTTGACCTCCCTGGTCATTATTGCAGTGATGGGGGGAGTGAATCTCTACGCACTCTTTCAACTTCGACAACTGACGGCCATGAGTACTCAAATGGCGTCGTATCACTACCCCGCCGTCGAATCTGCTAAGAGGCTGTTAGGGTCACTGTATGCCCAACAGAATAATGAGAAGAAGTTTCTTGCCACGAAAGATCCCACATTCCGTACCAACGTGACGGAAGAAGTTGAAGAGTTTCAGCGGGTGCTTCATGTGTTGCGAGGGCAGGAAAGTTCCACACGAGGACTGACGCTTTTGCAAGAGACGGGTGAGTTATTGAAAGAGCGCGAGCGATTGTTTGACAGTGCCTTTCAGGTGGCAACGCGATCGATCCCTCCTGCGATCCCAGACTATGAAAGTAAGCGTGACAGCCTCACGGACCGCATGTCGTTCACGTTGCAGAATTATATCGATCTTCATGAAGCGAGAGTCAGCGTCGGGGTGACTGAATCGCGTGCAAGTGCCGCCCAAGCCGAGGCGGTGACGGAGCAGCTTGTTCTTGTGGCGTTGATGTTCGGATTGGGGCTGGCCGGGGTAGCGAGCTATACGATTCTGCGCCCTCTCCGCGAGCTGCAGGGACATATCAAGCAAATCGGACAGGGGAATTTTGGGGCATCCCTCAACATCAAGGCTCCGGCCGAGCTCCGTGAGTTAGTGGATTCTGTGAACTGGATGGGGCAAAAGCTCCAAGAAATCGACGAGATGAAAACGGATTTTCTCGCACATGTGTCCCATGAATTACGAACACCTATGGCCTCAATTCAGGAGGGGACAAATCTCTTGCTTGATGAGATTCCGGGGCCGCTGATGCCGGAGCAACGTATGACGCTTCGGATCATGGCTGACAGCAGTAAACGCCTGATGCATCTCATCGCCACGATTCTAGATTTATCGAAAATGGAAGCCGGGATGATGGAGTATCGGTTTGTCCCGGTCGATCTCCAGCGGATTGTCGACATCTCCATCAATAAGATTCGTCTTCTTGCCGACTCCAAGCACGTCCAATTGGTCTTGGAGCATGCAGGACAGCGGGCTTGGGTCAAAGCGGATGCATCTCGGTTGGAACAGGTCTTCGACAATCTTTTGTCCAATGCACTGAAGTTCAGTCCCGAAGGGGGCGTAGTGAAGGTATATCTGAAGCCAGATCTGCAGGCCGGTGTGCTGGAGGTTGCCGTCTCAGATACGGGGCCTGGTATTGCACCCGAGGACCTGCCCCATATCTTTGAGCGCTTTTACCAGGGCCGTACCAAGGTCAAGCAGACGGCAGGAAGTGGGTTAGGGTTGGCATTGGTCAAGAATGTTGTCGAAGCTCATGGAGGAAGAATCTGGATTGAGAGTGAGAGGGGGAAGGGGGCAACTGTACGGTTTATCCTACGGTTGACGAAGTCGGAAGCGAAAGGGAAATCGTGAAAACGAAGACATCTCTTATGCCAATCAGTTGCGGTATGCTGTCTTTCTTGCTTGCTGGATGTGCAGCGTGGACGACGTCCGTCCCGGCCTCTCATCCTTATTTCGTAACGAATCCACTAGAAGAGACTAGTTTTCAAGCGCTTGCAAAGAAACAGAAGGAATTAGTCTCGCGATGTGCTCAATCACACTCGTGTAGGGAGGTGTATTTTACGCTTGGACTCCTTAACCTCTATCAAAGTCGCGAAGTTGCAGCGAAATATTTTGAAAAAGTTCTCACTGTCGCTCCAACAGGACCGGTTGCGGAGACGAGTAAAGCCTGGCTGCAAGTCATCCAGAAATCCGTTGTTCCCGAGAAGAAGGGATGGTCTGAATCCGTATTAACTGCTCCTGCGATTGCAGAAGCACACACCTCATTAGCGATGGTGACGGATCGTCTGGTTCGGAACTTGCTTGACGAGCAGGTGTTGATACAACAATTCCATGCGTCGAAGAATGATGAGTCGGAGGCGATGGAGGCGTTACAGCGGGAACTGGCAGAGCGAGATCGAAGAATTGAAACTCTCCTTTCCAAGAAAGATTCGACAAAGGGATCGGCAGATCCAGTCGCGATGCAAAAACAACTGGCTGAACGAGAGAAGAAGATTGAAGAGCTCTCTTCTCAACTTGAGGCATTGAAACGAATTGATCAAGAGATGCGCGAAAAGGTTCGTCCGATCCGTCCCCCGCTGACGACGGTTCCTATGCCGGGCCCAGAAACGACACCCTAAATGAAAGCCAGAAGGATAAGGTGATCATGGAGTCGAAAGACATGGAGCGAGAGAACATTCTTGTCATTGATGATGATGAAGGGTTGTTGCATTTACTGAAAATGCGGTTGTCCGCGATGGGATTTTCCGTTACGCCCTGTACAACGGGACAGGAGGCTGGTGAGGCAGCGAAGCAAACGACGTTTGACTTGGCGATTACGGATCTCCGTCTCCGAAATGAAAATGGGTTGGACGTGACCGAAGCGTTGGTGCAAAACCAACCAGGGCTTCCGGTCATCATTTTAACGGCTCATGGCAGCATTCCCAACGCTGTCGAGGCGATGCAGCGTGGGGCGTTCGGGTATCTGACAAAACCGTTCGATGATAAAGAACTCAAGGAGACGATCGATAAAGCGCTCGCTCAACGGCGGATGAGTCGTGAGATTGATCGACTCAAATCGTTAGTCAAGGAGCTATACGGGCTGGAAAATGTTGTGGCGAGAAGTTCGGCGATGCAACAGCTTTTTCAGCAAATTGGTCAAGTTGCTGAATCAGATGCGACCATTCTGCTCTTTGGAGAGACCGGCACCGGTAAGGAAGTCATGGCTCGCGTCATTCATGCGAACAGTCGACGCAGTAAAGGAGCGTTTGTGGCTCTCAACTGTGCTGCCATTCCTGAAACACTGTTCGAGAGTGAATTGTTTGGGCATGTGAAGGGTGCGTTTACGAGCGCCCATGGCGCAAAGCGAGGACTCTTTCAAATGGCCCATGGGGGGACGCTTTTTCTGGATGAAATCGGAGAAATGCCGCTTTCGATGCAGGTGAAGTTGTTGCGTGCCGTTCAGGAACGGGAGATAAGAGAGGTTGGATCGGAGACGTCGGTCAAGGTCGATGTGCGCATTCTTGCTGCGACGAACAAAGATCTTGGTGAGGCAGTGAAGAACGGGACATTCCGCAACGACCTCTACTATCGGATTTCGGTGGTTCCTCTATTCATTCCCCCGTTGCGTGAGCGGCGAGATGATATCCCGTTGCTCGCTCAGTATTTCTTGAAGCAGAGCATGAAGCGATCCAACAAGGAGATCAAAGGGTTTACGCCTGCTGCGCTTCATCGCCTGATGATCAATCCATGGCCGGGTAATGTGCGTGAGTTGGAAAATGCTGTCGAAAAGGCGGTGGTGATGTCGCAGCAAGAAATGTTGACGCCGGATTTGTTTCCGGCAGTCAGTGCATCGGCTGAGTCCCCACTCAAACCCCTCACGGAGGCGAAGGAGGAATTTGAACGCACCTACCTGAAGAATGTGCTTCATTTGACCGGTGGCAACATCTCACGTGCTGCTCAGTTTGCCGGGCGATATAGGGCCGACTTCTATAAAATGCTCAGGAAGTATGGACTCCATCCGTCAACGACGAAGGGAAGACCCGACTCAGAGGTGGATGAGCTAGAGGGCGAGGAGCATTTGACGGAAGCAGAACGATAAGGTGGGTATAGCTGCGATAAGGTTTGATTTCTTCGCAGTTCTGAGCAGAAGTCAGGCCTGCGTTCATATGAATGATAGGGCGGTCTTGAAGAAGACCGCCCTATGCAATGCTCTCTCAGGATCAGTAGACGCTCTTGCTCACCTCGTTTGAATATCCACTTTCATTTCCCGCGATGTCAAAAGCCGTCACGACAAAGAAATACGTTGTCCGGGATTGAAGACCTGTCGCTTGGTACGTTGTCATATTTTTTGGAAGCAGAGCGATCAAATTGCTTTGCTCATATTTTCCAGGTACGGTTGATCGATAAACCTTGTATCCTGCCAGATCTGTTTCGCTGTTGGCCTTCCATGTCAATGTTGCGGATGAACTCGATGGCGCATTGAGCGTCAGCGTGATCGTGACGGTCTTGATGATGCTTCCACTGGCCACTGTAATTGTAGCCTGGTTCTCTCCTTGTGTTGCCTTTGAGGTGTCCACATTGGCGGTAATGGTTCCATTGGCGGACCCGGAGGTTTGACTGAGCACAAGCCAAGGGGCGGCCTTCGTTGCCGTCCAAGATCCAGCGGACTGTACGGTGATGGTCTTGCTCGACGGGTTTGCCAAACCTTGTGTTGCCGTAAAGGCGAGGCTATTTGATGAGAGGGTTAAGGAACCATCTGAGAGCGTCAGGGTCACCCCGAGAGTTCTCGTCGTGTTTCCGGCAGTCACGGAGAGGCTGGCAGTATTGGTCCTAGCCGACACACTTCCGAGATCGACGCTCGCGATGATCGTGCCGTTGCCTGAACCAGAGGTTGTGCTCAACTTGAGCCAAGGAGCGTTGACGCTGGCAGTCCAGTTGCCATTTGCGGTGACCGTCACGGATTGGTTGGCTGGATTGGATCCCCCTGATACGCCTGTATAGGTCAGTGATGACGGGCTTAGCGTGATGGAGATTGGTGCAGGCGTTACGACGAAGGTGATCGGTACAGAAACCGGCTGTGCGCCGGGCGCGCTAAGCGTGATGATGCCAGTATGAGTGCCGACGCCAAGGGATCCGAGGACGGGGGTAATGGTCACGGTGCCGTTACCGGTGCCGGCTGCGGGCGAGAGAGTGAGCCAGGCAACATTGTCACGTGCAGTCCAACTGAGTGTGCCACCGCCGGTGTTGCGAATACTCAACGGTTGGGCAGCTGGGTTGCTTCCACCCTGTTGGGCAGTAAATGACAAGCTGGGGGAGGTCACGCCAATGGCTGGAGGAACAGGCGCAGCCGTCACGGTGAGCGTAATCGGCACAGAAACAGGCTGCGCGCCAGGTGCGTTGACGGTGACTAGTCCTGTGTGAGTGCCGACCTCAAGGGAACCACTGGCAAGGCTGATGGTCACCGTGCCATTGCCGGTACCTGAAGCAGGGCTTAGGATTAACCATGATGTGTTTGTTGTGGCATTCCAGTTCAATGTTCCCCTACCTCGGTTGCTGACGATCAAGACGTGTGGAGAAGGGGGTGGACTACCCTGCTGACTAGTAAACGAAAGGCCAAGAGAGTTCAGTGCGATAGCAGGTATTGGATGGGGTGGTGTGGCAAGCCGTTTCAATGCCGGCATTCCAGACATCAGTCTTGACTTGGGTGTCGGTGACGTCGTGGTGACAGAGGGATCACCGGCTGCTGCGAAAGCACTGGGGATTGGTACATTCGTTGGTTCGAATAGAGTGGAAACCATGCAGAATCCAATAGGGAACATCAACAATTGCCGAATAGTCTGGCGCATTGCTTGGATCCTCCTTGCGAGTCAATCGTGAAGCGAACGATTCACGATGAGGCTGGATCTGGAGCAAATCGGGTGCCGTGCTTAATGGGCAAATCGGTTCAGTTGGGTTGCCACGCGTATTCGGAGTATTTTCAAGTGTTTGGATAAAAAGAGTCGTTCATGTCGTATTCAGGAGATCTATGTAGCGATACTGAGGATCAAAAAAGCGCGGTCTCAACGATTGTACAGGTAATAAAATGATTCATGTGTAAGCTGTAACTGATTGTTAATGTTTATGAATAAGTCCATGCGCACAATCATCCTCTTCTGATCGCATTGATATATCTAAGGCATCGTTCTCTGTTATATAGGGGGCAATGTGGAATTTTATGGTATGTAAGAAAGAAGAGGGACAGCGACTGCAAGAGGAAGACTTCTTAATAAAAGGCGATACAATTCTTGACGACCCACGCATCTTCTGCCATTGTTATCACCGTTCCCATCATGATTGACGCCTGGGAGAATGTGAGAAGGATATGAATAAACGGCAAGCACGCTCTATTGCAGTGGTCGGATTGGGTTATGTCGGCCTTCCGATCGCTGTGGCATTCGGGAAAATTGGCCCGGTTGTTGGGTTTGATGTTAACAAGAAGAAAATTGAGGAATTGCAGAAGGGAATTGATCGGACCGGCGAAGTGTCAAAAGAGGATCTTGGTCTCGCTCAGGTCCGGTATACTTCGGAGCCAGCTGATCTGAAATCCGCGAACTTCATTATTGTCGCTGTACCCACACCGATCAACGATGCGTTGCAGCCGGATCTGACAGCGTTGCAGAAGGCCTCGGAGCTGATTGGGCGAAACTTGTCTTCGGGTGCCATCGTGGTCTACGAGTCAACGGTCTATCCTGGGGCAACAGAGGAAATCTGTTTGCCTATTTTGGAAAAGGCTTCGGGTATGAAGGCTGGGGTTGATTTTAAATTGGGGTATTCGCCGGAGCGAATCAACCCAGGAGATAAAGAACATACGCTCGCCAAGATTATCAAGGTTGTATCAGCACAGGATCAAGACTCTCTGGACATCGTAGCTGATACCTATGCACTCGTTGTCACAGCAGGTATTCATCGAGCATCAGGCATCAAAGTAGCTGAAGCCGCCAAGGTCATTGAAAATACGCAGCGAGATTTGAATATTGCACTGATGAATGAGTTGTCGTTGATCTTTCACCGGCTGGGGATCGATACCAGATCAGTTCTCGAGGCTGCAGGAACGAAGTGGAACTTTCTCAAGTTTTCCCCCGGCCTCGTTGGTGGGCATTGTATCGGTGTGGATCCATATTATTTGACCTCAAAAGCGGAATCAGTGGGCTATCATCCGGAAGTGATTCTTGCCGGCCGTCGTATCAACAACGGGATGGGCAAGTTCGTGGCCGAGCAGACTATGAAATTGCTCAGTCAGTTATCGCGACCGGCTAATGAATTGCGAGTCGGAGTACTTGGTTTGACATTCAAGGAAAATGTGCCGGATCTTCGTAATAGCAAGGTGCCTGATATCATCCGTGAACTTCATGAATATGGCGTGCAGGTCCTGGTCCATGATCCCATCGCTGAAGAGGAAGAAGCGCTGGCAGAGTATGGCCTTCATTTGGTTGGGTGGGGTCAGCTGAAGGATCTTGATGGACTGATCGTTGCTGTCGCGCATAAGCGGTTTTCTGATATGAGCCTCCAAGACTTGTTGAGGCCGCTTCGGATCAAGAACCAGGGTGTTCTGATTGATGTCAAGAGCATCCTTGATCCAGTTCAGATCCCTACTTCCCTAAAATATTGGCGATTGTAAGTGCTAACCTGACTGGTCTGCGCTAAGGTAATTCTGTACGCACCCACGAAACTTCCTGCTCGCATCGAATGCGAGGGGACAGTTCATCTCGTCTTCAACTTCTGGCCTTTTCCTTTGAGCCCATTTTGATCCGTAGTATAAGAAAATGATGGAGGGGTGAGGGCACCCTTCGCTTCTACCTCATGGCATCCCGTATGAGAGAGGTATTGTGGCTTCTCATCGGAAAGCGTGTCGCTATCGTCACCTCGTAGGCAATGTACTGGGCGTCGGCGTCTTGTGGATCACGGGCTGTTCGTTCTTTGTCTCGCCGGACATCAAGCGTGGAGATCAACACCTCGCATCAGAGCGATGGGAGGAGGCGAGTCTTGCCTACAAGCAAGCATTAAAAGACGAGCCATTTAATGTTGCGCTTCAAGGCAAGTATGCGCTGGCTCGCGAGCGTGCCGCAGCGGGGCACGCGGAGCGCGGGCGTATACTTCTCAAGGAGAAACAGGTTGCACTCGCGTTGGAGGAATTCGAGCGTGCCCTTGCGATCGAACCATCGCGAGCCGAATATCAGGCTGGATTTCAGGACGCGACTCGCGTGAAAGAGTCTCGGTCTCAGTATCGTGAAGCTGAACGATTGGCACAACTTGGACGAACTGAGGAAGCATTGAATAGACTTTCACGCGCTGCGGAGCTCGACCCCACATACCAAGAGCCGTTAGAGAGCATCAGTCGTCTTACCGAAGAGCAACAAGCTCGTGCGAGGGCTGAGCGTTCGAGACAACCCGTCACTCTGAAGTTCAAAAACGCCGGTATCAGGGAAGTCCTGGAGGGGGTGGCGAAGACGGGTGGATTCACCCTGGTTTTTGATAAGGATGTTCGGAACGACCCGATATCCATCTCTATTCAGGAGACACCGTTTGAAGATGCCTTACAGCTGATTCTTAATAGTAACAGCCTCTTTTCAAGACAGGTCTCGCCGACGGTCTTAGTCGTCAGTCCAGATACCAGGCAGAAACAAGAACAGTATCAGGATCTGATGATCAGAACATTCTATTTGTCCACGGCCAAGGCGAAGGATATGGTGCTGTTGCTCAAGAGCATGTTGGATTCAAAGCGGATGCATGCGAACGAACAGCTGAATGCCATCGTCATGCGTGATCAGCCAGAGAAATTGGAACTTGCCGAGAAGATTATTTTGGCCAACGACCGATCCGAACCAGAGGTGCTCTTTGAGTTGGAGGTGCTAGAGGTTAATCGGACAAAAGATCAGAAGTACGGCTTAAGTTACCCCAAACAAGCCGGGGCCGGGTTGGTGGCTGCTGGGTTTGCAGGACCATTGGCGGCTGAAGCCGTGCAGATGACGTATCGGCAACTGGCTGACCTCGGTCCCAGTAACTATCTTTTTAAGTTACCGACCACGGTGTTGCTGGATTTCTTTAAACAGCAATCCGATGCCAAGACGCTCGCGTCACCGAAGGTCCGCGTCCTGAATAATAAAAAAGCCGAGATCAATATCGGCGATAAGCAACCAATTCTTCTTTCAACCACCAATGTATTGCCCGGACAAGCCACGACCGGAGCAGTTCCGACGACATCGACCGTCACATCAATAGAGTTTCGAGATACAGGCGTAAAACTGACTGTTGAACCGTCGATCCGACTTGGAAATGAACTGTCGCTCAAGATGAAAGTCGAGGTTATTCGAGTTGGAGAGAAGGAGATCCTCCAAGATGCTCCCCGTATTCAGCAATTTAAGTTTGGTAACCGTTCAGCAGAAACGACGCTGAGTATGCGTGATGGGGAGACGATTGTTCTCGGTGGGCTCCTGCAAGAAGAGGACAAACGAACAAGGGTCACGATTCCATGGATCGGAGATTTGCCGCTGATTGGAAATATGTTGAGCTCATTTGAAACAAAACGTGTCACAACCGAAGTGATTCTCACCATTACTCCTCACATCGCGCAGCCGACCTTTCCTGTCGGGTCACACAATCAGGCCTTTTGGTCTGGTACGGAATTCAACTATGCGACCCGCCCGGTCTTTTCTCGCACGTTTCCAAGGCCATCGACGTTGACGGGAGGAGATGCTGGGAAACGTATTGTTCGGGCTGAGGTGATGAGTAAAGGGAATGGAGAGGTGAACGCGGGTCGATCGTTTGCCCAGTTAGCGAGCCCCGGTCCTCAGTTGGCTATCAAGCCGGAGGACTCGATCGTGCAATTTGGCAAGGAGGTCACACTTTCCCTCATTGACGGGCAAGTTCGTCCATCTGATGAAAACGTGTACAGGTTGGAATACGACGCCACTATTCTGGAATTTAAGCGATTGGACGATGCCGAGTTGAACAGAAGCAGTGACTCTCTTGGAGCGGGTGGGGAAAGTGCTGCAGGGACGATTATGTTCCGTTTGGCTCGTCCTGCGGGACGAGCGCCAGGGGCCGTGGGGGTCACCTTCCTCGCAAAGGCGGCAGGAGTCTCCCCGGTTCGTGTGGAACTGTTGGATTCCAGTAGTCCCGCGCAGGCATTACCTGGAGTCGTGGGGGCGGGTGTGGTGCGCGTCCGGTGAAAGGGGATGGGTTCACCCTGGTTGAGATCCTCGTTGCCATGACGATTCTTGCCATTCTGGCGTCAGTGGCGATGCCACTGAGTAAGGTCTCGACGAAACGGACACAGGAAATTGAATTGCGTCAACAGCTTCGAACAATTCGAAGCGCCATTGACTCATTTAAATTGGAATGGAACCGTGACGGGGACGTGTTACTGGGACCTGCCTGTGTGAAAAATAGGTTGGTATGTAAGGAAGTTTCTGGCCCGTACGGTTATCCCAAGACCGTTGAGACGTTGTTGGGAGTCAAACTGACCGGGGAAGAGGCCACCGTTAGGGGTACGACGATGAGACGCTACCTACGGAGCATGCCGATTGATCCACTGACTGGGAAGGCGGATTGGCTACTGCGGTGTTACAAGGATCAGCCCAAGCCAATCAGTTGGTGTGGTGAAGACGTCTATGATGTCATGACGCAAAGTGAGGCGGTCGCAATTGATGGCTCCAAATATCAGGATTGGTAGAGCAGGCAGATGGAATGCAAAAGGATTCACGCTGGTCGAACTCATGATTGTCGTGTCCATCATCGGCATTCTCGCTACCATCGCGGCTCCGTCCTATCAGTCCTCGTTGGTCAAGGCGAGGGAAACGGTCTTGCGACAGGATCTATTCACGATGCGTGACCTGTTGGACCATCACCGTGCGGACCAGGGAAAGTATCCGCCATCATTGGAGGGCTTGGTGGCGACGGGGTATTTGCGGGCTCTTCCCAAAGATCCGTTCACGAATTCTTCGAGTTCTTGGCAGGAGATGAGCGATCCGGCCGAGGGTGGTATTTTTGATGTGTATTCAGGGTCGGATCTCGTTGGGACCAACGGGGTTCCCTATAACAAGTGGTAACTCAGGTATGAACTTCAACTGTCGTCCATTGTGCTGCCAATGCAAGGCGTTCCGATGGAACCAGGTATGGAGAAACTTGGGCATTGGGCTGATTCTACTTAATCTTGTAGCCTGTCGTTCTCTTGGTGCTCCAGGGCTGTCGGATCTTCAGCTCACGGTCGATGTGCTCAACGTATCGTTGAAAGATGCGCAGCAGGCAATGGCAGAATTGCGTGCAGAAGTCGAGGTGCGGAACCAGGAGTTGGCTGAGACGCAGGTGATGCGCGCGCAGCTCGAAGGGCGGGTTCGAGAAGCGGAGAGCCGGTTGAGCGAGGCTCGCCATGTGATTGCTTTGCAACGGGAAGAGCTAGCCGAATCCAGGGCTGATCGGGAGCGAATTGCCCGGACGAGAGCAGCACTTCAGAGTCAGCTCAAACAGCTGCGAAAACAACTATCAAGAATCGAGAAGCAGGCATCTGGAAGTATTTCTCCAGCCATCATGGATTTTCAGGAAGAGAGGCTGCTGAGGCCAGTGCCGGCAGGTATGAAAGAGGCTGTAACGTTTGGTGATTCGCTAGAAGATCGTCGAGCCTTTCCGCCATCGGATGAGGTGATGTCTGGGGTAATGTCGGTTGATCGAGGGGAGGGACTGGCTCAATCGTCGATACTCGTCACACCATCACGAGTCATGATCAAATCTGGAGATACGCTGTGGAGTCTTGCCCAACGATATCGTACCTCTGTGCATCAGCTCATGGCCGTCAACGCGCTCTCCACAGATTATATTCAAGCGGGGCAGAGTCTCTGGTTGACGGAGTCGGTGGTAGACGGATCAGAACTCAAACAACGGTAGTCATGTCGAAGGGCCTGAGCTATGGCTGTATTTGCATACAGAGTTGCACGATCTGACGGATCCATGATCCAAGGCTCTTTGGAAGGAGAAGGGGAAGCGGCCGTTCGCGCGAAACTCGAATCGCAAGGACTGCTGGTTTTTTCCCTCAACCGACGTGGTGCGCACTCAATGCCAAGCCCACGATCTTGGTCATTCGGTGGGCTTCCTCTCGGGCAGTTCATGATTTTTAATCAGGAATTATTGGCGCTTATCAAGTCTGGGTTGCCGATCTTACGAGTCTGGGACTTGCTGATTGATCGCGCAGGGCATCCAGGGTTTCGGCAAGTGTTACGCGACGTAAAAGAAGACATCCGAAGTGGTGCCTCCGCATCGGAGGCGTTGGCAAAACATACCGCCTATTTTCCGGATCTGTATGTGGCGACCATCAAGGCTGGTGAGCAGTCGGGCAATCTTTCAGAGGTGCTGCAGCGGTATGTTGTGTATCTGAAGCTGATGATCGGGCTTCGTCAAAAAATGACGAAGGCGATTTCTTATCCGATTTTCCTTGTTGTAATCGGCGTGGCCGTGATCGGTTTCTTGGTGGCCTATGTCATGCCCACGTTTGTGTCTGTGTATGGAGAAACGGGGAAGACCTTACCATGGGCGACACAGCTGTTGTTGCAGCTGGTTGCACATGCAGAGGCATGGGGCTTGGCTGCGACGATCATCCTGGTTGGGTTAATACTCGGTATTCGTACCTATTATGCCACTTCCGCCGGGCAGCTGATGATTGACCGTTTCATACTGCATCTTCCACTGGTGGGAACAATAGCGGTTAAACATAACACCGTGCAGTTCACGAGAACATTGGGGACTATTCTTGCCGGAGGAACCCCACTTGTGGATGCCTTGCAGGGGGCACGGGCAGCTGTCTCAAATCGTTTTGTCTCCTCTCGTCTGGCTGGAGCCGTTGAGGAGATTCGGGAAGGAACAACCTTAGCAGATGCCTTGGAGCGCTGTCAGGTGCTGCCCAAGCTGGTGATTGAGATGCTGTCGGTCGGTGAGGAGACGGGGTCGCTCGAAGCGATGCTGAAGGATGTGGCGGAATTTTACGAAGCGGATATGGATACGCAACTCAGCCAGCTTACAACCTGGATGGAGCCAGCGTTGTTGCTTGTGATGGGAGTTCTGGTGGGCGGGATTGTGATCGTGATGTACCTTCCCGTTTTTCAAATGGCTGGAACAGTGGGCGGGTAGACTGCGAGGAATCTATGAGGCTTTGGGAGTCTGTATATGTTGCGTAGCCTAGCGCGGCCCAGCTTGGCGGAGGTCTTGGTCAGTCAGGGTGTGCTGACAAGGCATAAGGTGGACGAGGTGTTCCGTCGTGTGAAGGGAGTGCCGGCTGCTTTAGGGAAGGCCTTGACCGATGAGGGACTTCTGTCGGAAGACCAGCTCGCTCAGGCGTTGGCCAGTCAATACGGGCTGACGTACGATCCATTGACGAACTTTCGGATCAATCCTCAGTACTATGAGTCTATCTCGATTAAATGGATGCAGCGCGCTCCTTTTGTGCCTCTGAACGAGCAGGCCGGGGTGTTGACGATTGCCGTTGCGGAACCCCACAACCTGCTGGGCCTGGACGAATTGGAACTGTTGGTTGGAAAACCGTTGGAGCTTGTTGTCAGTCCCAGAAGCGCCATCATGGCGGCACTGGAACGCAGTGAAGGGTCGAGCCAAGTACTCCGCGAGTTTGAAGCAGAATATCGATCAGTCTTGGTCAAAGAAGATGAGCGAGGGGAAGAGATACTTGCGCTGGATCATGCCGGAGAAGACCAGAGCCCGACGGTCAAACTGCTGGACTCAATCTTACTGAACGCCATGCAACGCCGAGCGAGCGATATCCACATCGAGGCGGCGGATCGTACGACCAACGTCAAATTGCGTGTCGATGGGATTCTTGTTCCAGCCATGGAGCCGTTGGACATTCGATTACACGCTCCCCTAGTGTCCCGCCTCAAAGTCATGTCTGAGCTCGACATTGCAGAGCGTCGCGTTCCTCAAGATGGAAGTTTCCGCATGAGACTGGATCGAAAAACGGTAGATTTCCGTGTGTCCATCTTGCCGAGCGTCTTTGGGGAGTCCGTGGTGATCAGAATCTTGGATCGAGATTCCATTGCGACCGGAGTCTCAGACTTGAAGCTTGAGCGTCTTGGTTTTAATCCGGAAGATCTGAAACGATTTCGAAAATCGATCACACGCCCGCATGGCATGGTGTTGGTGACCGGGCCGACCGGAAGTGGGAAGACGACGACATTGTACGCCGCCATCTCGGAAATGAACACGCTGGAAGACAAGCTGATCACGATCGAAGATCCAGTCGAATACCAGTTGTCGGGCGTGGTGCAGATTCCGGTGAATGAAAAGAAGGGGCTCACCTTTGCCCGAGGTCTTCGGTCTATTCTCCGTCATGATCCGGATAAGATTATGGTTGGCGAAATTCGTGATGCTGAGACCGCACAGATCGCTATTCAGTCTGCGCTAACAGGACATCTGGTCCTTACGACGGTTCATGCCAACAACGTCTTTGATGTCATTGGACGGTTCGCCTCGATGGGGATTGACGCCTATAATTTTCTGGCTGCGCTCAATTGCGTGTTGGCTCAACGACTGGTTCGAATCCTGTGCCCATCCTGTCGGACCCCGGGAAAAGCACCACAGGCTCTGATTGAAGAATCAGGGTTGGGCTATGAGCAGTACAAGGATACGTTATTTTACGAGGGGCCAGGCTGTCCGCAATGTCATGGAACTGGATATCGAGGGAGAAAGTGCATTACGGAATTTCTGGATTTGACAGATGAGATTAAGGAGATGATTCATGCGGAACGACCACTCTCCGAGATCAGGTATCGAGCCGTAACCGGTGGAATGATTACGCTTCGGCAGTCGGCTCTCAACAAGGTGTTGAACGGCGAGACATCACTTCGTGAGATCAATCGTGTCACGTTCAGCGAGGAAGGGTAGCGAGATGTGGGATTGGGCCAGGCGTCGCCCACAACGGTGTTTGAAATTCGGCACTGACTGCCTCGGATGGGCGGAGTGTGAGCGAAGCTGGTATGGGCGTCTTCGCCAGAGATACGGCATGTCTCCCCTCGAAGTAGGCGCGATGAGGTCTTCACCCACAGTTGACAATGTGTCACAGCCATCGACCTTGGCTTCACAGGTTTGTGCATTAGCCGGTGTAGACGGGAAGCGTTCTTTCATGAGAGGAGCCTTTTTCTCAGAACTTCCTCGGCGCATTGCGGTCTTGCTTCCTGACACAGCGGTGCGAACAGCGGTTTTATACCTCGATGAGATTCCGATCAGACGTGAAGAGCGCGATGCGTTGATTCGGTGGCGATTGGGACAAGAGCAGATCTTCCCGCTGAATAGCGCGAAGATTGTGTCGCAGGTTTTTGGGGGTCATGGAGAAGGTCTGGAGCGTAGGTACACGGTCCTGGCGGTGGCCGTTCAAGAGTCGATTCTCAGTCAATACGAATCACTCTGTGAATCTGTTGGCTTAATTCCTTCCGAGGTGGGAATCACGAGCTTGCGGCTGTTTGACCTCTGGAAGAGAATGTCACGGACGGCGGGTTGGTTACGCCACGATGTCTTGTGGATCACGCTAGCCGACCGATCGCTGACGATCATGGTCTTTCAACGGGGGCAGATCGTGTTCTACCGTTGCAAGCTATTGGGGGGGGACGCTTTAGAGGTTCTGGCTACAGCCGATTTACAGAATAGAATTCTTGATGAGTGTCGTGCTTCCCTTGAGGTTTGTCAACAGCAGCATCCCTCCGTCGAGATACATGACGCGGTGATCTGTGGCGATGGGGAGATGGCCTCGTTGCAGGCGGAGCTTCAGGGGCAACTTCAGCTTGCTGTGCAACAATTCGGTTGGAAATCAGTCGAAAAGCTTGGATGGGGAGCGAAGGGGAGCCAGCAAGGCATGGCCGCACTAGCCGCAATAGCAGGGGTTTCATAGCATGGCAGCGAATAGTGCGTGGAGCAAATGGCCCGTTGAATTCCTTGCTCAGATTCAATCAGGGAATCGTACCGGTCGGCAGTTCCAGATCAACTTATCCAGCCGGTATCGGGCGGGGATGACAACGTATCGGACATGGTTGATCAGCGCATGTATTGGACTGTTTTTGAGTATCGTCTGGAGCCTCTGGCAAGGAGTCTTGCTCTATGAGCAAAGTCAGATCATCGAGGCTGAACTGGAGCGAGTTCGCCAACTCGATCAGACGGTGATGGCTGAAGCCAGGAGGGAGGGGATTGATCTGTCCGAAGGTGCGTTGAAACGATTGTCCTCCGAAGTTGACCTGGCGAATCAGCTGCTTGAAAAGCGGACATTCTCTTGGACCACGTTTTTAGGGGAATTGGAGCAAACAATCCCTCCACGTCTTGCGCTCACGAGCATTCGCCTTGATCAGGCCGGCAAGACTGTTCAACTCACCGGAATGGCAACGGACTTAGAAGAGATCACGGCGTTTACGGTTGGGTTGCAAAATCATGCCACATTCAAGGATCCAGTCTTGGCTCAGCATCGAGTGGGATCTGGCGGGCTGGTTGAATTTGACGTGACCGTGCGGTATCGACAAACCGGAGCATGACGGATGAGAAAGCGTCTGATCGCATTGCTGCAGCATCCCTTTGCTCCATTACTTCCCTGGGGCGGCATCGCGATTGGGCTTTTTGTGGCACTGATCTTTGTACAGTCTATTGGGCTCGCAGATCTGCAAGCCAAGCGTCAACGGGTAGAGGCAGAATGGGAAACTGTTCGCCAGTCGTTGGTGCATCACCGAGAAGCGAGGAATGCCGCCAAGGATCTAACTCAGGTATGGGCGTTGCTTCCTGGTGAGCGAGACTTTGGCCCACTGGCATTGGGGATTTCGGATGAGGCCAAGCGTGAGGGGGTTGTTCTACCGGCGTTGTCCTACAAGACGGAACCTACCACTGTCGCCCATACGACCAAAGGGCTATTACAGGGGTCGATGAGTGGGCGATACGAGGATCTCCGGCGATTCATCCATGATCTGGAGACTGCAGACGAGTTATTGTTCATTGAGGATCTGGAGTTGAATCGAGCCGGGAGTCTACAGAATGCAGCTCTGACCTTTAACATAAAAATCGCAACCTATTTAAGAGCGGATCACGAGAAACGGAACATCCAGGAGATAATTCACTAGCCATGGATGCAACGAAGAAGGTGATGATGGCAGGCTCGCTGATCCTCGTATGGGCTGCGTTGGCAGTTTGGCAGTGGAATTTGCTGGAAGCGCCAGTTCGTGTTCCCCTGACCAATGTCACAGGTCCCGGGACAGGAGGTCGTCAGTCGGACGGAAGAGGGGCGGGGTTGCATGTCAATCTGAGCCTGCTTAAGGCCACAGCGATGGAACGTGATGCCACCCATATGATGCCTCGGAATATTTTCTCAATGACATCTGTCGAGGGAACACTCCCGGTGAATTCTGATGTGGTCGTGCCTGATCAGGAAGAGACACATGCAACGGAGACTCTCACGGATCAGGGTGGTGTCGCAGAGTCGGGGCCGATCAAATATTTGGGGTTCCTGCGCATGGGGGAGGGGGTAACGACCAGTCCGTCTGTGGCGGTACTTCGCAAGGATGACGATGTCTTGGTGCTCAAGGCCGGTGATCGTATTGACAATCGGCTGGTGCTCAAAAAGATCACGCCTGAGAATGTAACCGTGCGGGATTCTGGTACACAAGTAGACCAGATGGTTGGGTTGTCGGACGAGGCAGAAGCCCAGGAGTGACACAATGATGCGGCGTTCTGCAGCATGGTCGAGAGGGACTGAGACAGGGTTTTCCTACCTCATGGTCATGCTGGCCGTGACCCTCATGGGGCTGCTGATGACCGTCGCCGCGAAGCAGTGGAAGACGATAATCCAACGGGAACTCGAGATGGACTTACTGGCCAAGGGCATGGAGATTCAAGCGGCGTTGGCCCTGTATTCGGCGACAGCGAAGGCAGGCAGGGTCATGCCAGGCGAGATCTATCCTCACACGCTCGCTGAGCTGACACGGCCCCCCAAACCGTTTCTCAGGAAGGTGTATCTTGATCCGATAGGACATGGCGAATGGGAACTGTTGCGAGCCCCGACGGGAGGAATCATGGGGGTTCGAAGCACGAGTAAGCTCAGGCCCATCAAACAGAACAACTTTCCATTGGTCGTTCGTCATTTTCAGGGTAAACCGACTCACCATGACTGGGTCTTTCAACATCCCAGTCCCTCTCAGGGAGGGGTGCTGGGGCCACCCATGCCTGCGGGTGCGGGACCAGGACGGATACCCACAGTGAACTAGGTTTTTGTTTGGATACAGATAGGACGTTCCCGATCTCGATCGTTTGCTACATCGGTGGTGACATAGGTACAATCATGTGCTGTCGAGTGTGACCATGCAGAAAGTTTCTCGTGTCTTTATGGGGGATAGCCACGTAGTGGGAGGAATGTAAGATATGCGTATATTGATCACAGGCGGGGCAGGATTCTTGGGGAGCCATTTGGCCGAGTCGCTCGTTGGGCAAGGGCATCAGGTTATCAGTATGGACAATCTCAGCACCGGCAAAGTGGAGAACGTCGCCCATTTGATGGGGAATGAGCTGTTTTCGTTCGTGAAGTATAACGTCTGTGATTATATTCATGTCGAGGGCCATCTTGATGCGGTAATGCATTTTGCCTCGCCTGCGAGTCCTCAAGATTATCTCGACATGCCGATTGCGACGATGAAGGTCGGTGGATTGGGAACACATAAGGCCTTGGGGTTGGCGAAAGCAAAAGGGGCGCGCTTTCTTATCGCAAGCACATCGGAAGTCTATGGGGATCCTCTGGTCAACCCGCAACCCGAGTCCTACTGGGGGAACGTCAATCCCATTAGCCCCCGGGGCGTCTATGATGAAGCGAAGCGTTTCGCCGAGGCAATGACCATGGCGTATCAACGCTATCATGGTCTCGATACAAGGATCGTCCGTATTTTTAATACGTTCGGCCCAAGGATGAGACCGAACGATGGACGGGTGGTCTCGAATTTCATCGTGCAAGCTATTCAGGGGAAGCCGCTCACGGTGTATGGCGACGGCAATCAAACCAGAAGTTTTTGTTATGTCGATGACCTCGTGCGTGGGATCATTGCCCTGCTCCTTGTGGATTCCGACAAGACGGTCGAGCAGCGGACCGACCGAAAATCGTTTTTCATTAAGCAGGAGTCCAACCAAGTCAGCAGTGTTCATGACCCGGTCAATATCGGGAATCCTAGGGAACTGACGGTGCTGCAGATCGCCAAGGAAATTCTGAAACTTACTCGCTCGTCGAGTCAGATTACCCATCATCCCTTGCCGGCCGATGATCCGAAAGTGAGACGACCGGATATTACTCGGGCGAAGATGTTTCTGAAGTGGGAACCTCAGGTCGAGCTAGAGGATGCGTTAGTGAAAACCATCCAATACTTCAAAAAGGCTTTGGCAGGTTGCTGAAAACCTCCATGGTCGCGCATTCTGCCTCGATAGCTTGATTCAAAAGGCTCGCAAGGGGGGAGCGTTCAGGAAATCGAGACCATTTAATAAGGTCGCATGCTCGCACCCGATTATTGGTATCATTGCAAATGAACAAGGTCACCGGACAGTTCAATATTCTGCTAAGGTGGCGGACATCAATGGGCTGAATGTCTTCTCCGATACCACGCAGTGGTCGAACTCTTGACCTCTTTCTTATCCACGCGGTATTGTCTGCATCCTTCCCAATTGTGAGTCGCCGGGGAGAACTATGGAAGCGCTGAGTCAAGCCGTTTCAGAACCAGGTAGTGAACCATCGAAGCCATTGCCTACGATGGAATATGTCGTTGACCTAGTGTCCAACGCGAAACGGGCAGCCAGACGACTTGCCGCGCTACCGACATTAACCAAGAACCAAGCATTGTTGGCGATGGCGGATGCGTTGGAAGCCAAATCGGACGAATTGATCACGGCAAATGAGCGCGATCTCGAGGCCTTTGGGGCTGCCAATGACAAGAAGGCCATGGCGGATCGCTTGCGGTTGACCGACAAACGGATCAAGGAGATGGCAGCGGGGATCCGCGAGGTGGCGCAGTTGCCGGATCCTGTGGGGATGATGTCTGCCATGTGGACAAGACCCAACGGGATGCAGGTGGGGCGGGTTCGCGTGCCGATCGGGGTGATCGGAATCATTTATGAGTCGCGTCCGAATGTGACAGCTGATTCCGCTGCGCTTTGCCTCAAGTCGGGGAATGTCTGTGTGTTGAGAGGCGGCAGCGAAGCGATTCATTCCAATACGGCGATCGCGTCCATTCTCTCCGACGCGTCACAAAAAGCCGGTATCCCACCGGGTGCGATCACGTTCGTCGATCGCGCGGATCGTGAGATCGTACAGGTCTTGCTCAAGCAGGATCAGTGCATCGACTTGATCATTCCCCGTGGTGGCGAATCGTTGATGAAACTCATTGCCGAACACTCGACCATTCCCGTAGTCAAGCATGATGCGGGTGTCTGTCATATCTATGTCGATGCTGCAGCCGATGTCGCCATGGCGGAAGCGATTTGCCTCAATGCGAAGGTGCAGCGCCCATCAACCTGCAACGCTATGGAAACACTGCTGGTGCACCAGTCGATTGCGCGCACGTTCTTGCCGGCGCTGGCGGCTGGTCTCCGGGCAGCCCATGTTGAAATCCGAGGCTGCGCCAAGACCTGTCAGTTGATCTCGGAGGCCAAGCCGGCCAGTGAGAACGATTACGGGAAAGAATTTTTGGATCTCGTCCTGGCCGTGAAAGTCGTGAAGAACATGGATGAGGCCATGGAGCATATCGCGCAGTATGGCTCGCGACATACGGAAGCGATCGTGACGTCGGACTATGGGCGCTCGATGCGATTTCTTAAAGAGGTTGATGCCGGTGCGGTGATAGTGAACGCTTCTACGCGCCTCAATGACGGATATCAGTTCGGTCTCGGGGCTGAGATCGGGATCAGCACGTCGAGGATTCATGCTCGGGGCCCGATGGGATTAGAAGAACTGACCTGCTCAAAGTTTATGGTTTTAGGGAGCGGCCAGCTCCGCGAGTGAATGTCCTCGGATCCCATTGCATGTGCCCTGTTCGCTCCAGGCCATCTCCGATTTCCTTCCACCCGTGCGCTTGCTGAATCCTTCCACAAGGTCGGCGGACACGTTAGAACGTTACCGACCGGGCACCTCGTCTTTTATCGACCTGATGGCAGACGGTTCCTTGCCACCGATCCTACAGGCCACCCGCTCCATGAGTGCGAATGGGACGTGAGTGAACTGGGGGTCGTGTCCCTCAAGCGCGCCCGGGTCAAGCTGGATTGGGGGGGCTGGGTCGGAATAGTACCTGCCGGCTTGGTAAATGAAACCCGAGTGAATCTTGCCACGAGGTCCAACTGGCAGCGGACTACTCCCGAGGATCTTCGTAGTTTGGCGGCAAAGGCCTTACGGGTGCCAATTGAAGAGGTGCGGTGGTTTTATCGGGATGAGGATTTTTCCATTGAGCCCACCGGGCTGGCGACGATCCGCCAACGAAAAGATGCGTTCTATCTGTTGGACGATGGCGGGTTTGAAACCGCACGCTTTATGTCCTGCATGGGTGCGATGCACTGGGAGGCGATTGATTTCCTCCCGGTCGTTGAGCTGTTCAAATCGCTGCTACCCGGGACGGGTTCAGCGGTGTTGGAACTCATTCGCGGACTGTATGACGATCAACAACAAGGGCATTCGGCGCCACGACCGTTACGGTATCGTGGCATCCCTCCCTATCCATCTGAGGCGGCGTTTCGGCTGTTCAGCACCTTTTTCACGCCTCACTCATCAGGGACCGGGGATCCCTTTGTCGACTTCATGAATCCCTCGAAATCGCACGTCGTCGCCTGGCTGCCTGCCGATCATCCACCGGTACGCTATTTTGACGAACGCCAGGGGGTATGTATCACGATGAAAGATGGGGTCGCGCAGAAGGCAACCCTTGCGACGGATACGGGAGGCTTGGCCTACGTCAATCCACTGGGTCGTCGCGTGCTTCCCCTTGATCGCAGTATGCGAATAGAAGGCCAGCAGATGATTCTCAAGGATCGTGAACAAGAAACGATCATCTCTTTGCCGGTCGGTCTTCATGTTCGGACGGCCCCATCGTTTGAACGACCGATGAGCCCTGTCGACTGGCGGACGGTCTTTGTGCCGGAGCCTCCTGCCCTTCATCCGCGTGAAGCGTTTGGCGCTGTGCTGTTGTATCCGGAAGGCCACGAGGAGATCAGTGAGCTTGCGGCACAACCCTTTGTCGCCGACTATCTGGATGATCTCGGAGAGCAGGACCGTGAGATCGGCAGACTGCGATCGCTGGCGGAACGCGTGCTCATTGTGAACGGAGATGCCGTCATTTCGACATGCGTGCTCTTCGACCGACCACGCGACTATACGGTGAGAGTCCACTATGGAGCGTATGCCCAGCGGCAGGCGCAACAGCTCTGGACTCAGTGTGCAGAAATCAATCGATGGGACTGGCTGCCACGAATACGTATGGGCGCCGAAGATGTGGTGCAGGAGTCAATAGCTCGTCATGGGCTGTATGATCTCCTGTATCTCTGGCTCTCCTACGACACGTTTGGGTCGCTGACGGCAATAAAGACAACTCTCGCCAATGCAGGCCAAGCGTTGAGGCGGGGAGGTGATGCATTTGTCGTCGGCCCCGTCGATATACCGGCGGTCCTGGCATCGGAGCTATGGCAGCTCTGTTGGAGCGAGTCAGTAGCGGCGCTGCCCACGTTTGCCATGCATAAAACGATCTTGCCGAAGGCCAGAGTCAAAACAGGGCTGACGCTGTTCCATCTCAGGCGGGTGTAACTTCATCCGAGAAAGAGTTCCCGGAGTGACTGGGTAGAGTGGTTTTCTTCACGAGAAGCCTGGCTTGTCGGGGACGAGTCTTGTAGAATCCGAATCGTCTGCCCCGTACTCGTTCGTGCAACACTGTAGGTAGGATGAGCGTGTAGATAATGGATGGAGGAGGAAGATTATGCCAAGTGTGTTGGATAAGGTGATTGAGAGAGAATTGAGAAAAGAGCTACGGGATGCCTTAGTCAGGTTTGAACAGCAACTTCGGCAATCCGGTGTGAGTGATGACAATATCAAGAGCAGACTCCGGGGAGCCAAACAGTTTGTCGCGTTTCTGTATGGGCGATACCTCGGATAGTCGCAGTTCGGTCGCTTTGATCGCGGATGAGGCCTGCCCATGAGAAGCGTGCAACATCACCTGCCATTACATCGTAACCGTTAAGGTGCGAATGCCTGCTAACAACAAGATGCGCACTCATGGGCAATGCGAAAATGAAATGAGAACCGGATCCTGCGATTACGGAAGCGGCACCTCTGTGCTAATCCTTGAAAGTATTTGGCCATCGCCAACCTGTCCCCTAAGATGGCTGCATGTCAGCTGCTTCGGAGACAACCTCTTCCCAGCAATCTGATCCGATACTGTCATCGCTCGAGTCGGATGAGTCCGATACCGGATTGCGATGCCTTCTGATTATCGCGCGGTACTATGACCTTCCGGTCAATGGCGCGCAGCTTCGACATCAGTTTGCCCAGCCTGGACAGAAACTGTCCGACAGTGAACTGCTCCGCACCGCCAAGAATCTTGGATTGAACGCCGGTCTCGTCACAAGTGAGTGGCACAAGCTGCAAGGAGCCTCTCTTCCCGCCATGGCCAAGCTCCTGGATGGAGGCTATGTGGTGGTGTCCAAGATCGAAGGCGAGCAGGTGCTGGTTCAGAATCCTGTGGAAGGTTATTCGCTCGTCCTCTCTCGTGACCGATTCGAACTGATCTGGACGGGAGAGTTGGTGCTCGTGACGAAGCGAGTCACGATTCGTCTTCATGATCTCAAGTTCGATCTGACCTGGGTGATCCCGGGGATCGTCAAGTATCGGAAGTTGTTCGGTGAGATCTTGATCGCATCGGCGTTTCTCCAATTCGCGGCCCTCCTCACGCCGTTCTTGACACAACTGGTGATCGATACGATTCTTGTGCACCAGGAGTTGAGCACGCTTTCGTTGATGGCCGGCGGCCTCATCGCACTGACTATCTTTGAGGGCATCCTGGGTGGGCTCCGCACCTATCTGTTTGCTCATACAACCAATCGCATGACGGTCACTCTGGGAGCTCGACTCTTTCGCCATATTCTGTCGCTCCCTGCGACGTATTTTGATGCCAAGCGCGCGGGTGATACGGTCGCTCTGGTGCATGAGTGGGAACAGCTGCGCCAATTCGTCGGGAGCCACTCCATGACGATGCTCTTGGATGTTCCCTTTGCCGTGGTCTTTCTGGCCTGCATGTGGCTCTTGAGCCCCCCGCTCACGCTGGTGGTCATGGTCACATTGCCGATCTATGCGCTGTTGTACTCCTCTATGGCCCCGTCAATACGGGCCTGTCTACGCGATCTCTTCAATCGTGAAACGGACAATCAGGCATTCGTGGTCGAGGCCGTCAGCGGCATCCAAACGGTGAAGGCCATGGCGGGTGAGCCGTCGCTCTGGCGGAAGTGGGACGCACAGCTGGCCGGTTATGTGCAGGCGAGTGTTCGTGCCACCAGCCTGATCACGATCGCACGGTACATTGCGACGGGGGTGTACCACGTCACCATGGCGGTGGTCTTTTGGCTCGGGGCCTCTCGCGTCATTGAAGGGCAGTTGAGTATCGGGCAGTTGATCGCGTTTGTCCTGTTGTCGGCTCACGTGATGGGCCTCCTTCTGAGATGGGTCACTCTTTGGCAGGAGTTCCAGCAAGTGGGTATTTCGGTCCAGCGGTTGGGGGACGTACTGAACAGGCCGCCAGAGCCCTCCTATCACCCGAATCGGATCACGATTCCACAGGTCCAGGGGCGGGTGTGTTTTGAAATGGTCACGTTTCGCTACAGGCCGGATGAGCCATCGGTCATCCGCAAGCTGTCGTGTTCAGTGGAGCCGGGTCAGATTGTTGGGATCGTGGGGCGTTCAGGGTCCGGCAAAAGCACGATTGCCAAGTTGCTCCAGTGTCTCTATAGGCCTGAACAGGGACGAATTCTGGTGGATGGTGTGGATCTCGTACAGGTCGATCCGGCTTGGCTGCGTAGGCACGTGGGTGTCGTGCTGCACGAGAATGTCCTCTTCAATGGTTCGGTTCGGGACAACATCGAGATGAGCAATCCCGCCATGCCGAGAGAGCAGATTATACAGGCGGCAACGTTGTCCGGAGCGCACCAGTTTATCGTCGAATTAGAGAACGGGTATGACACGCAGATCGGCGAGCGCGGCTGTCTGCTCTCGAGTGGGCAGCGTCAACAGATCGCGATTGCCCGTGCCCTTGCCGCGAATCCCCGCCTGCTGATATTCGACGAAGCCTTGAGTGCGTTGGACGAGGAATCCGAAACGGTGTTTCAACAGAATATGGGTCAGATCGCTCAGGGCCGTACTGTATTCATCATGACCACTCGGTTGAGTTCACTGCGCCAGGCCCATCGCCTTTTTGTCCTGGATAAAGGTGGGATTATTGAACAGGGCACCTATGAGGAACTGCGCGAGCAGGAAGGGACTTCCTCACGCCCCTTGGTCTCTCACGTTGGAAATCAATCATGAGGCGTCGATGGCCTTCGGTACAATAGAACGACAGTGGATGGTCTGGAAGGCGGCCTGGCAGGCTGAATCAGGACAGCCTCCCAATAGAGCCGTTCCGGAGGGACCGGCCGCAGAGTTTCTTCCTGAGGCGTTGGACATTCAGGAGACGCCTCCCTCTCCGCTCGGCCGAGCGTTGTTCTGGACCATCCTGATCGCCTGTGTGGCCGGAGCGGTATGGACCACGGTCGTGAAGATTGATACCGTGACGATGGCGCAAGGGAGGGTCGTACTGGGTGGGGACTCAAGGGTCCTTCACCCGCATGAAGCAGGGGTCATTACAGCCATTCACGTCCATGATGGACAAGTGGTGAAGTCGGGCGAGGTCTTGATCGAACTGGATCTGACCAGGAAACTCACGGAAGCCGAGCCGCAGTCTCACATCCTGGCCTCAGATGCTCAGCAGACGACACAGACGAAGCCACCCGCGCTCGAAGCCAACGCCGCATCCGTTTCGCAAGCGATCACGAAAGTCGAACAGAACGCGGGAGTTCAGCGAGTGCTCTCACCGATTGATGGGGTAGTGCGGCAACTTGCGGTTCAGGCAGTGGGCAGGGTGGTGACGCCGGCACAGCCGCTGCTTACCGTTGTGCCTCTGAAGCACTCACTGGAGGTCGAGGCGCGGATCGAGAGTAGGGATGTGGGGATCGTCCACAAGGGACAGTCGGTTGCGATCACGCTCGCCACGATTCAGCCGGTGTATCAGGAGACCATTCCCGGTTATGTAACGAGGGGGCCTAACAAGAGCACGTCGAACACACACGTCGGGCTTGTTTCGTCTATCAGGGTCGGTCTGGATCATTCGACGACTCGCGTCGGGAGCGCAGAGGTCAAGCTTGTTCCCGGTATGGCGGTGGCGGTTGAGATCAAGACCGGTCAGCGCCGCATGATCGAGTACCTCCTGGAGCCCGTCCACCAGCTCATGAACGAACGCATGCGGGAATGGACCGCGCTCATTCAGGCTGTGCGCAGTTTCATCGAGCGCCGGAATCTCTCGTGAGATCTGCTGAGAGAGGCGTTCCAACCGGCAAACAGGCGAATGAGGTAGGGGTGAGAGGACGCGCGTCAGAGATGAAACTCAAGATTGGCACGGGGATCGTGCTGCTGATGGTGGTGAACGGATGGGCTGCTGAGCCGGTGACGGGGATCGGTTCTCTCTTAATCAATCCCAGTGCTGTGCATCGAAAGATCGTCAAGCTGGAAGGGGTGGCGAAGAACGTCGTGGTCCATGCCGGAAGCGAACTGGCGACCAAGCAGTCGTTGTGCGGAGCTGAATTCGAACTCGAAGATAGCAGTGGAACCATTGCCGTGTTGTATCGCTCCCGATGTCAAGTCGGAGCGTTGCGCGCAACCGTGGTGACAGAACGAATGCCGTGCGTGGTGGAAGGGTATATGGAAGCACCGCCGCCGGTGCTACGAACGCCGGATGGAAAAGACCTCGGTGTTCGCATTATCGCCCATATGGTGACCCCGGTACAGTAGCAGAGAGAAGCACAGGCGATGTGGTGATCGCCCCAAAGCAAGTCACTGGGGGCAAATGGGCGTGTTGGCGGGTAGTAAGCGTGAGACGGCAAGTGCTGAAGAGTCTTGTCAAAGACCACCTCGCTTGCTCAGTCGTCGCCAGAAAAGACGCGGCAAACTAGGAAATCGAAGGTCAAGGCTCCCTATGCAGTAAGCGGTTGGTCCTTGTGATCGATGGTTTCATGATCTCTTCACAGAACGCCTAACCTACATCTCTGCTATTCTACTCCCCCGGCTTTTGTGGGATGGCGCGGTCTACGGATCAGACCGTATCCTGACCCGCATGACACCTCAGCACGAGCCCCTTCCATGGAGAGCCATCGCACGCGGGATAGTCATTGTCTACGGTGTGATCTTTCTCGCGGGTATGTTGCTCGCCGCTCTTGGGATTACACCTCAGATTGATCCTGGGATGTATCCGCTGCTTGCCCTGCTGGTGGGGGCGATCAGTGTCGCGGTGGCACTCCGTATGACAGACACCACCAGACCCGCCTGCCTTGTCGTCATGGGTGGAGGAATCTGGCTCCTCAGTGGGACAGCCGTGCTCCTGGATGCGCAGTCACTTGCGGGCTGGTTCCAGAGCAGTCTGTCCATCGCTGCGACAATGTTTCTCGGGCGGCTGTTACTGGGGACCCTGCACGAGACTCCCGTTCAATCGTCTTATGCGCCCATCGTGCGGAGCATGACGCAGCCCCGTCGATAGCTGTAAGACAGTCATCACCCGATGTTACGGAGGGTGTACATCTTTTCCATCTCGTCGAGCCGCGTGAGTCCATCACCTCGCCACAGTATTCATGATGGTCTCCTTACGAACCGTGATGAATCATGCGGGCCAGAAAACTGCAGATTTGAATTCAGCGACCTCTGAGCCGCTCTGACTCCAGGGAGTTCACTCTTATAAGCCAGTGACGTTAGGAATACTTGTAATAAGTTATGCGGAACCGAATACTATCATTATTACGTCTTGTACTTTGCCGGCATTGCTCTTAAGATGCGGCCATCCTCCATTTCAAACCTGACTCCAGAGCCTGACGGTGTACTGACGCCACTGCAAACCACCTTTAGTTGGTGTTTCATGTCAACGAAGCCAATCAGGCTTGGTGATAAGGAACAGAAACGGAAGAGGAGTCTCCAGCGCCGAGTCTTACAACACCTCAAGCACCATGGACCGAAACATTATGATAATCTTTTCCTTCTCTTTGACCCACACAGAACGGGAGAGACCGGTCTCGCAGTAGAGGCGCTCAAGAAACGGCACTATCTCAAGATAGGCCAAGACGGAATGGTTCAGATTACAGGATCAGGATTACGATTTCTTGAGGAGCAGATCTAGCTTCAATCTTGTAATCACCTCATATGTCTCGTCGTCCCCCTCCCCCCCTGCAATACGTCCCACTTCCACTACAGGATTGTCAGCATGTCTCCGGTGTCGTGAATGTTCAGGTGGCCGATGCGGTAGCCCTTGAAAATACCGTTGACCATCAGGCTGTACGTGTCTAACTCTTCCGCCCTTCATGTTCAGGGAGCGACTCGACCGTTTCCCCCTCTTTGGAATACTGTTCGGAATGGTTCGCCTTCCTGTAGATTTCGGCAACGATGCCTCGCAATGACCAGGCTGTTCGGCAGCTCATGGTACTCAAGCGGTTAGAATCCGCACGCCATGGACTGACGCTGGAACAACTGTCCGAGGGGCTTGACCCTGCGGCGACCCGACATCCCCGAACGCTGCGCCGTGATCTCGAGGCGATTGAATCGGCCGGGTACCCGCTACTGACGGAACGGGTTGATGGGCGGACACGGTGGAAACTGCTCGATGGGGTACGGCAGGCGCCGGCGTTGCGTCTGTCGCCCACTGAGCTGATGGCCCTCACCCTCAGTCGTCGCCTCATTGCCCCACTCGAAGGCACAGCCCTGCATGCCTCGTTGCAATCAGCGTTGAGCAAGGCTGCTGCAGCGCTTCCGCAGGAAGGGCTCACGCTGGTCCAGCAGCTTGAATGCACGTTCTCCATTGGGCTTGGTCCGCATAAGCGATACAAGCGGCACCGCGAAGTCATCGAGCGTGTCACGCACGCCATCGCCGACAAGACGCGGATCCAAATGCGCTACGATTCGGCTGCACGTGGGCGGGTCACCCGGCGTGAGGTCGATCCCTACCGGCTCTGGTATGCCTCCGGCGGCCTGTACCTGATCGGCTATTGCCATCTTCGCAACGAACCGCGCATGTTTGCCGTCGAGCGTATTAAATCCGTGACGCCGACCGACCTCCCGTACCAAATCCCACTGCATTTCGACTTTGATACCTTCGTGGAAGACTCGCTGACGGTCATGAGGGGACCGCGCATCGAGGTGGAACTGGTCTTTGAGAAAGGGACGGCTGCCTGGGCGAAGGATCGTGTCTGGCATCCCAGCCAACAATTGAAACGGCTGCCTGGTGGGAGGCTGCGGATGATCAGCACGGTCGCCGACAGCCGCGAACTCGTCGGCTGGATTCTCAGTTTTGGAAGCGGCGTCCGGGTCGTGCGGCCGGAGTCGTTGTGCGCGACAGTTAAGCAGGAGGCGGCCAAGATATCCGCCAATCCGTGACCTCGGATGTCCGGAGTGTGTGTGACGCGTTGGTCTGGGGAACGCTCCACAACGAGGAAATCGCGCATCGAAGGCAGGATAAAAATTATCCCAGAGCGTGACCTCCGATGTCACAGTTATCCGGTATCGTATCCCGTGACGTCATCATAAGGAGGGTTTGATGAAACACCGGATACTGCTGATCATGGTACTCCTGACGTGGACGACAAGCAGTCATGCGGAGATGGGTTTTGATGAACGGTACGAGCGCGAGTACAACATCTTCAACCCGGTCAACCGGTATCAGGTCGACAATCCCTTGAACCCAATCAACAAATACGATCCGGACAGCGCCTTCAACCCCGTGAATCGGTACGATCCCGGCAATCCAGCGAACCCTGTGAACAAATACAATCCGAATAATCCATTCAACTCGGTGAACCAGTATCACCCGGACAATCCGTTGAATCCGGTGAACAAGTACAACCCGACCGTGCCGTTCGCGCCGCTGGGCCGAGGGTGGAAGTGACGCTGGCGTGATCATGCGATCAAGGAATAGGATGTTGCGATGAACAACAAAGAAGCATTTGCACGGTGGTTCCGGCAAGCGACTGAGAGGGAGCCATATCCATTCCAGATTCGATTTGCCTGTGAGCCGACTCTACCCGAATTGGTGGACGTGCCGACGGGGATGGGCAAGACCGCGATGGCGGTGTTGGGATGGTTGTGGCGGAGGCGTTTCGCTGAAGAGACAGTTCAGAAGGCAACGCCAAGGCGATTGGTCTATTGCTTGCCCATGCGAGTGTTGGTGGAGCAAACGGTAGAGAGTGCTCAAACATGGCTCAAGAACCTAGAGCTACTTACGGAACTCCGAGAGGGTGAAGTCTCTGTGCACACCTTTATGGGCGGCGACATTGACAATGACTGGGACGCTTATCCAGAGGCAAATGCGATCCTGATCGGTACCCAAGATCAACTACTTTCGCGAGCTTTGAACAGAGGCTATGCCATGAGTCGTTATCGGTGGCCCATGCACTATGCCTTACTGAACAACGACTGCCTGTGGATTATGGACGAGGTTCAGTTAATGGGAGTGGGGCTGACCACAACGGCTCAATTACAAGCCTTTCGGGAGAAGTTTGGTACCTTTGGTCCCGCACAATCCGTATGGATGTCGGCCACCCCAAAAACAGATACTTTGGGCACCGTTGATTTTGCAGAGCGGGCAAAGAATCTTCCGCGTCTCTCCTTGATTGCCGATGATGTCGAGCATTCGGATATCGCCAGACGTGTCAAGTCCGTGAAACTCTTGCACAAGGCTGAAACGATCTGGACGCAGGGGTCTGAAGGCGAGTACCCAAAAAGATTAGCGGAGGAAGTATGTCGCCATCATCAGTCAGGTACCTTGACCGTTGTGATGGTCAATCGAGTAGGGCGCGCGCAAGATGTCTTTGTCGAGTTACAGCGACAATTGAAGGGTGTGCCTAACCAGCCAGAACCCTGTTTGATTCATTCAAGGTTTCGCCAGGCGGAACGAGTGCATCTCCAACAACGACTGAAAGAAAAACCCGAGCATGGTCGAATTGTAGTGGCAACTCAGGCAATTGAAGCTGGGGTGGATATCTCCGCGCGGACTCTGTTTACGGAGCTGGCTCCTTGGTCATCGTTGGTGCAACGGTTTGGACGCTGCAATCGGTATGGAGAGTGGGAACCGAAAAATGCAGCTCACGTATTCTGGATCGACCTGGAAACCGCACTGGTAGATAAGAAGGGGGAACAACAATTAGTCCCTGAAGCGGCTCTCCCTTATGAGATTGACGATCTGGATTGGTCGAGAGGCCAGCTGAATTATCTCAAAGAAGTGGGGCCGAGCAAGGTGTCGAAGATTACAGCTCCCAAAAAAGACGAGGTCGGGTATGTGCTCCGCCGTCGTGATGTGGTGGATCTGTTCGATACGACACCAGACTTGGCAGGGAACGATATTGATGTCTCCCGATACATTCGCGACGGAGAAAATAACGATGTGCAGGTCTATTGGCGGCAGTGGGACGGGGGAAAGCCGTCGGCTGATATGCCTGCGCTAAGACCTGAAGAGCTTTGCGCGGTGGCAATTGGGCGAATCAAAGAGTTCCTGAAAAAAGATGTCCTGGCTTTTCGATGGGATGGGTTGGAACGTCATTGGCTTCCGGTTAAAAAAGACAATGTCTGGTCCGGCTTGACCATACTGCTGCATGTCTCCGAAGGCGGCTATGCGGAAGACCTTGGCTGGACAGGAAAGAATGACGGTGCGGTGCCAGCCGTGCCATTGCTTCCTGAATTGCCCTCCAACGACGCGCTTGATGAAGACCGGTTCACCTTTATTCATCGGTTTGTTCATTTAACGGAGCATGCAACGGATGTAGCTCAAGAAATGAAATCCTTGAAAACAACCCTCGATGATCCGACTCTCACAATTCCGTGGAGCGAATTGTTCACGGCAGCTCGGTGGCATGATGTGGGAAAAGCCCATGAGGTCTTTCAGAAGATGTTGACCAACCCATTACTGCCTAACAATCCTCGTAAGTCCGGCGGCCCCTGGGCTAAGTCCGATCATAAGAAAGGCCGCCCAGACCGCAAGCATTTTCGCCATGAACTGGCTTCAGCGTTGGCCCTCTTGCTACACAAAGAATCGGACCTAGCGGCCTATCTGGCTGCTGCACACCACGGGAAGGTCCGACTCTCAATTCGGTCCTTGCCCGATGAGGAGGTCCCGCCGGAAGTGCGACGATTTGCGCGTGGCGTCTGGGAGGGCGATCAATTGCCGGCTGTGGATTTGGGAGATGAGATATCTACGCAGGCAGTGACACTCACTCTAAGTTTTATGGAGATGGGGGAGGGACCGCATGGCCCAAGTTGGCTGGAGCGGATGCTTCGGCTTCGGGATCACTATGGCCCATTCAGATTGGCATGGATGGAGACTTTGGTGCGCGTTGCGGACTGGCGCGGGACTGCGAAAGAGGGAGGGGTAAATGCCTGATCTCCAGATTACAGGATGTCGGCCAGAACCGTTGGCGCATTATCTGAAGGCCCTGGGCATTCTTCGTCTCGTAAGCGAACAAGCTGATCCTGAAGTCCGTGGGTGGTGGGTTGATGACGAGTTTAGGTTGCGCACGAAACTGAGCCGTGAGGAATTGGAAAAGTTCTTCTTGGAAAAATATCAACCCACTCCGATTGTCGGTCCATGGGGTGCTCGATCAGGATTTTACCCTGGCTCATCTGAGAGTGCAGCGCGCCAAGCATTAGCTGAAATTCAAAAGAGCAAGATGGACCGCCTGCGGTCATTTCGAGAAGTGATCGAAGCAGTTCAGCACCTGCTGGACCGATTGGGAGTTAAGGAAAAGCCGGAGACGGATCAGGAGAAGCTCAGATTGATGCGGGCGTGTCGTTCATATCTTCCTGATAATGTAATTCCTTTCCTAGATGCTGCTTTTGTTTTGACAGAAGAAGGGAAAAGCTACCCACCAATTCTCGGCACAGGAGGCAATGAGGGTAGTGGTAGTTACATGTCTGGTTACTCCCAGCAAGTCGTCACGATAATTATTAAAGGTGAAGGGGAAAACGCTCTTCATGCTGCACTATGGGGAGTGCCAATGCCTGAGGCAACATCTCGGCAAACCCCAGGCCATTTCGCCCCATCGGCTGTTGGTGGAGCGAATGCGTCAACGGGGTTTGCAGGGCCTGTTGTGACCAATCCATGGGATTATCTTCTTCTCATGGAAGGTGTGATGGTTTGGTCAACAGCCACCGTCAGACGTTTGGCCACTCAAACGCCAAGCAGGCTTGCGTCACCATTTACCGTTCTTCCGTCTGGGGCTGGATATGCTTCGGCAACACTGTCTGATTCGGTGAAACCGGCTCAGGCAAAGCGAGAGCCGTTTGAAGTGTGGCTACCTCTGTGGAAGTCTCCATCCATGTTTGAGGAAATTAAAGCGCTCTTCTCAGAGGGACGAGTAGAGGTTGGGAAACGTCAGGCAAGAAACGGGGTAGATTTTGCCAGGGCTGTAGCGAGTCTCGGAATCGCGCGTGGAATTGCGCAGTTTTCGAGGCACAGCTTCCTTATGCGGAACGGCCAGAATTTCTTTGCAGCTCCACTTGGCCGATGGAACGTTGTACAGCAACCCGAAATAGACCTGTTAAAGGAAATAGACGTTTGGTTTGGCCAGTTTCGTCGGGTTGCCCTAGGAGACAGGGTATCTGCTCACATGGGGCAAGTGCTTCGAGGCATAGAGCGGGCCATCATGGAGTATTGCCAAACAGGCGATGCGCCAAGAATGGCGAACATCTTGATCGCTCTCGGTGAGGCCGAAGCAACTCTTGCGCAATCTCCCCTTCAGTTTCGAGAAAAACATTTTCTCAAGCCTATCCCACTTCTCTCGACAAAGTGGCTAGAAGCCACTAACGACGGGAGTGTCGAATTTCGGCTGGCTGCATCCCTGGCCTCTGTGGGCCTTCGCGAGAATATGGAGCCTGTGCAAGTTAGAGCGGCGTGGGCTGCGTGGCTTGATACCGATACCCATCCCCGAGTTATTTGGGGCCATGGATCACTGATCGACAACCTGACCGCTGTGTTGTCTCGGCGATGTATGGATGCCCAGCGTGAACAGCGAAAGGCGTTGCCGTTAGCGGGGAAGTATCCAGCGTCCCTCAATGACATTCACGAGTTCGTGGTCGGCAATGTGGATGAGAGTCGGCTAGAGATGCTTTTGCACGGACTCACGTTAATCAATTGGCATTTGGTTCAAGAGTCAGCACAGGGAACGGACGATCATGAGAGCCTGTTGCCCGCACTCTATGCCTTGCTCAAGCTAACGCATCTGCCACATCCATTCAGAGGCATCCCAATGCCCTATGTGCCTGCGATCATTGTCCGATCAATTGCGGGGCAATCCGGTGAAGCATCACGCCTAGCAGTACGGCGCCTACGCGGGTGTGGATTCATACCTGCAGTGGAGGTCATCTCCGAACCAGCCAATGTCACCCGTCGCATTGCAGGCGCTGTTCTTTTCCCTATTTCAAAGCAGCAGGAAGCGAGTCTGGCCGAGAGAATTCTCAGCTCACAGAAGCTACAGCACAACGAAATAATGTGATTTTCGTTTAACGCGAAAGGAGACTGCGCATGGCATCAGGATTGGATTTCAGCAAACTGCAGAATGCTCCTCGGCTATTGATAGAGGCTGACCTCCAGCCTATTCAAGGGACGCGCTTTCAACCGACAGGATTCCCAGACTTGGGAGCGGCAACGTATACGCTGCACGATGGTACGGAGATGTTGTTGGTGGAGTCGCCACAGAGTATGGCGAATCGATTCGAATCCGTCTGTTGGGATTCCACGAAAGGGGACTTGGTTGAACCATTAAAAGGACTCCCATACGTGGTGTCAAAGTTGCCAGGTGGTCAGACAACCAATTCGATTTTGGAAGCCCACAGACTCAACTCGGCCTACATTGTTAATTCCAGGGAATTCGAAACCATCAAAGTCGAGGTCGATTACGATTCCAGCAAGCCTTTTGATCGCTCAAAGATGATCAAAGCCCTCCTAAAATATGACCCAACCAGCCTCCTCCATGGGATTTTTTGGGAAAAGATAGGAGGAGTTGTTCGTGTGGCAAGAAGTCTGTCGGCATCTATCGAAGCTTGTAATGTCACTGTGGTTCAAAACGGTGGAGTGAAAATTGACCGTGTTACACCGGGCAAGGAAGGCAGTGCTGGAGATGCTGCAGAAGGGTACAAGAACATTCCATATCATAAGACGGACTTCGCCGCCGAAAGGCTCACAGCTTTTATTAACCTCGACCTTTTTCAGATTCGTGGATTTGGAGTGGGAGAGAATGCAGAGCGTCTACTGATTGTTCTTGCACTTTTTAAGATTGAAAAATTTATGAGTGAAGGACTGCGTCTTCGGACTGCTTGTGATTTGAAAGTTGTCCGGACAAGAGTGATAAGTCCAGAGACTTTTACACTCCCGAATATCGAGATCCTAACCAAAGAGCTTTCTGATCTGATCAAGGCGGTGGAGTCAGAAGGTAGGTTTGCGAAGCCATCTATAACCAACGTTTCGTTTAAGGGGTGAAAAGAAATGATCGCCCTGCGCATCCGGTTCATAGCTAGTCGGTATCATGCGACTCCCTGGGGGCGGCATGTAAACGAGGGCGCTGTCGAATGGCCTCCGTCGCCATGGCGGATTTTGCGGGCGCTGATTGCCGTGTGGCACCGAAAGTTTTCAGGGGACATCCCGGAGGCCTCTGCCAGACGGGTGCTCGAACGGCTGACCGAGCTCCCCGTCTTCCAATTGCCGAAAGCTACATTAGGCCATACGCGCCACTTTATGCCGCAAGAACCTCCGGCAACGCCTTCCAGGACCAAAGTGTTTGATGCCTTTGTTTCTCTGCGGCCTGATGATTGCCTGGTTGTGGTCTGGCCTCACGTAACCTTCAGTCCAGAAGAGCGAGAGGTACTGACGAGCCTGGCTTCTGGGCTGAGCTACCTAGGACGTGCAGAAAGTTGGACAACGGCCGAAATGTTGGATCAATGGGATGGTGACATCAATTGTCGTCCGATTGAGGCCGGAGTGTCAGTCGAAGGAGAACGAGTGCGTATGCTTGCCTCGATGACACCGGACAGCTTTGTCACATGGAAGATGGGTTATGAGGCTAAAGTTGTTGGGGATACCAGCATAGCGACGAAAGGGGCGAGAAAGAAGAAGGCAGCTCAGAGTTCAGTCCCCTCTGATCTGTGGAGCGCATTGCACGCAGAGACTAGCGATCTTCAAAAGCAGGGCTGGTCCGCTGCACCTGGAAGTCGGTGGGTAGATTATGTGAGGCCGGATGATGCGTTTCGCGTGACGTATCAACGAAAAGTAAAGATCGAGCAAATTCGACCAACAGTTGCCCGGTTTGCTCTATCCAGTGCGGTGTTACCTTGTCTGACTGATGCCGTGCTCCTTGGGGAGCGGATGCGTCAAGCTTTGATGGCGAAGTCTCGCGGACTCAATGGAAGCGAGCATGCTCTGCCCGTTTTCTCAGGTAAGGGACCTGATGGCCTTCGATTAGATGACGATCATTCGCACGCCTTCTATTTGCCCAGTGCCGAAGGAAGATCCAACAGCCGGATTGACCATATCACCGTCTATGCTACTCAGGGGTTCGACAAGCAGGCGCAGCAAGCTATTGGCAAGCTCAAGAAGCTCTGGGGGGCCGGCGGACACGACATTCACACGGTACTCATTGGGACTGGCCAGCCGCAGGATTATGGCGGATTTGTGATGCATGATGGACAGGCGCCTGCATTGGCTCAATCTCGAATCTGGCGGTCAGTGACTCCCTATGTCCTAACTCGCCATCCCAAAAAGAACGGCAAGGATTCCCCAATTTCACAGGTTGTGAGAGACCTGCTGCGTCGAGGGTTCCCGACGCCTGAGCACATAGAACATCAAGATCACACAACGATTATGGGCAAGAAAGTTCGCTGGTTGGAATTTCGACGTTTCCGGTGTGGAGGCGGAGGCCAATTTGCCGATTCTCGGGGATTCGGGTTTGACATTGTTTTCGCTGAGCCCGTTCGAGGCCCCATTGCCCTCGGTTACGGCTGCCACTTCGGCCTCGGCCAATTTGAGGCTGTGCCAGATGAACACTTGTAAGTGATGAGGTATCGGCCGAGCCGGCCTTGTTCTTTGACAACTGAATAGCGAAAGGAGGGTGTGATGAGTCTCGAAGCTGGTGAGACGGCTCTCTTGGTAACGGGGGAGCCGTTGCTTCCTGTGCGGATGCTGAATGAATTCGCCTACTGTCCTCGCTTGGCGTATCTGGAATGGGTACAGAGCGAATTCGCCGACAGCGCCGATACGGTGGAGGGGCGGTTCCACCATCGTCGAGTGGATGAAAGTCCCAAACGGAAACCACCGGAGGAGGCGTCACCACCGAATGACGACACGGTGATCCATCAACGCTCAGTCTGGTTGTCTTCGGATCGACTTGGTATTACGGCCAAGATCGATCTGGTGGAAGGTGTCGGCCATGCGGTTGCGCCCGTCGATTACAAGCGAGGGAAGCGGCCGCATGTCGACAAGGGCGCGTGGGAGCCGGAACGTGTGCAGGTCTGCGCGCAAGGGCTCATCTTGCGAGAGAACGGCTACGAGTGCGACGGCGGGGTTCTCTACTTTGTGGGGTCGCGGGAGCGGGTGGTGGTGGCGTTCGATTCGGAGCTGATCGAGCGGACGTTGGAGCTGATTGCGGGCATGCGACGGATGGCGCAGGGCGGTGTGATGCCGTCTCCCTTGGTAGACAGTCCCAAGTGTCCACGCTGTTCTCTTGTGCGTATTTGTCTGCCGGATGAAATCGGATGGTTACGGCACCATACTGATGATGAACAATCAGCCGCGAGGATCCGTCGCCTGCTGCCTGCTCGGCATGACGCCTTGCCGTTATATGTGCAACAGCCCGGTGCCCGGGTTGGGAAACAAGGCGATTGCCTGAGAGTGATGGACCGCGATGTGGTCCTGATGGAGGCAAGGCTGGTAGAAGTCTCACACCTCGTGCTGTTCGGAGCCGTTCAGGTCAGCACGCAAGTGGTCCAGGAACTCTGTCGTCGAGAGATTCCTATTTCGTATCTGTCCAGCGGCGGGTGGTTTTATGGCATCACGACCAGCCTCATGCACAAGAACGTCGAATTACGGCGTCGACAATATGCCGCAGCGACGAGTCGGTCTTTCTGTCTCGGTCTGGCGATTCGGCTGGTACAGGCCAAGATTGTGAACTGTCGGACGTTCTTGCGTCGAAATCATGCAGCCGCACCGGAGACGGTGTTACTGGATCTCAAGCGGGATCATGTGCATGCGGCTCAGGCGCAGTCCCTGGAAGAACTGCTTGGCATTGAGGGCACGGCTGCCCGTCGGTACTTTGCGGAATTCAAAGGAATGCTGAAGACGGAGGGGATATCGGACTTTGAGTTCGATGGGCGAAATCGTCGGCCGCCGAAGGATCCGGTCAATGCGCTCTTATCGCTGGCCTATGCGATGCTGGCGAGGGAATGGACGGTGACGTTGCATGCGGTGGGGTTGGATCCGTATCTGGGGTTTTATCATCAACTGCATTATGGGAGGCCGGCCTTGGCCCTTGATGTCATGGAAGAGTTTCGTCCGTTACTTGCAGACTCCGCTGTGCTGACGGCGATCAACAATGGTGAGGTGCGGTCGGAAGATTTCATCAGGCGCATGGGCTCCGTGGCGCTGACACCGGAAGGTCGACGTCGATTCATTGAAACGTACGAGCGCCGGATGAGCCAAGAGATCACGCATCCGGTCTTCGGGTACCAGGTCAGTTATCGACGTGTCTTGGAAGTCCAGGCACGGCTGCTCAGCAGATACTTGTGCAGTGAGATCCCTGAGTATCCGGCTTTTACTACTCGGTAAGCCATGCGAAGATTGTATTTTGTCACGTATGATATCCGCGATTCTAAGCGATGGCGCCGCGTATATAAGACGATGAAAGGGTTTGGCGAGCATCTCCAGCTCTCGGTATTTCAGTGCGAATTGCCGGAAGTGGACTACATCAAGATGAAGGCAGCATTGGGCGAAATGATCAATCATCACGAGGATCATGTTCTGGTTGTAGATCTCGGTCCCACGGAGGGGCGTCCCATCAAGAGCATCGAATCGTTGGGCGAGGCCTTTGTGCAAGTGCAGCGCCACGCGCACGTAGTGTGATGGCCTTGTTTGCCCTATCACGCGAGCAGTCCTATGCCGGCTGTACCGGTGAAAGCGCTCGCACGATTGTAAGCGCATGAATTTGTAGGCACTTGCATGGAAAAGAATGTGGTGTAACTTGTTCGCTGTGGAAGTGGTTTCGTGCAGAAAGGAGGGCGCTCGCATCATGAGCGAGAAGCTGAGGAAGATCAGACGTTTCTATGAAAACTATTTCCGCAGCTGAGATGCTGCGGCCCCATTGAAGCGTCAGCGCCTGCGCGAGATCGGTTTCCAGCGCCTGGCCATTTCCGCAGCTGAGATGCTGCGGCCCCATTGAAGCGCCACCTGCTGCGCCGACTTCGACGCCCCCATCGCCAATTTCCGCAGCTGAGATGCTGCGGCCCCATTGAAGCTACTCAGCCGAGGAACGTCAGAAACTCTACGCCAAAATTTCCGCAGCTGAGATGCTGCGGCCCCATTGAAGCACGGTATCGGTGGCGCGCGCCCGCTTATAGCTCGGCGTATTTCCGCAGCTGAGATGCTGCGGCCCCATTGAAGCGGTAATGTTCAGGCAGATTAATGTAGCTCATATGGTTATTTCCGCAGCTGAGATGCTGCGGCCCCATTGAAGCAAATAGATTCTGGCACGGTCTACACCAGTTCGCCAGATTTCCGCAGCTGAGATGCTGCGGCCCCATTGAAGCGAGTGGCACAGGCGCTTCATCGGGCACCATTTCCAATCATTTCCGCAGCTGAGATGCTGCGGCCCCATTGAAGCGCATTTTCGCTGGAACGAGTGTGAGCCGCCTTTGCACATTTCCGCAGCTGAGATGCTGCGGCCCCATTGAAGCTCCTTCATAAATGCCCATTATTTACCATCTTTTCTTATTTCCGCAGCTGAGATGCTGCGGCCCCATTGAAGCCAGGTGGAGGATGTCGCGAGGTTTTTCGGCGTGCCTATTTCCGCAGCTGAGATGCTGCGGCCCCATTGAAGCAACGCCGTCGCCGCCACACCGACACGATCCATCGCAATTTCCGCAGCTGAGATGCTGCGGCCCCATTGAAGCGTATGACGTGGAGAATACCACCTGCGTGGAGACGGTGGATTTCCGCAGCTGAGATGCTGCGGCCCCATTGAAGCCATACCTTCGAGAATGATTTGCTCTCTAGTTGGGTCATTTCCGCAGCTGAGATGCTGCGGCCCCATTGAAGCCACAACTAGTGGATTCAACTAGTGTTTTAGTCACGCGATTTCCGCAGCTGAGATGCTGCGGCCCCATTGAAGCGGTCTCGCTGCGGACTGGGCCTACATCTCACAGCATGATAGTAAGGGGTCGGATACCTTTGTTAAAGGACACAGTTGTGCATGGCTCTCTCCTTCGGTACTCAATTCGAATTGTGGTTACGACAGCAAATCCGCGACGGGTATTCCGGAATCGGGAGCGGCAAGGGGGGCGAGAGAGTCGGAAGGGCTGCGCTTGTAGGATGAACGATATGAGTTGCTTGGGCCGGTCGAGGTGACCGGGTCTCGGTACACCTCCACGCAGTGCTCGGCAAGGTTGACGATCTAGTATTCTCGGATGCCGGCGCAGGCGTAAATTCTCGCTTTGTACGTTCGGTCTTTGGCGAATGTACTATCTGCGACCTCGATGACTCATACGGCTGTGCGAGGGGGCTCATGAACGTAGTCTCGTGGGGAACCATGCACCACCGCAAGCTCCGGCTCCGGTTCTGAATCCGGGTCCACGACGAGCGGCAATTGGATGCGAATCCAGTAGGAGGGACCAAAGGCTTGTCTCAACGCTTTATCGATCAATCCAATACAAGCCGAATGTGGGCTTTGCTGAGGTGTCATGGTGACGATTTCTCCTTCAAGCAATTCTACACGTTCATCAGGGCCGAGTACGCCTGCTTCGGCCATCCGGTCGTATTCTCGGCGAGTCCAGCGCTTGATCTGTACGGCAGGTGCAGCCATCATTACCTCGCATCGGCTTGAGCCGAGTCTAACAACCCGCGAGTCTGATCACACACAATCCACTCTGTTCTAGCAAGGACCTGTCTGAGGGGCCACTGGTAGTAGTGAAAGCAGATTATCCACGTCTGACTCATACGCCTATCCACCTCCAGAGCGCTACTTGAATGGTTCTACGTCAGTCTTCTATGGCGCCCCCCTCTTTTGAGTACTGTCCAGCCTAGTTTGTGTTCCTGTAGATTTCGACCACTTGGCGTTGGTCTGCCGTTGTGAACCACGGTTCTTGACAGTGCCGTAAGGGATTCTTAGACTCACGCACCTCTTTTATTAGGAACACACATGAAGCCGAGTGCTTCGATGCTGGTGTCATCCTCCTGGTCTGTCCCCCATTACAAAGGAGTGTGCGTCTATGCGTGAATCGAACGATACCCCCTGTGCATTAAACGTCCGAGTGAAGTCATCCAGGAGCGTGTCGATAGGGACAGCCAGCCGGATGGGGACACTCGTGATTGGTCTCGTGCTGGTGATGCTCACCGGCTGTGCCGCATCGTTCTTTAAAGAGGAGACGGTCGCGGACAGGTTCGACAAGGCGATGAAAAAACTAGCAGAGCGCTGCGCCAAAGAACCGCCAAAACGCGGTGACACTACCTGTGATCCGTTGAAGCTCAAGCCGACTGATCCATTGGCCACAGAGGAAGGGCGGTTTGCTCACAGTATTAAGATCCCGAATCCGTTGCCGGAAGACAGTGGGTACAAACCAGGAATGACCACGAAAGAATACTTCGATCATTTGTGTAAGAACGAAGCAGGGGAGTTCATTTTTAAGACGGTTGAGAATGTGGAAGGCATCATGCAAATGCGACCGAGGACCGAGGCGACTGACTACATGTTACAGCATCTCTATGCATTAGAAGATCCTTATGGGGAAGTATATGGCGAGGAATTTAATGCGGGGCCAGACGCCATCAAGGCCGGAATTCAAAATGGATTTGTGAATCCACGCTATTCGGATGCTGCAAAAACAAAAGATGGTAGCAAGAGAGCATATCGTGTTTACAGGCCAGACCGGAACTATAAATTTCTTGAAAAGCCTATTCCTGTATCCATTCAGAGTCCAACCGATGGTTCAAAATATCTTCGGTACACCAGACCGAACACGGACAAGCTGGTACTTGAGGATGGCCAATACCTCTATCCAGGTGATCAACAGCCAACATTGCTCGAAGAGTGGGTCAAACAGCCAAAAAGTGAGTATGGATTCACTTGGCGTGGAATTACTCGTCCGCATGATCGTGAACTAGGAATCGCTGGAGGCGAAGTCATCATTCTGGATTTACAGACCAAAGAGGTGTTGGCGGTTAAGCGAGGTTATTTAGCAAGCGGACGGAGTTTGCAAACGGTCGGTAGGATCTGGTGGCTGGGGGCTACGGCCTGTCCGCCAAGACCAGTTACAACCAGAAAAGAGTTTATTCACAAAGTGTTGAAACCTTCGCAGTCTGTTAACTAGAGGAGTTCGAGCATGCCGGATCTTACGCTAATGCAGTTGAAACAAGCTTACGATGCCGCGCTTGAACAGCTCGCTGCTGAGTCATTCCTCTTTCAAGGGATTGATCCCGAAGAATATGTTCTTGCATTAGGGCGTGGTAATAACCCGGGCGCTGATCCGAATGCTGATGATTTGCCAGGCAAGTTGCGTATGACCTTGGAGCAGGCTCAGGCATTCGAAAACCGCTACTTAGTCATCGACGCCTATCAAAACGATGCGACAGGTTTCTCGGCGGTCGCATTGCGTGATACAGCTACTCCAGGCCGTGTAGTTCTCGCCGTCCGCAGTACCGAGCTTCTCAATGATCAGGATCGCGATGTAGGGGCGGATTTCCAAGTCTTCACAAGCGGCTTTGCCTTCGATCAAATCCTTTCAGCCGAGGATTTTCTTAACCGCGTCCGGCCTCAATTGCAATCTGGAGAGACGATAGACCTTGTCGGCTACTCATTGAGCGGCAACATCGTCCGTACCCTGGCTGCCATGTATCCGGACGTCATCAATCAAACCCCGGGCAGCAACGTGGTCTTTAATGCGACAGGGCTTGGCGAGTTTCGTGATCCATCCGGGGAAAACCGGCCCCGCAGTGTCGTGCTGCAAGAAATGATGAGTCTGTACCGCCAGGTTGAAGCTGACCCAAACAGCGCAATGGAGGTGCCGATACAACTTTCACTCTTGCAATTGGCGGCGATTAACGCATTGCCCATTGATCGCACTGATCCAAATGGGAATATCTATTCTGCTCCACGGCAAGATTTTGCTCAGGCCTACATTCAGAACAGATACGGTACGTCTTACAATGACTTTGGTGCCACCGTTGCCGAACCCTCTTTTGCCCAATATTTTGGGGTCGCCCTCTCAGGGTTCGATGCGACAGCCGTGGCCAATTCTGGAAGTCATCCGGTTTCTGTCGGCCTCCCGATTGAAGGCCAACCGGTCGTAGAAATTCCTGGTCTGGCCCCACGGTTCGACTATCTCAATACCCACAGTTTGGCCCTGATCGCGGATTCGTTACGTCTTCAGGTCCTCTTCAAAGAGATTGATGACTCAATTGCAATCGATGCGATCCAAGCGATCTTTCAGGCGTCCTCCGCCAGTGCCGCCAATACTTTACTTGGACGAGCCGAGAAGGACTCACTCGAAAACGCACTCGATGCGATTCGGAGAGTGCTGTTACCGGTCGATCAGAACTTTCAACCCACACCATCCTCCGATGTGGCAGGCAGCTTCGGTAACATGGCCAACCGTACGGTCTTTCACAACAACATCACGGCCATTGAAAATGTACTGCCTCCACAGCCAAGCCTGTATCGCATTGAGGCATTGGTCAATCAGCCGCTTGAAGAAGTGAAAGGCAATGCTCTCCTTGACGATGAGGCAGGTAAGGGGCTGGCGTATCGCTACGCCCTCACTGCGCTGAATCCGTTTGTGATTATTGGCCCGACCTATAGTCAGCACAATACCAATGGGGAATTGGCACTCTTTAACTCGGTGTCAGGGCTGGGCGCAATCACGACCGACTACATTCAGGATCGCAGTTTATTTCTCGCGGCAAAAGTGGCGTTGAATCAAGCCAATATCGATGGGCCACTGAATCCCTTTGCGCGTACGCACTATCATGACAACACCACGGGGTATGACATACCATCCGGGCTGAGTATCCCCCCGGCGGTGCAGCGCGAATATATTTTCGGGTCGGATAACGCAGAAACGATTGCCGGCGGACCGCTCTTTACCAATGACCATCTCTATGGTGCTGATGGAGTCGATACGCTCTTGGGTCATGGTGGCAATGATTACCTGCAGGGGGATGCCGGCAATGACACCCTTGATGGTGGCAGCGGAGCTGATCGGATGCATGGCGGTCACGGGAACGATACCTACATTGTCGACAATCTCGGTGATCAGGTAGTCGAAGTCGGCGACAATGGGCGTGACAGGGTCGAGAGTTCCGTAACCTTCTCTCTCGTCGGCACCACGGTTGAAGAGTTGATATTGACGGGATCCGGAGATCTCAACGGCACCGGCAACGATCTTGACAATCTCCTTACCGGCAACAGCGGCATGAATCGCCTTGAAGGCAGGGATGGCACGGATCATCTCATCGGCAACGACGGCGACGATGTACTGACCGGCGGGACCGGTGATGGGGACCTGCTTGAAGGTGGAAGTGGTTTCGATACCTATTTCTACAACGCCGGTGATGGGTTGGATCGGATTGAAGATTCCGATGCCCAGGGACAAATCATTTTCAACGGTCACCGCTTGCTCGGCGGGATCCATCACTCGAACGATTCGCTGAATACCTATACGAGTCTGGATGGTCTCACGACCTATGCGCTGTCCGGCACAGATCTCCTCGTCAACGGTGTACTGACCGTCAATGAAAACTTTCAGAGCGGGCAGTTTGGGATCGAACTGCGCGATGTGCCAGATCCCAATTGGGAGAACGACTATCTTGTCCTCATCGACTTCGAGGCCAATGGCCTCGTGAATGACATTGTGAATTATTCGGACGCGGATAGTTTCGGGTTCGGTGAGCGGGGAAATGACCAGCTCTTCGGTAATGGGGGCAACGACACGCTTTCGGGATTTAGCGGGAATGATCGACTCTATGGAGGTACGGGGGATGATGCCTTGGATGGGGACTGGCGTTTCATCCTCTTCGATCCCTCGGATCCACCGGTTGATCTCGGCACGGATTTGTACTATGGCGATGATTGGGTGGAGGGTGGAGACGGGAACGATACGATTTACGGATCATGGGGCGATGACGTGCTGTACGGAGGAGCAGACAATGACCTCCTGTACGGCGATCACTTTTTGAAGGATCGGTTCACGTTTACCGCGGACGATTTCCTCGACGGCGGGGAGGGCGATGATGAACTGCATGGTATGGCCGGCGACGACGTGCTCGTCGGCGGCGACGGGAACGATACGCTCTTAGGCCAGGAGGATGATGATTGGATGGACGGTGGTGGTGGAGCGGATGTGCTGTGGGCGGGCAGTGGAATGGATTCGCTCTCCGGTGGCAGCGGCGTCGACATCCTGCTGGGTGATCTGGGCAACGATCGGCTCGATGGAGGAAACGAAGCCGATTCCCTCTACGGTGGAGATGGTGCCGATGAACTCTTTGGTGGCGCGGGAAATGATCTTCTCTTCGGCGATGGTTTGAATACTCCGGAGGCGGCTGGGGTGGCTGGCGGGAACGACTTCTTAGACGGCGGTGATGGGGACGACGAAGTCCAGGGGATGATCGGAGATGACTCCCTCTTCGGGGGAGCGGGAAACGATGTATTGCTTGGGCAAGAGGGTGACGATACGGTCTTTGGTGATGCCGGCAACGACCAAGTTGTGGGTGGAGCAGGAGCCGATCTGCTCTACGGCGATGCGGATGATGATGTGCTCAATGGCGGTACGGGTAACGACAGTCTCTTCGGCGGGGATGACAATGATGGCATAGCGGGCGAAGAAGGGAACGATGCGTTGTACGGTGATGCGGGGAACGATACGTTGCAAGGTGATCAGGGGAACGATGCGCTCGTCGGCGGGGCGGGCAATGACATCTACAACTTCAGTCTCGGTGACGGACAGGACACGATCACGGATGCAGCAGTGGGAGCAGAGGGAAATGTCATCAATTTCGTCGCTGGGATCACGCCGGACGCGTTGACCTTCGTGCACGATCCAGCGCAACAGATGCTCACGATTCAGGTCGGCGGCGGGGCTGATTCGATCCGCCTGCTTGGGTTTGATCCCAACACCTTCCAGTATGTCGTTGAGACGCTTCGATTCGCCGACGGCTCGTTTGTGGCGTTGGCCGATCAGTTGCCGCTTCCGGGAGGGGTGGTCGAAGGGACGGATGAGGCCAACATCATTCGTACCGGTTCGGGCGATGATACCGTCTTTGCCGGAGCCGGTAACGATGTAGTGTACGCGGGGGCTGGAAATGACCTCCTCGTGGGAGGTGACGGTGCTGATACCTTGCAGGGAGGAGCAGGGCAGGACCAGTACCTGTTCGATATCGGTGATGGAGCGGATACGATCGTCGATACGGCAGGCGAGGGCAATCGGTTGGTCTTCGGCGCGGGGCTGATGTCGAGTGTTCTCACGTTGGAGAGGGGGACCAGCAATACCCTGGAGATTCGCGGGCCGTTGTCAGGTGACCGGCTCCAAATCGGTGCGCTTGTTCCCGGTGCCTCGCCGATCAGTACCTTCGAGTTCGCTGACGGTACCGTGCTGACCTTTGAACAGTTCATCGCACGCGGGATTGATCTTCGTGGGACTCCGGACGCGGATGTGATCACAGGTACGAGTTTTGTCGATCGAATTGCCGGAGAGGCCGGCAACGACATCCTCCAAGGCGAAGCCGGCAACGACGTGCTCGATGGTGGGGCCGGTGACGACCAGCTGTACGGCGGCGAGGGAGCCGACCAGTTATTCGGTGGTGCCGGCGATGATGTTGTCGTCACCGACGCGGATGACACGGTCCGAGACGGCGGAGCCGGTATCGATACGATCAGCTTCCAGGGCGTCTTCGGCATCACCTTTGACCTTGGAACGTCCAATTTTGAGAACGCGATGGGAACGGATGGGGATGATACGCTCACCGCCGCTTCCGCCGTCGGCTCGGTGCAGCTCGTTGGAAACGGAGGCAACGATATCCTGACAGGTGGGTTTGGTGACGATGTGCTTGTGGGCGGAGAGGTGTTTGTCGGCGAGGGGGCGGCCGATACACTGACGGGCGGGGCCGGCAACGATCGGCTTGAAGGTGGAACGGGTGACGATGCCTATCGATTCAATCTTGGGGACGGACAGGACCGGATCGTTGATTCGGCCGTGCGTGAGGATCCATTCGGTGGTGGTGAAGGAGGCGGCGGAGGAACGATTCTCGAACACAACCGTCTTGTTTTTGGGGAAGGAATCAACAGTCAAGCGTTACAGCTGAGCTTTGGGCCTGGCGCGATCCCGCTCATCGATGGAATTGCGGCGGGCAGTCTACGCCTGAGCGTGGGAGCCGGCGACTCGCTGGTCTTGTCGGACTTCGATGCTGCCGATCTCTTCAGCCGGTACACCATCGAATCTTTCGAGTTTGCCGACACCACCTCGTTGACCTATGCCCAATTGGTGGAGGAGAGAGGCTTCGACGTCATCGGGACGGATGAGAGTGATATCGTGACGGGGACAGCGGTTGCAGATCGGATCAATGGTTTCGACGGGCAGGATGTACTTCGTTCCGGGCTGGGTGCCGACCAGCTCGATGGTGGGGCCGGGGACGATCAGCTTTTCGGCGGATCTGGTAATGACACGTATGTCTTCGGCGTGGGGACCGGACGGGATGTGGCGTTTGATCCGACTGGGTTCGACACAATCCGTATGGGTGAGGGGATCGCGCCGACGGATGTGCGGGGAGCTCGTGAAGGGAACGATCTCGTCCTCTCATTATCGAGTACGAACGATAGCCTGACACTTCAAAACTTTTATCTACACTCCATCTTCCAGGTGGAGCAGGTGACATTCGCGGATGGGACGATATGGGATCACGCACGCCTGCTGGCGAGTACTCGGCGTCAGATCGACGGCAGTGCCGGCGATGATGTGCTGACGGGCGGGGCGACGGACGACACGATCGTGGGATCGGCTGGTCACGATGCACTGATCGGCCAAGCGGGGGATGATGTGTTGGACGGCGGGACCGGCGCTGATGTCATGACGGGCGGGGACGGAGCGGATACCTATGTGGTGGATGACGCCGGAGATATCGTGATTGAATTGGTCGGCGAAGGAATAGATACGGTGTACGGCGGAATCACCTATGCGTTGACCGCCAACGTCGAGAACTTGATTCTGACCGGCCCAGCGGCGATTGAGGGCACTGGAAATGAACTGGACAACATGCTGACCGGCAATGCCGGAGTCAATGTACTGACCGGTGGCGCAGGGAACGACACCTATGTGATCGGGGCCGGTGATCTGGTGGTAGAGGAGGCCGGCGAAGGCGTTGATACAGTCGTGACCGACCAGAGCTATGTACTTGATGCGAATGTCGAGAACCTCACGCTGACAGGAACGTTCGCGCGTAACGGTACGGGGAATGAACTGGACAATGTGCTGACCGGCAATGCCGGAGTCAATGTGCTGATTGGTGGCGCGGGGGACGATACCTATGTGATTGAGGCCGGTGACCTGGTGGTGGAGGCTGCCGGCGAAGGCACGGATACGGTTGTCACGGCTCAAGACTATGTGCTTGGGGATGCGATAGAAAACCTGAGGCTGACGGGAAATCGGTCTGTCAACGGTGTAGGGAACGAGCTGGACAACAGGCTAGTTGGAAACGCAGCTGCGAATATTCTGCAAGGTGGGCTCGGCAACGACACCTACGTGGTCGGGTCGGACGATCTCGTAGTGGAGGCGGCGGACGCAGGCGATGATACCATTGAGGCTGCTGAGAGCTATGCTCTGGGAGCACACATCGAGAATCTCACCTTGCTCGATCCGTTTCCGACTCTTCGTGTCGGGCTCACGCCAGGAACCGGCGAAAGTGCTCCGGCGGGGCCGGAGAGTCATTATTCTGGAATCGGCAACGAGCTGAACAACGTTCTGACCGGTAACCGTGGCGACAATGTGCTCGAGGGTTTTGGCGGAAACGATGTGCTCAATGGGCGAGGTGGTAACGATACGCTTAAAGGTGGTGAAGGTACCGATACGTATCTGTTTGGAGTCGGCGACGGACAGGATCGGATTGAAGACCGCAGCGTGAGCGGCGAGACCGATAGCGTGCAACTGGTGCCGGGGCTCGCGCCAAATCAAATCGGGGTGGTGCAGTCGGGAAGCGATCTGGTCCTGCGGATGCCTGGTTCCATGGATTCGTTGACATTCGCCGATTTCTTCGGCCCTCCTTCCGCCGCACAAAAAAATGTGCGATTCCAAGATGGCACGGTGTGGGATGAAGCGATTTTGCGCGCGCTGGGCGCCGACCCTGGACAAGGCCTCACCATCGTTGACACGGATAGCGGCGACAATGTGCTGTTAGGCAGCAGCGGACATGATGTACTTACGGGCGGCAGCGGCAATGACACCCTGACCGGGGGTGGGGGCAACGATATCCTCAAGGACTTGGCCGGGAATAATGTGTATGACGGGGGGAGCGGTGATGATTCCCTCATCGGCGGCGCCGGCAATGACGGCTTCATGTTCGGCCGCGGGTATGGCCGCGATATGGTCCTTGTGGATCAACTCTTTAACGATGCCTTCACCACAGATACCGATCATGTTCAGATGGTGGGACTGAACCCCAGTGATGTCATCATACAAAGGCAATCCTCCGCTTCAGGTCAGCTGAGCTTTGTGATCACCGTGCTCGATACGGCGGATCAGCTTACGGTGCGGTTTCGAAACGGTATCTACGGGTTTGCTCCCGCACCGGTCACGCTCAATTTTGCCGATGGCACGAGTCAAGAACTCGGTCTGTTTACCGATTTCCCCGCTGCGCCGTCCCGGACAGTGTTCAGTTCCGTGGACTATGCGCTGGGGGGAGATGAAGACAATCTCGTCCTTGTGGATAGTCATAGCCCGGTGGTTCCGGACTCCCGCGTAGGAATCGGCAACGGTTTGGATAATGTCATGCTCGGGAACACTGCGGATAACGTGATCGAAGGCGGTGCCGGGCATGATGTATTACACGGGGGGTTCGCGCGATCGGTGGAAGGTGTTTTCTTCGTCGATACCGGCAGCGACATTCTGATTGGTGGAGAAGGGAATGATACGCTCATTCCCTTCGGTGATTCGGCATTTGCCTTCGACGTTGGAGTCGGTACTGACCCCAATCCATTCAACACTCCGGACGATGTTCTCATTGGTGGGCCTGGGAACGATACCTACTATATTCGGCATGCCGGTCAGACTCTTGTCGAACTGCCGGAAGAGGGGGTGGACGCAGTGCACAGCACGGTCAGCTATTCCCTGCCTGACAACGTCGAGAATCTCGTCCTCACTTCCACATGGAGTGAGGACGTCGGGTTTATCTCGCTGACCGGGACCGGCAATGAGTTGGACAACGTGCTGGTCGGTGGTGCCGGCGCAGATCTGCTCAGCGGTGGTGCCGGTCATGACACGCTCTATGGAGGACGAGATGCGACGTTTGACGACGGCACTCCGATAGGGCTTCCTTCCAGCGATACTTTGGTCGGAGGTGCCGGCAACGATGCCTATCTCTTCAATCTCGGTGACGGCATCGATACGGTCGAGGATGTCGCAGCTGTCGGCGAAGGGAACCGGATTCAATTTGGAACGGGGATTACCCCAAACGATCTCACCTTCACGCGGGATGATGCGGCCGGGATGCTGACCATCGAGGTGGGCGCAAGCGGGACGGACCAGCTCGTGCTCACGAACTTCGACCCAACGGGAGTGAATGGCTCGTTGGTCATTGAGAACGTGGCCTTTACGGATGGGAGCACGGTTAGTCTCTCATCCTTACTCGGTGGCCCAATCAACCATGCGCCGTCGGTGGTGACGTCGCTCGAGGATCAATGGATTACGCAAGGCAGTCTCTTCAGCTTCGTCGTCCCCACGAACACGTTTGTGGATCAGGATGCCTTGTATGGGGACAGCGTAACCTACGGTGCGACACAAGCCGATGGCACCACCCTGCCCACCTGGCTCACGTTCGATCCAAGTACCCGCACGTTCAGTGGGACACCACAAGGTCCGGATATCGGCACCGTCGATGTGCAAGTCACTGCGACCGACATAGGGGCGCTGAGTGCCGGCGATGTGTTTACTTTGACCATCCTGCCGATCACCGGTACGGAGGGGAATGACACCCTTATCGGGACCGGCGGTGATGATGTCATTCAAGGCTTGGCGGGAGATGATGTTCTGCAGGGACTCGCAGGCAATGATCTGCTCGATGGTGGACCGGGGATCGACTCGATGACCGGCGGCCTGGGCCACGATACGTATGTCGTGGATGTGGCGGGCGAGGTGGTCACGGAAGCCCTGAACCAAGGAACGGATACGGTCCACAGCAGTGTGACGTATACCCTGGGTGCGAACGTTGAAAATCTGGTTTTGACCGGCACGGGTGCGATCAACGGAACCGGCAACAGCCTCAATAATCGTCTTACCGGTAATAGCGCCAATAACCAGCTCAATGGAGGGGCAGGTGCTGATACCATGACCGGCGGACCGGGCAATGACATGTATGTCGTCGCGAACATCGGTGATGTCGTGATCGAGCTGGCCAACGAAGGCATTGATCTGGTGCAGAGCGCCATCACCTATACGCTCGGTGCCGACGTTGAGCACCTCACCTTGACCGGCTCAATCGCCATCGACGGAACCGGGAACATCCTAGACAACATCATCAAGGGGAACAGTGCAGCCAACATCCTCAGTGGTAGTGCGGGAAACGACACCTATGTGGTGGCCACTGGTGATACGGTGGTCGAGCTGGCGAATGAGGGGATCGACACGGTGCAAACGGCCGTGACTTGGACTCTGGGTGCCGATGTGGAGAACCTCACGCTGACCGGCACTGGAGCGATCAGTGGGGGCGGGAATTCTCTAGACAACATTCTGACAGGGAACCGCGGCGCCAACACATTGGATGGTGGAGGAGGAGCTGACAGCTTGATCGGCGGTCTCGGCAACGACACGTACGTCGTGGACAATGCGGGTGATGTGGTCATAGAGAACGTCAACGAGGGTGTGGACACGGTGCGGAGCGCAATGACGTACGTTCTCGGGACGGATGTAGAAAACCTTATGCTGATAGGTTCCACCGCCGTCAATGGGACCGGCAATAGTCTCAATAACATGCTCACGGGCAACGGCGTCGCGAACACCCTGACGGGGTTGGACGGAAACGATACGCTCGACGGCGGGGGCGGCACCGATATCCTAACGGGTGGCCTCGGTCACGACACCTATGTGGTTGATGATGCCGGCGATATCGTGACGGAGAACCTCAATGAGGGGACTGATCTGGTGCGGAGCGGGGTGAGCTATGCCCTCGCGGCCAATGTGGAACACCTCACGTTGACTGGCATCAGCGCTATCGACGGCATCGGCAATACTCTCAACAACAAGCTCACAGGCAACAGTGCGGCGAATCAACTGGCAGGTGGGGCGGGCAATGATACCTATGTCGTGAGCACGGGAGATACCGTGATCGAATATGCGGGTGAAGGCATGGACACCGTGCGGAGTAATGTGAGCTGGATGTTGGATTCAAATCTCGAACATCTCACGCTCACGGGTACGGCAGCGATTAATGGAGAAGGCAACAGTTTAGCCAATACCTTGCGTAGCAATGATGCGGCAAACGTGCTCATTGGAAGGGCGGGCAACGATACCTATGTCGTGAGTACAGGGGATACCGTGATCGAATATGCGGGTGAAGGCATGGACACCGTGCGGAGTAATGTGAGCTGGATGTTGGATTCAAATCTCGAACATCTCACGCTCACGGGTACGGCAGCGATTAATGGAGAAGGCAACAGTTTAGCCAATACCTTGCGTAGCAATGATGCGGCAAACGTGCTCATTGGAAGGGCGGGCAACGATACCTATGTCGTGAGTACAGGGGATACCGTGATCGAATATGCGGGTGAAGGCATGGACACCGTGCGGAGTAATGTGAGCTGGATGTTGGATTCAAATCTCGAACATCTCACGCTCACGGGTACGGCAGCGATTAATGGAGAAGGCAACAGTTTAGCCAATACCTTGCGTGGCAATGATGCGGCAAACGTGCTCATTGGAGGGGCGGGCAACGATACCTATGTCGTGAGTACAGGAGATACCGTGATCGAATATGCGGGTGAAGGCACGGATACCGTGCGGAGTAATGTGAGCTGGATGTTGGATTCAAATCTCGAACATCTCACGCTCACAGGCACGGCGGCGATCGATGCGACAGGGAATATGCTGAACAACAGACTGACGGGCAACAATGCGGAAAATCAACTCGTCGGTGGGGTGGGCAACGACACGTTGCGCGGTGGGTTGGGCAACGATACCTATCTCATCACTCGTGGTGAGGGCCTGGATGTCATCGTCGAGAATGACAGCACGGCCGGCAACAGTGATCGACTTCAGTACGGGGCGGCGATCAATCCGCTCGATCTGGTCATCAGTCGTCAGGTCGACGATCTGCGGCTGGCGGTGCATGGTACCGCCGATCAGGTTACCATTAAGGACTGGTATGTCGGCACCGATCATCAGGTCGAGACGATGCAGGCCGGGAATGGCTCGCTGTTGCTCAGTACGCAAGTGGATCAACTGATTCACGCCATGGCTGCGTTCAATCAGCAGACTGGTCTGACCTGGGACCAAGCGATTGATCAGCGTCCCCAGGATGTGCACGCTATCCTTGCCGCAAACTGGCAGTAGCGGATAGAGGGGAGTGAACGGTAAACAGTAAGAAGCACGTCGCGAGGGGGGGGGCTGTTAGGTGCAGGGTCCCCCTGTCTATTTTGTGATCATGCTTGTGTGTTTCAGGTAGAAAGGCCCTTGCAGAAAAGATCAACCGTTTTCTGAAAGCGAAGGAGGGCGATGTCTTACGGTGACGCGGCAAGGGCTTCGCGAGCGCTGGTCTGAATGGTTTCAGTTGAGAGGCGGTGATGGCGAGCCACGAGGAATGCATCGTCGAGATCGATCTCTGTTCCTCGACGAAGCTTGGTAATCACGAAATCGATAGGAGACAAGACACGAATACGAAGGCGAGGTTCGTGAATGACATCGATGGCACGATCCCTATATCCCGGTGGCATGGCGACCACCGACCAACCGGAGAAATTTTGGGTCAGATCAGCGGGGATCTTTCGGGCTGTCAGGTAATCCCTCAGCGGCATGAGAGGGCTTTGTAGCTCGGCGTCGACATCGAGCGTCACCCGATTGGACACGCCGTAGGCGTGGAGGGCCAACCCGCCGACGAGGAGTAGGTCGACCGGGGTATTAGTGTCGGCGACGTACTGAGTGAGAAGTTTAACGAGATACTCAGCGGTGAGCGTAGGCAAAGTAGACCGCCTCGGCGAATGTTCGATACTCGCGGAAGTCAATCGGACCGGGGTCGATCGGAAGAGGGGCACGGTCGAAGAGATAACTGAGCAGGCGACGGTAGTGCGTATACCATCGGCAGGCTGTTCTGTGCGCGTCTTGTACCACCGGATCGGATTGCCAGGGGATCAGATCCAATTGGTCGTTCAATAAGATTTCAAGCCAGAGCACCCGCCGTCCTCTGGCGGTTTGAGTGGCTTCCTGAATCGACGTTGTGCCAAGGTAGGCCGGGAGCAGTTTGAGCGTCGGTGTGGGCGGTTGTGTAGGCCTGTCTGACATGGTGTTAGTGTAACATAGCCGTAAGCAGATCTATATCGGAACCGTCCGAATGCTTCCAGATTGACCGTGGAGGGTTCATTGCCCGGTCGATGGGCAGCTTCCATAAACACTGGCGTGTGCAGCCACACCGCTGGACGATGCGTATGGAAGGCCATCAAGCTGTCACGATTCCCCAACTATATAGGAGTGTCGCCATATAAAAGAAGCCGGGAGCCTATGTCGAATATTGGCGCACCCGGCCTTTGCCTGTCCCAGCGGAGGGCAAATCCATCGCCTATGTAGGCCTGTGGCCCAGTCTGAAAGTACAAGTGGGTGGCTCTTCCGTTGTGGCTGCGCCTGAGTGCTGATGAGATTACCGAAAAGCAAGGCTCAGATAAATCACCTACTGTGCATCTGTCCCAATCCTCGAAAAGGTTTGGCCATCAGGCAGCCCTATCCTAAGATGGCTGGATGTCAGCCAATGCCGCGCGGGTTCCCTCGCATCCACCGGAGTGCGAACGTTCTGACACCTCTTCAGTTGAGACAGATACCGGACTGATCTGCCTCCTCATTCTTGCGCGTTTTCATGATCTGCCTGCCGATGGTTCTCAGCTGCGGCATCAGTTTGCCCAGTCTGGACAGACCCTATCCGATACCGATCTCCTCCGTGCCGCCAAACATCTGGGTATGAAAGCCGGGCTGGTGAAGATCTCATGGAGCAAACTGTCCGGAACCCCGTTGCCGGCGATAGCCAAGCGAACGGACGGGCGATATCTTGTCTTGGCCAAAATCGAAGGAGACAAGGTGCTGGTCCAAGATCCCGTTGAAGGACGCCCCCTTGTGTTTGGTCGCCAAGACTTCGAGGGGATGTGGGCCGGTGAATTGTTGCTCTTTACGAAGCGGGCTCATGTCCGCCTCCAAGACCTGAAGTTTGACTTCACCTGGTTCATCCCAGAAATCGTCAAGTACCGCAAGTTTTTTGGAGAGGTCTTGGTTGCCTCGTTCTTTCTGCAGCTCTTTGCCCTGCTGACACCGCTCTTTACACAGGTGGTCATCGATAAGGTGCTTGTGCATAAGGGATTTACCACGCTCCATGTGCTGGCCATCGGGATGGTCACGCTGGCGGTCTTTGAGGCGCTCCTGGGAGGGCTTCGGACCTATCTGTTTGCCCATACCACGAATCGGATTGATGTCAGCCTCGGGGCTCAGCTTTTCCGCCATGTCCTGGCGCTGCCTCTTTCCTATTTTGAAGCAAGGCGCATCGGCGATACGGTGGCACGGGTCAGGGAGTTGGAGCAGATCCGCCAGTTCTTGACCAGCCATTCCGTCACCGTGGTGCTCGATGTGCTCTTTACTGTCGTGTTTCTGACCGTGATGTGGTTCTACAGTTCGACCCTCACGCTCGTGGTCATGGCGTCGTTGCCGATCTATGCATTGTTGTCCGTGGCGATTACGCCGGCGATCAGGGCTCGACTACATGAGAAGTTCAACCGAGGCGCCGAGAATCAAGCGTTCTTGGTGGAAGCCGTCAGCGGGATTCAAACCGTGAAGGCTCTGGCGGTGGAGCCGCCCCTGTTGCGGAAATGGGAGGAACAACTGGCCGGCTATGTGCAGGCGAGCTTTCGTGCTACGAGCATGATGACGATTGCTGGTCAGTCCGCAACCGCCGTGCAGAAGGTCACCACGGTAGCTGTGCTGTGGCTTGGAGCCTATCGTGTGATCGGCGGCGATCTCAGTATCGGTCAATTGATTGCCTTCAACATGCTGTCAGCCCAGGTCACCGGGCCAATTTTGCGGCTGGTGAATCTCTGGCAAGAGTTGCAGCAGGTCGGTATTTCGGTCGAGCGTTTAGGAGATGTGCTCAATACGTCGCCGGAGCCGTCCTACAATCCGAACCGGACGACCTTGCTCCATGTCGTCGGTCGCGTGCAATTCGACGACGTGACGTTTCGGTATCGACCTGATGGTCCAGAGGTCGTCCGCAAACTCTCTTGTCGTATTGAGCCAGGCCAGATGATCGGAATTGTCGGTCGATCGGGCTCGGGGAAAAGCACGATCGCGAAATTACTGCAGCGGCTCTATGTGCCGGAGCGAGGACGGATCCTAGTCGACGGCGTCGATCTGGCCCAGGTCGATCCGGCTTGGCTGCGACGACAGGTGGGTGTCGTGCTCCAAGAGAACTTCCTCTTCAACGGGTCAGTGCGGAGCAATATCGCGTTGACCGATCCCGGTTTGTCGATGGAGCAGGTGATTCAGGCGGCGAAGTTGGCCGGCGCCCATGAATTTATCCTAGAGCTATCGGACGGCTATGACACGGTAATCGGTGAGCATGGGTGTACCTTGTCCGGTGGCCAGCGGCAACGGGTCGCCATCGCTCGGGCCTTGGTTGCGAACCCTCGGATTCTGATATTTGACGAAGCCACTAGCGCACTGGACTCTGAATCTGAGGCGGTGATCCAGCGGAATATGGCAGAGATTGCCAAGGGGCGGACGGTCCTGGTGATCGCCCATCGGCTGAGCACGGTGCGGCCAGCTCATTGCATCTATGTCGTCGAACGGGGAGAAATTGTCGAGCAGGGGTCGCATGATGACCTACTCAGCATTGGCGGAGCGTATGCGCGGTTGCATGCTCACCAGCTCGGCAAGGGATAATCGACAAAGACCGTCCGCAGCGTTCTCACGTCGCTCGAGGCTCAACATACGGGACAGAGTACGATTCGCCTCTTCGCTCGCTGCGGCCCTGCTGGACGGTCTTTTGAACAGTCCGGGAGGCATTCCGATATCGTCGGCCACCAGACGTGTCCCGATTCATTGCTCAGGTGACCAGGGTTCGTCCACACACTGATCGTCAACGGAAACCGAGAGAGACTATGGCATTTGGCGGGCTGTCACGACATTGGACGGTCTGGAAGGCGGCTTGGCAGGCTGAATCACGTCAACCGTCCGGCACGGTTGCTCCTCGCGGGCGTGCCTCAGAATTTCTGCCGGCGTTGTTGGAAATCCAGCAGGCTCCTCCCTCGCCGATCGGTCGTGCGCTTATCTGGACGATTGTCGCAGCGTTCACTGCGTCCTTGCTGTGGGCCTCCTTCGGCTGGATCGACATTGTTGCGACTGCGCAGGGCAAGATCATTCCCAGCGGCTACTCGAAGGTCATCCAACCCTATGAAACCGGCGTGATTGCCGCCATTCATGTGCAGGATGGACAAGCGGTGCAGCAGGGGGATGTGCTGATCGAGCTCGATGCGACGCTCAATCGAGCCGATCGGGATCGAGTCGCGAACGAGCAGCGAAAGTTGATGCGGCTCGGTTACGGGCCCTCATCAAGGGCGAGGCTGCCTTTGATGCTCCCGCCGATGCCGATCAGGCATACGTCGGGCTACAACAACAGTTGTTGCGTGATCAACTCGCTGAGTATCAGGCCAAGGTGGCCGCGACGCAGCATCTTGTGGATCAACGCCAAGCGGCGCTCGAACAAACCAACGAGAACATTCTCCGTTTAGAAGCGACGGTGCCGATGGAGGTTGAGCGAGCGGACGCCTACAAGAAATTGCTGGAACATGAAGCCGTGACCAAGATGGACTTTCTCCAGGCAGAAGGTCAGCGGATCGACAAGGCACAGGAACTAGCCGGACAAAAGAAAAAGCTACAGCAAGATCGTGCGGCGCTGGCGGAGGCTGAGAAGCATTATCGAGCCACGGTGTCGGAATTCCAACAGAACAAGCAGGCCGAGTTGTCGGTGCTGGAAACCAAGGTGGCCTCGCTCGCACAGGAGGTGACGAAGGCCGGCCAAAAGGCGGGTCTGCAGCGGCTGATGTCCCCTATTGCCGGTGTGGTGCAGCAGCTTGCGGTCCATACCGTCGGTGGTGTCGTGACGCCGGCTCAACAGTTGCTTATCGTCGTGCCACGTGACCATCCGCTGGAAGTCGAAGCGCAGGTAGAAAATAAGGACGTCGGGTTTGTGAAGGAAGGGCAACCGGTCGAGATCAAGGTCGAAACGTTTCAGTTTACCTTATACGGGACGATTCCAGGCCATGTCTTGACGGTTTCCAACGATGCGGCTCCGATTGAAAAGGTTGGGCTTGTCTACCCCACCAGGGTCAGCATGGATCGGTCGGTGATCCACGTCGAAGGCAAGCAGGTGAACCTTTCTCCGGGTATGGCGGTTACGGTTGAGATGAAGACCGGTCAGCGACGGATCATCGAGTATCTGCTGAGCCCCTTGCTCAGGTCGGCACAAGAGAGTCTGAGAGAGCGGTAACAGGAGGCACAACCCGTGAGGTGTCGGAGGTAAAGAAGAAGTGAAACGTGAGAGGTCAAAGGTGAAGAGTGAGAGAGGGGCAGAAGAGAAACTGTGCCTCCGTGATCGATGTAGAGTGCTCGGTGTTGCCATCGTTGCTGTTGTAGCCACGACGAGTGCGGTTTGGGCGGGGGAGGCGGGGAATTCCGATCGGTTGATCCCGTCGCCGATGCTCTCGTTGACGTTGCGCGAAGCCTTGTCGGCCGCTGCCGACAGCAATCCCGATGTGCTGCTGTACAAGGAACGGATTCAAGAAGCCAAAGGCCAGGTGCAGACACAGTTGGGAGCCATGTTACCCAATCTTTCCGCCGATGTTCGACAGAGCCGGCGGACACAATTTCTTGGGACTATCGGTCTCTCACCCGTGCGTACAGATCCCTTCAGTATTTTCGATGCCCGGATCAGTGCGACGCAAAATCTCTTCAGCCTCAGCTTGATTCAGCGGTGGCGGGCTTCGCGGCAGTCACTACAGATGACGGAACAGGAGGCGGAAGCCAAGAAGCTTGACACAATGGCCACTGTGGCATTGGCTTATATGGAAGGGCTGAAAGCGATGGCCCTGATCAAGGCGCATGAATTGAATCAGCAGATCATGGAGGAGTTACTTGGAACGATTCGACAGCGGCAGCGTGGGGGCCTGGCCACAGGGCTCGATATTGCACGACTGGAAGCCCAACTAGCGGCAGAGCGGCAGCAGAGTTCCTCGGCTGGGTATGAGCTCGACCATGCCAAATTCAGCCTGATCAATCTGCTCGCGTTACCGACGCACAGTGCCGTGGCGCTGACCGATCAGTGGCGCATGGACGTGCCGGAGATTCCACGGTCGCAGAAGGCTGTCGAGGATGCGCTCGGTCAACGCCCCGAGGTCCAAGCGCAGTCTACCCGCGTACGAGCGGCTGAATTGATGTATGCCTCCATGACGGGGGAACGGGTGCCGTCACTCGTGGCACAGGGTGACTATGGGCTGGTCGGCAATCGCTGGAGTAATACGCTTGATACTTACAGTATGGCGCTCATTCTTCAGATTCCCATCTTCGATGGCGCACAACGTGAAGGGCGCATTGTTCAAGCGCGAAGCCAGTGGCAACAAGAGGCTCTTCGGATGAGGTCTGTGCTCAACCAAGTCACCATGGAAGTTCAAGATGCCCTGGCATCACTGACTGCGGCGAAAGAACAGGTGGGGATCGCCCAGGCTGGTCTCCGGATGGCGACGAAGGAGCTTGATCTGGCCCGGGAACGCTATGCCGTCATCACTTCCGCCAGCCACTTTGAACTGACGAATGGACTCTCGGCTGTCGCCCGTGCGCGAGAAAACCTCGTCAACGCGCTCTTTCAGCTGAATGCCGCCCGCATCAATCTCGCCCGTTCGACCGGGAGTCTGGAGACACTGAACTAGTGGCATGCGGAAACAGTCCGTCGGCGATGCTTTCGTCTCTGTGCTCGCGACGGCCTTTCTGCTTTCGATAACGATCCTCTCGGCGTATAAGTCGCGCTGAGAGGGTGCAGCTGTGTCTTGATTGATTCACCTTCGAAGGTGGATAATTCCTGGGAGAGGGTTGGGTTATGCCTGCATCCCGAGTTCGAACCTGGGTTCTTGCAGCTGGTATTGCCGCACTGCTGCTCCATTTTCCTACAGAAGTGGCACAGTATCTCCTGGCCCTTGTTCCGTATCAGCGCTCGACGCCTTTCGAGCTGGAGACCCTCACAGAGGTCGCACATGAAAATATCACCACGTTCTCACCTCGAACGTCCGATGAGTCAGTGTGGAAGGCCGTCATCACCCGGGTGTTTGGCATGGCGTTGATCGGACTGCCGGTTTGGTATTTCCTGCAGCGTCGAGAGCGCGAAGAAGAGCTACAGCAGCTTGATAAAGGCTGGGCCGCGCGCTTGCACGCACGCAGCGAAGAGTTAATGGCCGTCAATCACGCACTCGTCAGCGAGGTCTCGAAACGAATTGATACCGAACAGTCCCTGGAGGCCAACCGACGGGATCTGCGCATGCTTGCTTCTCAATTGCTTCGCCTTCAGGAAGAGGAACGACGGCGAATCTCACGTGATCTGCACGACGATATCAATCAACGACTAGCGCTCTTGTCGATCGACATTGAAATGTTAGAACGGCAGCTCTCACACGCGGCCGTCGGGACTGTCCGAACGGTGCGCAGCATTCAGGATCGTATTGTCGAACTGTCCGAAAGCGTTCGGCGTCTCGCCTATCAGTTTCATCCGTCCGTCCTTGATGATCTGGGCTTGTCTATTGCGCTCCGACGTCTTATTGATGATTTTCAGACTCGTACCGGTCTCGATGCTCGGTTCATCAGCAAAGAGATCCCGCAGCACCTGGCGCAGGACGTGGTCACATGCTTGTACCGTGTGACACAGGAAGGGTTGGCAAACATCGCGCGCCATGCGAGGGCACAAACCGTGCTGGTCGAACTGATGCGAGTGCGAGACGGGTTGCAGCTTCTGATACGGGATGACGGAGTGGGGTTTGACGTGAATCATGACGGCGGTCAGCGAGGTAGTCTCGGGCTGTTGAGTATGAAGGAACGAGTTGCGTTAGTTGCTGGGACGTTCACGATAGACTCGACACCGGGTACAGGAACACGTATCCGTGTCTGGGTTCCGTTTACACAGGAGTCTGTATGAGTAAGCCTCGCGTACTCTTGGCGGATGACCACGCCCTGGTGCTGGAAGGGTTCAAAAAGCTGCTGGAAGAGCATTGTCAGGTCGTCGGGTCCGTAGAAGATGGTCGTGCGTTGCTCGATGCAGCGGAACGCTTGCAACCGGACATTGTGGTCTTGGATATTTCGATGCCTAAACTGAACGGTCTCGATGCGGCGCGTCGGTTGCGAAAGATGGTGCCTCGACCACGACTGATTTTTGTGACGGTGCATGCGGATCAGGACTATGTCACTCAAGCTTTCAAGGCCGGCGCTTCAGCCTACCTGCTTAAACGGTCGGCGGGATCCGAGCTGGTACAGGCCATTGAAGCTGTGATGCACGACAATTATTACGTCACGTCGTTGATTGCCAAGGATCTGGTCCACGCTGCGATCGCGGACACGGAGTCGGACACCGGCGTGCAGGATCGCTTGCCGATGCGACAACGAGAGATTTTACAGCTTGTGGCTGAGGGACTGACACTCAAGGAAATCGCCTCAACGCTAGGGCTCTCTCCCAAGACGGTCGAGTATCACAAAGCCAAGCTCATGGAGCAGCTTGGCCTTCATACTACCGCTGAACTGACAAAATACGCACTCGCTCACGGGCTTACACCTTCCTCCGAGTAACAGTCTTCGTTTCCTCATTTCTTGGTGCATCCATTCCAAGGGAATTTCCGTCCCGACCCTAGGCATGTCCCGTATGGCACAGACCATGAGGTTTTGCTAAGTATGAGACAAGCTGCGGCGGGTCCTATGAAAAGGAGGTTTGTGGTGGCCTCCGGAGGAGACCCGAGGTTGTCGCCATGTTGATACAACAACTCGGCTCTTCTTCAATCGATGGGTCACCTGAAACGTATCGACCTACGCATGCGAATAATCTAACAGGGAGGTATCGTCATGGCAGCATCAAGTGAGCGAGGGTATGACGTCTCGCAGTGGTACGATTCGAAGCCGGTGAAGATCGGCTGGTTTGCGATGTTGGCGATCGGGGTGTTTTGGGTCCTGTACCAGCGAACCTTCGGGTATTCGCATGGGTTGGATTCCATGACCCCGGAGTTCGAGTCGGTGTGGATGGGGCTGTGGCGGTTTAACATTTTGGCCAACGCCATCTTCTTTGCCGTCTCGATCGGGTGGATCTGGGTGACGCGGGATCGGAACCTGACGAACCTGGACCCGAAGCTGGAGCTGAAGCGGTACTTTTACTGGATGGGCTGGTTGGTGTGCTACATCTGGGGCGTGTACTACGCGGGGAGCTACACGTTGGAGCAGGATGCGGCGTGGCATCAAGTGATCATCCGGGACACGAGCTTTACGGCGAGCCACATAGTGGCGTTCTACGGGACGTTCCCGCTGTACATTACGTGCGGGGTGTCGAGCTACCTGTATGCACAGACGCGGTTGCCGCTGTATAGCCAGGCGACGTCGTTCCCGTTGGTGGCGGCGGTGGTGGGGCCGATGTTCATTCTACCGAACGTGGGGCTCAATGAGTGGGGCCATGCGTTCTGGTTTGTGGATGAGCTGTTTGCGGCGCCGTTGCACTGGGGCTTTGTGACGTTGGGCTGGTGCGGGTTGTTCGGCGCGGCCGGTGGAGTGGCGGCGCAGATCGTGAGCCGGATGTCGAATCTGGCGGACGTGATCTGGAACAACGCCCCGAAGAGCATCTTGGATCCGTTCCCGGCCCAGGTGCAGAGCGCCAGCGCCAAGAGCGTGTACTAAGCAGATCGGTCGGTCTCGGAGGCGAGCCTGGGTGGTCGCGCGAATAAGCAAGGCTCAGGCCGCTTCTGATCGGCTGAAATGACGGAGGATGTCAGTTATGTTTAGAACCGATGAAATTATCAAGGCCTCGAAATTGCCGCCGGAAGGGGTGGCAATGTCTCGGCACATTGATCACATCTATTTTATCCCAATTTTGTTCATCACCATCGTCGGGACCTTTCACATGCACACCGCGTTGCTGTGCGGGGACTGGGATTTTTGGCTGGACTGGAAGGATCGGCAATGGTGGCCGATCGTCACCCCGATTACGACCATTACGTTTTGTGCGGCCCTGCAGTATTACAATTGGGTGAACTATCGTCAGCCGTTCGGGGCGACGATTACGATTCTGGCGCTTGGGTTCGGAAAGTGGATTGCCGTCTATACGTCGTGGTGGTGGTGGTCGAATTATCCGCCGAACTTCGTCATGCCGGCGACACTGCTGCCGAGCGCATTGGTCTTGGACATCACGCTCTTGCTCACCAGGAACTGGACCTTGACGGCGGTGATCGGCGCATGGATGTACGCGATTCTGTTTTATCCCAGCAACTGGCCGATCTTTGGCTATAGCCACACCCCGATCGTGGTCGATGGCTCGTTGCTCTCATGGGCCGACTACATGGGCTTCATGTATGTCCGGACCGGGACGCCGGAGTACATCCGCATGATCGAGGTCGGGTCGCTGCGCACCTTCGGTGGGCACAGCACCATGATCTCGGCCTTCTTCTCGGCGTTTGCCTCGTCGCTTGTGTACGTACTGTGGTGGCAGTTCGGGAAATTCTTCTGCACCTCGTACTTCTACTTCACGGATGACAGGCAGAGAACGGTCAAGGTGTACGACGTATTCGCCTACGCCACGTTAGCACACGGCGATAAGGCAAAAGTTGGGGGGAAAGCATGAACGCCACATCTCGAACACATGATTCGGAGAGTCATGTAGAGTCGGCGTTCTAAGTAGGGGCTGGTAAGAACCGGCGGGCTCGATTATCCGAGCTCGCCGGCTTTGGTGGTCTGAGTATGACGGTGAATGTCAGCAATAGTGAAACGGACATGAACGGTCCACACAGCGTCTTATCGTGTGGACACGCATCACGGTGATCGGCCCTCTATCGTGGCGGATCCTCTGGGAGGCTAGAAGTGAAAAGCAAGACGCAAACCATCGTATTTTGGATGATCGTGGGCCTGTCGATATTCTTTCTTCTCAACCTCTGGAATACACCTACGCGTGCGGTCGTAGAGGAAGAGATTATGTTTAGCGACTTCATGGCAAAACTCGACCAGGGTGCTGTCGAGAAGGTCACCATGCAGGGACATCGTCTCACCGGCGTGTTGAAAGATAACTCCCAGGTGCGAACCTACATGGCGGACTATCCTGATCTCGTCCAAATGCTGCGCGAGAAGCATGTTCAGATCGAGGTCAGGCCGCAGGGTGAAAGTGCTTGGTATGTGACGGTGCTCATGACCTGGGGGCCGTTCGTGCTTTTTCTCGGGGTGTGGCTGTTCATTATGCGCCGAATGCAGAATGGGAACGCGGCCTTATCTCTCGTGAAGAATAGGGCCCGCATGCTGACGGATGAGCGGAAAAAAGTCACGTTTTCCGATGTGGCGGGCATTGACGAAGTGAAAGCGGATGTGCAGGAAACGGTCGAATTTCTGAAGGACCCCAGGAAGTTCCAAAAACTCGGCGGGCGCATTCCCAAAGGTGTGTTGGTCGTGGGCCCGCCTGGGACCGGGAAGACACTTTTGGCGAAGGCGATTGCCGGCGAAGCGGGCGTACCGTTCTTCAGCATTAGCGGTTCAGACTTTGTGGAAATGTTTGTGGGAGTCGGAGCCTCCCGTGTTCGCAGTATGTTCGAAGACGCAAAAAAGCATGCTCCTTGTATTATCTTCATTGATGAAATCGACGCAGTCGGACGATCACGAGGAGGGGGGATTGGGGGCGGCAACGATGAACGCGAGCAAACACTCAATCAGTTGCTGGTTGAGATGGACGGATTTGATACGACAGAGGGCGTGATTTTGGTGGCGGCTACCAATCGGCCAGATGTCCTTGACCCTGCTCTGCTGCGGCCAGGTCGATTCGACAGGCAAGTCGTGGTGAATCATCCCGATCTGAGGGGCCGGACGGAGATCCTGAAGGTTCATGCGAAAAAAGTTCCGGTGGCAGCAGACGTGGACCTGCAAACAATCGCTCGAGGAACCCCGGGATTCTCAGGCGCCGATTTGGAAAACCTCGTCAATGAGGCGGCGCTGTGGGCAGCTCGTCAGAGCAAAGACGAGGTGGGGTCCGCGGATTTTGAGAAGGCGAAGGATAAGATTCTGATGGGTGCCGAGCGCAAGAGCATGATATTGACGGACGAGGAGAAGCGTGTCACCGCGTATCATGAGGCTGGTCATGCCTTAGTAGCGCAACTCCTGCCTGGTACAGATCCCGTTCACAAAGTATCGATTATTCCGAGAGGTCGCGCACTGGGGGTGACCTTACAGTTGCCGACCAATGACCGCCACAATTACTCCAAAGAGTTCTTATACAACACGCTCGCCATTCTTCTTGGGGGCAGGGTGGCCGAAGAGCTGGTGTTCAACCAGGTGACAACCGGTGCTGGCAACGATTTGGAACGGGCTACAGCCCTTGCGCGGCAAATGGTATGCGAATGGGGTATGAGTGAAACGCTGGGACCTCTCACGTTCGGGCAGAAAGAGGGAACAACATTTCTGGGACGTTCGTTTTCGACGAATCGTGACTGCAGTGATCAAATGGCAGCGGAGATTGACCTGGAAATCAAGCGTCTCATCACAGAAAACTATGCAAGGGTCAGGCAGGTGTTGACGGAACGGATGACGACCTTGGTTGCGCTGGCAGAAGCACTTCTGGAAAAGGAGGTGTTGGATGCAAGGGAGATTCAAGAGGTTCTTCTGCGGTCGTCTTAAGATGGTTCGATCTAACGCGCAGTATTCATGAACGCTTCTCTTGGACCCCGTATCGAACCCGTGAAGAAACGTCTGAGGAAAGGGTAATCAACGGCGGAATACACCCGGCATCATTGTGGTGATGTCATTGGGTCGTTTCACGCCGCTATCACCAAGCTCGACATCTTCTTACCCTGACGCGTGGAGATCGTTACAGACCTGTTGATTGTGGTGTCTATAGCCAAGCCCTCAATTACTGATGGACATAGGCAGTGGACTTTAGCGATCATGCGGGCATGAGATGTTCACCAGATTTGCGCCAGCGGGTCGTGGATTTTGTCCGAAGTGGGGGAAGCAAGGCCGACGCGGCTCGGCGGTTCAAAGTCGGTGAGGCGAGCGTGTACCGCTGGCTCAAGCCTGGTGGCCTAACGTACCAGCGTCCTGGTCCTCGTCGGGCCCACAAATTGGATTGGGAGCAGTTACGCCGTCATGTGGAGGACCATCCCGATCGGATACAAGCAGAACGGGCGCGGCATTTCCACGTCTCCCGACATTGCATCTGGAACGCGCTGCGCAAACTGGCCGTCACGCATAAAAAAAAGGATGGGCTACCAAGAACGTGACCCTCTCCAACGACGACGGTTCCTCCGTCTTCGTGAACGGTTTCTGCGACGCGGCAAACAGCCCGTCTACATCGATGAATGTGGGTTTGCCCCGTCGACGGTGCGGCGCTATGGATACGCGCCGAAAGGCCAGCGTGTAGATGGCCTGGTGTCCGGGCATCGACGGCCACGCACCTCGCTCATTGCCGCTCGTATGGATGGGCAACTGGTAGAGCCCTGTCTGTTCAAAGGCACCTGCGATACCGTGGTCTTCAACGCGTGGCTGCAGACGAGATTGTGCCCGCGCCTGACCGCCCACCATCTCGTCATCATGGACAATGCCACCTTTCATACCTCGCCCGAAACAGCGCAGCTCATCAAGGCGACTGGGGCGACCTTGCTATTCCTTGCACCCTATTCCCCCGACCTCAATCCCATCGAGCGGGACTTCGCCGTGCTGAAGAAACGCCGGGAATATCAGGAGCAAGCCACGCTCGACGACATCGTCAAGGCCTATCAATGATTGTGAACTTAGCTATAGTGTTTTCCGGGGTGTCTTATGCTCGATCTCTCACGCGCAGTCCCATACCTATGTCGGCTATCGACCGGTGGTAGAATGCTCTCAGTTCATTCCACAACTCCCCAGGCTGATCGTTACTCCGGGATGTTTACTTTTCCAGAAGTTGAATGCCTCATCATCGATAATCTCAAGTGTTTTATGCCCTCGCTCACAGGTATGACCTGATTCATGGGTAAAGAGAGCAAAGTAACATGCCTGACGGTCTTCAAGGTTTGGGAGTGCCCGTACCGTGGTGAGAAAGCCTGGACACATATGGCATTTTTTCGTCAAAGGGCTTGCCCAGCCATTCGCACCTTTGCACATACCGTCCATTGTTTTTTCGCACACCACTTTCCCATTCTTCTTGAAGCGATCTTCTAGACAGCTCCCTATATTGACCGGCCAACCTCGAATCCCTTCAAGGGTCTTTTCAAACTCAGTCCAATTATCGGCTCCCCAGTCGATCGCCTGTCCGATTTCCGTCGTCTCCTGTGATGAGCAGTCTGTAACATTCGATGCTGCGGGAGATAGCTCCTCACTACTGATCGTGACCGTCTTTCGCATCTTATCCGTACACGTGAAGTCATCCGTGACCGTACTCACGGCATCTTCCCATTTCGTCCCTCCGATATGCCGCTGGTATGTCACCTTAAATTTTGTTGTATCTTTTTCTATGTGTTCCAGATCCTGCTTTTTGGTCCACTCCTTACCAGGTAAAATCTTCTGATGTCCATCTACACCAAACATGGATTCCGTGCGCCATTTGTCGGCCTTATAATCATAGTATTGAAACTTGGTTACCTTGATTTCGTCCGCCGTGTCGTTTTTAAAGGTGATGTCGACATTGCTACAGACATCACCGATTGCCAGTGCCTGTTCCGTCATTGATATAAGGCCCATGGATATTGCTGCGACAAAGAAGGCTGTTCTGTACATACGGTATCTCCTTTCTGCGGTTCATGCCGATCAGGCGAAAGAATACGTTGTAGGTGTTCCTGAGTGAATCTCCTGTTTTTAGCTGGCTTCGTCTAAGCAAGTTACCTAGCAATAGACGTGCCTCACCGAGCAGAAGCCAGGACTGGTCCATTTCACCATCTGGAGTGGTGGATCTTGCTGGAAATGGGGATATAGATGGGATGAACCTCAGCACGAACGGATCTGAAGGAGTCGGATATGTGAGTATCAAAAAGGATACAGGGATGTATCGTTTTTTTGAGGAAGCAGAAAGTTGATGTCCGAGAAGAGGTGAGGTTGATGGCACTCGATCTTGTTCGATAGTGCGTATCGTGTACAAAAGGTGATCGGTGCTCTGGTCGATCACACAACCTAGAAGAGTTTTTTAGAGAAAAAGATGAACGAGGCTAGCCATCCAGATGGTGACGAAGAAGCTCGATTTGGCTCGCCACGCCACCATTGTTTCCACCAGCCACTTTGCGCTGACCAATGGACGCACCGCGTCTTTCGCGTGAGAGAAAACCTCGTTAACGCACTCTTTCAGCTCAACGCCGCCCGCGTCAATCTCGCTCGTTCGATCGGGAGTCTACAGACCTTGCAGGAGCGGGCTCTGATTCGCCATCCATTCGCCGTACTATCGAGCCGTTGAAGAAGCAACGATTCATTGCCCTTTAATCCTGTTGCGTTACGATAAGTCATCCACATTGTCTGAGGACTATCTCCGGCATTGACTTGATTCGACCCTTCACGCACACTCCCGGCATGTACGATCAGTCTGAAAGTGACCTCTTACGGATGTTGGCCGATCGGGCCGGCATTGCGGCGGACTACTACGACATTGCCGGCACCCAGCATGTGACGACTGATGAGGCCCGACGTGCCATCCTCGGTGCCATGAATCTGCAGGTTGGCACGCGTGAAGAGCTCGTGGCGGAACTCGAAGCATGGGATGATCGCTGGTGGTTGCGAGGGTGTGAACCGGTCCATGTGTTGCGATTGGGATGTCCGGCGGGAACTTGGTCGCTGTACGTGCCATGTGAAAGTTCAGACGAGTCCGATTTGTCCGTCAGATGGACCGTCACTACGGAGCAGGGAGATGCGCGATCTGAGCAGATGGAGGGGCAGGGCTTTACGATTGAAGAGAGCCGAACGATTCAGGGGCGGCGGTTTATTCGCACCACAGTGGCCTTTCCGCAAGATCTCCCGCTCGGGTATTACACGCTGACCGCCCAGACCAAAGGGGGCCGCACGAACACGGACGTGACCTCTCGCCTCATCGTCGCACCGGAACGGTGCTATATCCCTGATCCGCTGCAGCAGGGGATGCGATGGTGGGGCGTCGCTCTGCAACTCTATTCTTTGCGGAGCCAGCAGAATTGGGGGATCGGGGATTTCCGTGATCTCGGTGCGGTCATCGACTGGGCCGGCAAACAGTTGGGCGCCTCAGTGATCGGGCTCAATCCGCTCCATGCGCTTAAGAACACGAAGCCCTATCACATCAGTCCCTATTCACCCACCAGCCGTCTCTTCCTCAATGACGTGTATATCGACATCTCCCAGGTTTCGGAGTGTCGGACGGATGCCGAGGTACAAGCCCGGTTGGCTGATCCCACGGTTCGTGCTCGGATCGATGCGGCGCGGCAAAGCGAGTTAGTGGACTATGAGGCGGTGCAATCGGTCAAACGAGAGGTTCTCGAGCTGTGTTATCGGGCATTTGTCCGGGATAACTTCGATGGGGTTGAACCGGAGTTATGTCCGACCACCGATCGAGGGAGAAGTTTTCAAGACTTCACGGAGCGAGAGGGTGAGTCGCTTCTACGCTATGCGCTGTTTCAAGCGTTGGAAGAGGCGCAACGGGCCGCTCAATCTCCCCCCATCACCTGGGAGGATTGGCCTGAACCCTATCGCACGCCGACATCGGAAGAGGTGGGAGCATTTCGCCGTTGCCATATGCATCGGGTGCGGTTTTTTGAATATCTGCAATGGTTGGCAGCTGAGCAATTACGCGGGCTGGTCAAGCAGACGCATGATGCAGGGATGCCGATCGGTTTGTACCATGACTTTGCCTTGGGTAGCGATCGCTACGGCGCCGATGGGTGGTTGAATCGAGAGGTGCTCGCCTTCAAGGCCGACTGTGGAGCCCCGCCCGATGCCTTTGCGCCGGAAGGACAAAATTGGGGTTTTTCCCCTCTCGACCCGTTGCGACTGCGTGCGAACGGGTATCGGTATTTTAGTGTGTTGCTCCGTAACAATCTCCGCTATGGAGGTGCGATACGGATCGACCATGTCATGGCACTCTTTCGACTGTTCTGGATTCCCCGTGGACTTCCCCCTGCGATGGGGACCTATGTGTATTATCGAGACGACGAACTATTGGCCATCCTGGCGTTAGAGAGTGTGCGGGCAAAAGCACTGGTGATCGGTGAAGATCTGGGTACCGTTCCTGATTGGGTGCGTGAGCGACTCGGACCGGCCGGGGTCTTATCCTATCGAGTTTTCTATTTTGAGCGAGAACATTGGGGAAGATGGAAGCCTCCGGCTCAGTACCCTGCGCAAGCCCTCGCGGTGGCCACGACACACGATCTGCCGACGCTGGTGGGATACTGGGAGGGTGCGGATATCGAAACTCGATCCGCACTGGGCTTGTTTCCTTCGGAGGATGCACGGCAAGCGATGTGGGCGGACCGGCAGCGAGAGAAGAGTGGAATCCTCGCGGCCTTGAAGTCGGACGGCCTGCTGCCCTCCTGGGTCTCCGATGATCCGGCGTACACGCCCGCCATGACGTCTGAACTCGTGGAATGTATTCATCAGTATCTGGCCCGAAGCCCTGCCTGGCTGGTCTTGGCCAATCTCGAAGATATGATCGGCACCCGACTCCAGACCAATCTTCCAGGGACGGTGGATCAGCATCCGAATTGGTGTCGGAAATTGAGTGCGACGGTGGAGGACTTGACTCAAGATCCTCGCCCTCAACGGCTTGCGGCCCTGTTGCGTTTGACCCGCCCTCTTGTGTAAGTAGTACTGTGAAGGAATCCTCACGGTCGTGAGGCTCTCGATGCAGAGCCCGTGGGACAAGGCAATGCAATGGCAGGCATGACGCATCGCGACCGTATTGTACTGGCTATCGCCGCCGCCTGTTTTCTGATCATCCTGATCATCGAGCAGTTTGCTCCGGCCAACGTCGTCGTGGCCTATGGATACGTGCTGCCGATTTTGCTGGTCGCGACCTTTCGGAATCGCACGATGATGCTGGTCACCGTCTTGGCCTGTGTGGTCGCAACGTATTCGGGCCTTCTCCAACCCACCAAACCTGGGCGATTTCAAGCGGCGTTGATCAATCGGAGCGTCGTCGTCAGCGTCTTATTGCTGGTCGCGTATCTCGGCATGAGTTGGGAGGAGCGAAAGGCGCGGGAGGAGGCCGCGCGAGCGGCCTTGGCCAATGAAACGGAGAGTCTCCTCAAAGCCAATACGCAACTGGTGCAGGCAAAGGATCAACTGAATCGGTCGGAACGACTCGCGGCGGTCGGGCAGCTGGTGGCCTCCGTCGCACATGAAGTCGGTACCCCGCTTCACTCGATTGCCTGGCATGTGCAAGCCTTGGCTGAAGAGCCTGGTGTGACCCCCGACATGAAGAAACGGGTAGCGGTCATTGACGAACAACTGGCGCGAGTGGTGCGCATCATCCAGGACTTGCTTTCCTCAACCCGTCCTCGACAGCCGGAACCGGAGTGGCTGTCGGTCGGAGAAGTGGTGAGTCCTTCGGCGGTGCTGATGGAGCCGGCGTTTCATGAAAAGGGTCTCACGTTGACGGTCGAGATTCCCAAAGACCTTCCGTTCGTGTGGGCGGACAAGGAAAAGATCCATCAAGTACTTGTGAATGTGTTGGCGAATGCGCTCGCCGCAACCCCTGCACATGGGACGGTCACCGTGACTGCGGGATGTCGCGAGGCGTCAGCCGACGAGCTCGAGCGCGGTCGGCTCGTGGCCGATGGCATGTCTCCAATGGTGGTGACCATCCTGATACAGGATACAGGGTGTGGAATGCCGACAGCCGATCTGGAAAAGGCGTTCGAGCCGTTTTTCACCACCAAGGCGGTTGGCAAAGGCACTGGCTTGGGACTATTCTTAAGCCGCGAATCAGTTGTGGCGCATGGTGGAAGCCTGGTGCTCGGCAGTGTGATCGGGCAGGGCACGACCGTGACGCTGACGTTACCGGCAATGCGACGTGCCTCTGTTCCTGTAAAGGGAGAGACATGACACACTGAACGATTCTGGTGGCCGACGATGATGCGGTTGCCCGTGAGCTGCTGGCAGAGGGGCTTGGAGAAGCGTACGATCGGCTTGTGGTGCTGGCCTGTGAGGGAGCGCAGTCCGTGGACGATTATGATGAGCATGTGACCAGCGAGGCAATGGGCTCAGGTTTCGTGAGGGAGGAGGCATGATGCATTCAGCGACGATTCTGGTGGCCGACGATGATGCGGTTGCCCGTGAGCTGCTGGCAGAAGCGCTCAGGAAAGAAGGCTATCAGGTCGAGGCGTTTGCAAGCGGGGAAGAGGTGATCGCCAGGGGGCGTGAGGGACGGGTCGATCTGGTGTTGACCGATATTCGCATGGGGGCCGTGGATGGACTCACTGTGCTACGGGAGTTCAAGCGGGTCAGTCCGAATACGGCGGTGGTGGTGCTGACGGCGTTCGGCTCATTGGAGGGTGCGATTGAGGCGATCAAGCAAGGGGCCTACGATTACCTTGCGAAACCGTTCAAGCGGGAAGATATCAAGCTGGTCGTCAAGCGAGGGCTGGATCACTGTCGGTTGCTTCGAGAGAATGCCCGGTTCCGAGAGGAGTTGAAGAGCAAGGGCGAGTGGTCCCCATTGGTCGGAAGCAGCACGGCAATGTTAGAGGTCTACAAGCTGGTCGCCCGTGTGGCGGAGAGTAAGAGCACCGTGTTGCTGCAAGGAGAAAGCGGGACGGGCAAAGAACTGATTGCTCGGGCCATTCATACGAATGGTCCTCGTCGAGATAAGCCCTTTATCCCGGTCAACTGCGGCGCCTTGCCGGATACGCTGCTGGAGTCGGAAATGTTCGGATATGAGAAGGGCGCGTTTACCGGGGCGGTAGGGACCAAGGTCGGACTCTTTGAATCGGCCAATGGGGGGACGTTATTTCTCGATGAAATCGGTGAGCTTGGACAAGCGTTGCAAGTGAAATTGTTGCGGGTGATGCAAGATCAAGAAGTGCGGCGAGTCGGGAGCACGACATCAACTAAAGTCGATGTCCGGATCATTGCCGCGACGAATCGTGATTTGGAGCAGTTGGTGAAGGAAGGAAAGTTTCGGGACGATCTCTTCTACCGCCTGAAAGTGGTGCCGATCACCTTGCCGGCGTTGGTGGAACGCCGGGAAGATATTCCCATGTTGGTGCATCACTTTCTGCAAAAGTGTGCCACGGGGGCCGGGCACGTGGTACGAGGCGTCCTGCCGGAAACCATGACGCTCTTGACCCAGTATCGCTGGCCGGGCAATGTGCGTGAGTTGGAGAATGCGATTGAGCGGGCCGTGTCATTAAGTCACGGCCCCATGTTGACGCCCGAGGATTTGCCGGAAGTGATCCGACAGGGAGTGACCGCTGAAGGGGACGCGAGTGTTGTTCCAGGCGATCCACTCAATGATGCCTATCTGACACTCGAGGAAGTTGAGAAACGGCATCTGATTCGCGTGCTCAAGGAAACCAAGGGTAATAAGGTGAAAGCGGCCAAGATTCTTGGGATTGATCGGCGAACCCTCTATCGGATGGCAGAACGGTTTGGTCTTGACCTGGGAGAAGAAGTAGAGGGAGTAGAGAAAGAATCTGTCGGACCGAGCGGAACATCCTGATAGAGGAGTCGTTATACGTGATAAGTCCGTCACATAGAGGGCAAAAAAAAAGCGCCACGACCGTGAGGCCGTGGCGCTTTTTTCATAACAGGAGACGCGCGCTATTGTTTTGCGCCGTAAAACGTCTCAGTTGTATAAGTGGTCTGGACGATTTTCAGCTCGTTTTTGATTAACCGTAGTTTATTTTGTGCACTCTGTGGGACTTGGGGTGTTGTTGGGCCCCAGCTGTCAAACATCGTTTGCTTGCCCTCAGACGAGACCTGGAGACGGAGGCGAGAGCGCTGATCAGTTTCCGCCGTCACAGACGCTTCAGCCTGGCTTCTGACAACGCCAAACCGTCCTCTCACAAGCCAATCCCAGATGCTCGGCTGCTCGCCCCGATAGCCCGTGTGAAGCTGCGACCCGTCCTTCCAGTCCACACAGCAGTAATCATCATCTGCAAGCACTTTTGTCACAGCGGCCTTAACCCGGTCTGCCGAAACAGGCAGCGTGACTTCCACGACATCTGGCTCCACGGGGTGCTGAACACCGGCACATCCAAACGTAACAGCGGTGAGGGCGACAATGGCGAGGTAGTCCATTCGGATCATTTTGTTCTGGCCTCCTTCAGACGGTAGACAAGGTGAGTATCAGTCTGCGTCACTCCTTCGATACTATGGATCCGACTCAGGACAAGCTGAGTCAGGGCGTCTTGATCAGCGATATGCGCGATCGCGATGATATCCGGATTCCCCCAACAGGGATCAATCGTTTTGATCTCTTTAATTTCCCCCAGTGCTTGGGCGACCGAAGACGTCATCCCAGGCATGACATTGATCAGGACGTAGGCCCGATCCGAAGCAGCCTGAGCCCCCGGTTCAGGGCCATGGATTGTATACGGGACTGAACCGGAAGAGGGCTGCTTTATAGCAAAGGCGGTTTGCCCTGTCAATACGGGCTTGCGGGGCGATGTTTTTGTGGGTGCGGTGGTAGACGGGATGGATTTGAGGTTTGCTTTTGCCATAGTCTCACTTTGGCGCAACAAGCACCTCGATCCGGCAGTGCTCGCTGACGCTGGTTAGGGTGGTTTCGAGCCGTTTGGGGCTTCCGATACGGCCTTCCGGATCGTACACAAAGCAAAAGAGAGTAGAGCAGCGACCTTGGGTCCGGTAATGCGCAGCATCCGCCAGGATCTGGTCCGTGAGTTCTTTCGTCGTCATCCCTGGTCCGGTTTTCTTCGCGACGATGGCGATCTGATCTCGATTCACTAATAGGGTGGTCCGTGAGGCACCTTCTGTGTAGGGCGGTGTCCATTCATCGGTTGCGACCTCATCGAATTCCACTTTCAATAGGGCGCACAACAGGTCCTGTAAGTCGTACTCATCATCGACTTCGATGGTCGGCCGATAGTCCTTTCTCAGGCGGAGCTGGCGGGCGACCGAGTGGAAACGTTGACAGACCTTTCGAATCAGCACGAGTGGGTCGTGATCACGTCCGGTTTCGGACGCGGGTGACATGCTTCGGGTCATCGATGGATTATCCGCCACGAGCGTGTGGGGAGTCTCTCGTATGAGTGGTGCCGCCTTTGGGCCTGTCTCGGGAGCCGGAGCATCGATGTGCGGAGGAGTCAAGGAGGAGGATGTTGGTGGAGCCGCTACAGATGCGGTTGCTGCCTGTGTTGTGTCGATCGGCCTATCAATCGACGGAGGGGTAGGAGAAAGGAGCGGAGGTGAGGCCTTTGGGGGCAGCGGCGCGGTAATGGAGGCGCCTGTTGGGTGCGTGAGGGGTTCGATTGTTGTGGGGAACGGGGTTGGAGTTGGAACAGGTTGAGGAGCGGGTATGGCCGTGAGTGGAGGTGGTGGCGCTACTGGTTCGGGAGCAGTCGGTGGTGCTGATGCCAGGGGAGTGAAAGTCGGTATAGGGGGCCCAGAGGGCGCAGAAATGGGAGCGGGCGTTGGAGGGTGAGGTGCCGGCTCGATCGTCGATTGTGGTGGTATCGGAATACTGGGAGTAGGAGTAGGCCCTACACCTGCTGTTGTGACGACCGCAGCAGCAGTGGGTGCCGGCGGTGAAACAAGTTCCAAGTGTGTCGCGGGACGAGGAGTTGGTGTAGATGAGGAGTCGGTTGTGGCCGTCGGTTTTAGCCCGTGCAATTCAAGCTTTCGGTCCTGCAGGGTTTGAATCAATCCTTTAATGACAACGAGGCTCTGGGCTATCTCCCCCTTGTCTCCAGTCCGAATCTTGAAGTTTCGGTATGTCTGGTATTCCTGCGACCGTTCCCCGAAGGTCTGGCGCAAACACTCCCGAAATTTCAGCTCGGCCTTGCTTCGCGCGGCATCACGGTAGGGAAAGCCGTCTTGGCTGAGGTCATGGATGGCCGCCAGAAGTTCCTGAAATTTATTGATGCCGAGCGAGAGCTCTTCGAGAAGATCGGCCTTGGGTTTCGGGCGTTGCAGTTCCCCTGCGCGTGCTCGTGCCATAGTCGTGGAAAAAGTCTAACTGAGGGGCACGAACCGAGCAAGAAAACAACGGGTTTGCGCCGATGGTCTCGGTGAGTTGTGCGAGAGGGAGCATGAAGGCCTCGCGATCCTATGACCGGCAAGTCGTCATGGTCGAGGCGAAAGGGTTGATGAAGGAGAGGGCGATGCGATATGCGTACTGCCTCGGCGAACGTGGAGCTCCTACCGTGGATTCACCGCTATAAAGTCGTCGATAAAGTCTTTGGCCAGCGGTTCGACGGCGTCTGTGATGATTTGATTCACATTCTCCTGTCGCACCATTCCAATCACACTTGCCGACCACGTGGTGCCCCATGTCTTCTTATTTTTCATGGAGAGCAACCCGACAAGTTGCTTGAGATCCACTGTGACCGTATAGGCATACAACCCAAGTTCTTCCTTCAGCGTATTGACATTGATGTAGAGATACGGGGATGAGCCAGACCTGGTTCGTTCAGTGAGGAGTCGGATACCCTTTGAGCGAAGGGCTTGCTCGACTGTTGTGCGGATGGCCTCTTGTGAGAGTCCATCAGCTGACGCATCGGGACTGACCTCTTCAATGACCAGCCCCAGTCCGAACATCCCTCGTAACGATTCCCGGCTTCCAGAGTCGAGTGCGTTGACGACACCGATATTCCCCCACACCAGGATTCCGATGAGCAGCTGCAACACGTACCGCATAAATCCTCCAGTTCGCTGATAATCACGTATCTTACTCGAATTTGTTCATGATTCCCACTGGGGCAATGGGTCGTCTACAGGCGAATACGCGTTCTCACTCTCATCGAACAAGACAGAAATGGACTGTAGAGGGGAAGTCGCATACTCCCCGCAGAGCGAAGTCCTCATTTGAATATATGCGGTGCGCTGGTGTAGCGTGGGTTGAGATGTGGCCGGAAAGAGTAAAGATTGAATTGACGAGGTCATGATGCGAACGGAAGTGCAGCACGTTCATGTCGGCAATGTTGACGAAGAGGTTGAGCAAGTTGATCAGGTGCAAGCCACCCGCCGGGCCCGTTCCCAGTTTGAGAAGCCGACCGGCTTGGGAGGTAAGGTGGCCGGGTGGATCATGGCACATCGACGATCGAACCGAGAACGAAACGAATGGGCCCTGTCGTTGCTGGAGCTGCAGCCCACGGATCGTGTGTTGGAAGTCGGTTTTGGACCGGGTGTCGCCATCGCCCTTATGAGCAAGGTGGTGACGAACGGGCACATCGTGGGTATTGATCATTCTGAGGTGATGGTCCAGCATGCGAAAAAGCGTAACGCCTCAGCGATTGCACAGGGCCGAGTCGAATTACGACTGGCCTCAGTCTCCGATCTTGCCGGCGGTTACGACCGGTATGATAAGTGTCTCATGGTCAATGCCTTCCACTATTGGGACAATCCTGACGACGCGTTGAGAAGGGTGCACCGTCAGATGAATCCTGGAGGGAAGATCGTGGTCGCGTTTCAGCCCTCTGTGCAGGGTCCCACGGTCGAAGATACCCTGAAGGCCGGTCACACCATGGTCGCCACAGTCAAGGCTGCGGGTTTTTCCAGAGCCCATCTCGAAATCAAATCGATGGCGCCGGATTCTGTTGCTTGCGTGGTAGGGATGAAGGAGGGGTAGGGCTGTCGGAAGAAGAATTCTCTGTTGGTAATCTGATGATAGCTGGGCAGGAGATATGCGTTTCTTACCAGGCAGCGAACTGCGGGTGGAGTTTATCCCACCGCAAAGATTACGCCGATGTCTCAGTGAGCGGTGGGGACGAGTAAGTCTGGTGGTAAATAGAGGAAAAAAGAGCCTGCGGTACGCACAAGCAAGCTTTGGTGTCCCCGATACGAATTGAACGTACGACCCTCGGTTTAGGAAAGCAACTTTAGCATCCCACTCCAGCCTACTCAAGCGCAGTTAAGCCAATTCTATCAATGCGTTCAGCTCACTCACATTTTTGGCTGGAATTGCCTGGAATGGGATGGAATGAGGTGGGCGTGAGCACAAAATGAGCACAAGTGAGAGAGGTGACCTCTTCTGCTTCGCTTAGTATTCAGAAAAGGTTTCCCTCAAATAGTACGGCTTTGGGCCGACAGACGTATGTCTAACCAGCAGCGAGCTCTCAAATCTGGACAGCCACTCCGCTCAGGGAACGGGTACTGGTGTGAGCAATACTGTGTGGCTTCCCGCCTTGCATATTATTTGTCCGAGGTCATTGATGGCGATTGCTTCACTGAGACCCCATCCAGTTCCACTAGCGTCCAGCATTGTATTGAGGTTATGCATCACGCCGTTTGAATAAACAAATGCAAAGTGTCCGTACCCCGGCTTGTTATACCACCCCACAATTTGCCCTGATTTATTAATTCCATTGGCAGAACTCGCATCGATCGTAACCCCAGGTGGACTCAGAAGGTCTACCATTTTGCCATTCGTGTACAGGAAGGCACGCCCTGCTTCCGAGACGCTTGATAGCTTCACCATAGCTTGTCCAACAATTTGCCCCGAGTTATTGATACCCAAGGCGACACTGGAGCGGCCACTAAAGGTATGTAGGTCTGTCATGACGCCATTGTGATACAGAAAGGCGTGACGGGGGCCAAAGTTTATGAGTCCGGCCTGCCCCACGACTTGTCCAGAATCATTTATATCGTAGGCAGCGCTGAAAGGTCCGCCCCACACATTGATATTCGTCAGAACGCCATTGTGGTACATCACCGCATAGGAGGTGGCACTGGTTTGAGTGTAACCGACGGCTACGCCAGAGGCATTGATCGCGTAAGCACGACCATAACCTGCATTACCCGCAATCCCAGGGAGAAGTCGTACGGTACCATGGTCGTACAGGAAGGGATAGCCATCACCCGTCTGTCCCACAATTTGTTCCAAATCATTGATGCCATAAGCACTTGCGTAAACCCCCACCGTGATGCCCAAGCTCATCATCATGTGGCTTTTGTACAGAAAGACGTGCGAGATGTTTCCTGGGACGGTGGACCATCCGACAACCTCTCCAGAGTTATTGATGGCAGTGGCACCGCTCCTGCCTCCACCCAGTGAGCCCAAATCTGTGAGGCTATATTGTCCGGCTTGCACGAGCCGCTCGGTCGCTATAACTATTCCGAGGCTTAGCAGACTGCAAAGTATGACATCATGCCACCGAGAAAAGCAGGGAAAACGCTTCATTTGATCCTCACAGTGAAAAGGAGCAGCCTCATACCGGAAGCTGGTGACGGGCCCGCAGCGGTCATATCTCTGGGCATTTTCTCAGGCTGAGAGCATGATGTATCACGTATCGATATGCCAGGGTCGCATTCTAGTAGCGATATAGTATAATATTATACATAAGCAGTACTCATATACCACATCTTGAGGCTCATGCATAGCACAGGAAGACTTGTAGGTGAATCAAGAGTGCTTCCAGTAACGAGGGTGTGCCGAGGCAGTTGCACAGAGGGAGGAAATTTTTGAAAAAGAATTATGGGGCATACCATGAGGGGGGCAAAATCATACTGACAAGAGTGTTTGTAAACTTCTAACCGTCTTGTCTCATTTCTTGTGGTCAATAGGTTCAAAAATCAGCCATGAGTGATTTTGCTGAGCCATCCTGTTGAGGTGTTGGTCGACTGAATCAGTTTTGGTCTATCGTCCCTCTGAACGCTTCATTGAAATCCGATTGAGTTAGGCGTCAAGCCACCCTCGGCGACGCGCCTCTTCCTCCGAGATGGAACTGGGATTGACGGCCTCTTGCAGCGTCCCCTGAATGCGTTGTACTTCTTCCTGAAACAGCTGTAACGGTATCGCATACTCCGCCTGTCGGACAGCAACAAACCTGGCATATGAGCTGGCCTTTGTGACCCACGACAGAACTGCGTATAAATGCGTGTCCGTCGGAATGCCCTCTTGAGTGTGTTGAAAAGATCTGTCCATCTGACAGACAGTTTGTAATTCGAGGCTGACCCGTTTGAGGTCTTGACTAAACGTTCTTGCTGCTTCGGTTTGGTCATGCAATTTGCCAAACTTCTCAGCCCATCTGATCGCACAATCGACCGCATCGAAGATTTTAGTTAATGATGGTGTGTCGATGCTGTGGATCAGCGCATCTTCAGCCTGTTGGACTTCCTCGGCAAACCGGATCAATGCCTGGTTCTGTTCGTGGCTACCAAATCCGAGCAGACGACGGGCATGATCCTTTGCCGCCGTTGAACTGGTGAGAATCAAATGGAGGGTGGGGACCATCTTATCCTACCTGTGGATTGTTCGTATAAATAACATCTCCCAGCTCGCGACAGCTTTTTTGAAGCCTCTCGCAAAATTCCTCTAGGGCTTCGGCATGTTCTGGATGCGTTACTTCAAACAGTTGGGCAAACGCAGATGCGGCGGTGACTGAATGACGGACCTCAATCAGTGAACCCTTAAACTGACTTTGACTCATGTCCACCGTCCCTTCTTCGCTTTTCACGGGACCACGCTAAGTGCATAGAACTCTGTGTCGACTTTCGAGACTACCAGCGTCAGCGGTATTTCACCAGCATGTAATGGCATTAGGCCACCTGACAACATCGTTGTAAGAGCTGGGCCCATGCCTGTCTCTTCACGATTGTTGTAGCGATCACAAGGATCTGTTTTTGAACTAGGGAAACGATATGCATATCTCTGCAAAAAAATCGACATGAGGAGGAAGTAAAGGGGTCGGATACTGTTTATTGACCACCTTTCGTCTTTGTGAAATGTCGAGTTTCTCCAGGCAGATGCTTTCCCTATTGGGACGTTCAGATCTCACTGAGTGCCATAAAGAACGCTTATCGATCGGATATTTATTTCTTCTCTGAAGGAGCGGTCAGTGTGATATGGGCATCCACATAGACATGCGAGAGATCGGGCGGAAAGGCCGGTAGGGGACTGGTGTTGAGCACCGCTTGTTTTCCTGCCGCATTATAGTTCTCATTGCCGGACGACTGCTCAAGTTGCACCAGGCTGACTGATCTATTCTTATGAAGCCGAAAATGAACGACAGCCGTATAGGTACGATTCGTAAAATCCAGTGCCGAGGCCTTCAATACGTCGCGGATTCGCTGTTGCACGAGCGCAAGATGCGCCGTGACTCCAGGCGCTGGCCCATCGGCCACAGCCTTCTGAGTAGTCTGTACTTGTGCTTGTTCGGCTCCGACGCGTAGAAATAAAGGAGTCTGACCGCTAAAACAGTTCCTGCCACTATGGTCATGTGCGTGCTCGTGGTGAAGCGAAATCTAAATGGATGACCGTCAGCTTGAGGAACCGGCCTGCAGGGTGGTCTTCTGTTCGCGCAAGGAGGTGAACCTAGCAATCTGACGACAAGAGGAGAGAGGGACTACCACTGCTAACTGGTGACACGATGCTCTGTTGAGAGAGCTGGATCGTGATCTTCCCATTCTGGCTCGATCGCTCGACCTTCCGCGAAAAGACTGGCGCCTAATTTCATAACAGGTGAAAACCTCAAGGCCAATGCGGGCCTACCGTCCGTGCCGGTCCAGCAGGATGACGCAACCTGGTTAGACCGTCTCTCACACGCGTCTCTCCCATTCAAGGCTTATCTGACGGGGACCGATATTATACAAGCATACCAATACGTTGAGAACTAGATGAGGCAAGGAGGGCAGTCGAGATGTTGAATACGAAGCCAGCAACCATCCTGATTATTGAGGATGATCCGTCGCTGCGAGACTCGTTGCAACGTACGCTCCGAAAACAAAGCTACACGATCTTACAAGCTGCGGAAGGTGGGGAAGGAATGATGTTGTTGGGGACCCATGCAATCGATGTCGTGCTCGTCGATATTTTTATGCCAGGGAAAGAAGGGATAGAGACTATCCGACAGATTCGCCGATCGTACCCTCAGGTCAAAATCATCGCGATGTCCGGCGGAGGGGAACGAAGGTATATCGATGTTCTGCGCGTGGCCAAGTCGATCGGGTGTCATCAGACTCTAGATAAACCCTTTTCAAACGAAACTCTTATCAACGCCATACAGGCGCAGTTGGCGTAAGATCGCTTATTCAAGGACTTAGAGCGTATCAATCATGACGAAATCTATTCGGTATCGATGGATTCCATTCAACATGGTGGCCGTGACTGCGGTTGCGGCCGGCATCGTGCTATTTGGGATCTCGAAGTTTGAGAGTTATCTGGTCGACCGAACCGGACGGGAGCTGCAGTGGGCGGCCATGGAGATTGCCGAAAAAATTGATCTGCTGCTCGTTGAGCGCTATGGAGACATGAAACTTATCCAAGGTATTTTACCGGAGGTGGGGTACGAAGCACGGGAGAAACACTGGAGCCAGCACTTTAAGAACATTCAGGAGGCATACCCCATTTATGCCTGGATCGGCTTCGTGGATAAAGCCGGTCGAGTCGTCGCCAGTACCGATCCGGCTGCCGTCGGCAAAGAAGCAGGGAGTGCGAGATGGGTGGGCCCAGTAGACGGCAAGCGGGGTATTACGATCCAAGAAATCCAACACGATGAATTGGTGGACGGGCAGTGGACGCTCAGCTTTGCAACTCCGGTGACATTGCCTGCGTGGCCTGGTCGTTCCGGCCCTTTTGAGGGAACCCTTGTTACGCGAATCAGGTTGTCAGAGCTCGACGAGGTGGTGACCCGCTCGCTTCGTGAGATGAAAAGGAAAATGGAATCCCGGGAAGGCATGGAGTATCAAGTGGTCAATAAACAGGGGCAGGTCCTTATCAAGTCACGGCATCTGCTAGAAGGGACCACCAATCTGATCAACCTTGGCGTCAAATCGGCGGAGCGAGCCACTGCCGGAGAAGCGGGATTCATCCTGGAGCAGTATGCGCACCGGCCGGTAGAGGTTCTCACAGGCTATGCGCCGATCCCTGAGCAGAAGGATTTCCCACAGTTGGGGTGGGGCATACTCGTTCAAGTCGATCATCAAACCGTGCTTGGGCCGATCCGTTCTCTCATTCAGACCGTTACGTTCTGGGGGATGGCCATCTTCTTTCCCTTGTGGGCGTTGCTCCTCTGGACGATGCACAGACTGCGAGCGGAATGGCATCAAACAGAGGCTGCGCAGCAAGCGTCACAGGAATTAGTCAATCAAAAGCGCACCTTGTTGGCCACAGTGGAAGCCTTTTTCATCCAACTCAACAATGCGACCGTCGTGGCGGAATGGACTAACCAGGCTGAGCGAACCTTTGGGATCACCGCTGATGAGGCGATCGGGAAACCCTTTGGTGGGCTCGTCATCGCATGGGACTGGCATGTTGTGTCCGAGGCGATCGCGCAGGCGGCGCAGAACCGGGTGGTTGTGCGTCTGAACAAAGTCGTCTTGAGCAAAGAGGGCGAACGACCACGCTATCTCAAGCTCACATTGTCGCCGCTCAAGACGAACAGTGGCCTGGATATCGTTCTCATGGGGGAAGATATCACGGAGTATCTGGCGCTGGAGCATGACCTGAGTCAGGCGCAGAAGCTCGAATCGCTGGGGCAATTGGCGGCCGGCGTGGCCCATGAAATCAACACACCGACTCAATTCGTCGGTGACAACCTACGATTCTTGTCGGACGCTTTCACCGATATAGGGGCCGTGCTTGATCGCCATCACACGTTGTTGACCTCGGCCAAGGCAGGCTCGTGCCAGCAGGAAGCTATTGAGCGCTGTGAAGCGGAGGCGCGACGGGTGGATCTTGAGTATCTGCAGGAAGAAGTACCCAAGGCCATCACGCAATCCTTCGAAGGGGTTGAACGCATCACAAAGATCGTACGTGCGATGAAAGAATTCGCCCATCCAGGCGGAGAGGAGGCTGCGTATGAAGATCTCAACAAAGCTATCCAAACAACGGTGGAAGTCTCACGCAACGAATGGAAGTATGTGGCGGAACTGATTATGGATCTTGCGCCAGACCTCCCGCCGGTCTTCTGCCAGTTAGGTCCCATCAATCAGGTGGTGCTCAACATCATTGTAAATTCTGCCCATGCCATAGGAGATGTCGTGAAGGGCACAACACAGAAGGGGCGGATCACAATTTCTACACGGACGGTCGGCGACGGGGTGGAGATCCGGATACGCGATACCGGAGGCGGAATTCCCGAGACGATCCGGGGAAAGATCTTTGATCCGTTCTTTACGACGAAGCCGGTCGGCAAGGGAACTGGCCAGGGCTTAGCGATTGCCCGATCCGTAGTAGTGGACAAGCATGGCGGAAGAATCGACGTGGAGAGCGAAGTAGACCAGGGCACAATATTTATCATCCACCTGCCGGTGAAACCGAGGGAAGCGCCATCCGTTCGGGAGGCTGCTTGAGGAAGTCCACATGAGACTTGAGCGTGAAACATGCGATCCAAGGCTCGTCTTGTGTCGTTTGCAGGATTCTGCCCTGGATTAGGGGAATAGCAACGCGAACAATGTGGCGATGATGAAACACATTCTTTTCGTCGACGATGAGCAGAGGATTCTGGATGGCTTGAAACGTACATTGCGCTCTATGCGGGACGAATGGAATATGCTCTTTGCGTGTGGAGGTGAAGAGGCGCTGAGGATTCTCGAGCAGTCTGCTATCGATATTGTTATCTCGGATATGCGGATGCCTGGTATGGATGGGGCTCAGTTATTACGGGAAGTCCAGCGGCGATATCCCCACGTCATTCGAGTCATCTTGTCCGGGCAATCCGATAAGGAGATGGTATTGCAATCGATTAGTGCCACGCATCTCTTTCTGGCTAAGCCCTGCGAAGCGAAGGTGCTTCAGGCAACGATTCAACGGGCATGTGTCTTGCCGGGGGCACTGAAGAACGACAGTCTTCGAGCGGTGGTAGGACGGATGCAGACCATTCCGAGCATGCCGAGGCTCTACTCTGAGATCAAGAATTTGGTGGAGTCAGACAATTGGTCGTTGAGGGCTGTGAGCGACATCGTTGCGCAGGATCCCGGGATGACAGCCAAGGTGTTGCAACTCGTCAATTCCGCATACTTCGGGTTGGCCACGAACGTATCAACGGTGGAAGAGGCCGTGAACTTTCTTGGGGTGGATATTGTTCAGTCGCTTATGCTGACGGCCGATGTGTTCACGCAATTTCCCGGTGAGCAGGTGAGCGCGTTCCATATTGACGCCTTGTGGTCGAAAGGGATGATGACCGGCATGTTGGCACGTGCTATCGCTAAAGCAGAACGACGGCCGAGGGTAGAGGTCGAGCAAGCCTTTATAGGCGGCTTGCTTCACGACATAGGCATTCTCATGCTGGCCGCCGGTTGCGGGGAGTCGTATCGCTCTCTACTCGAAACGGCACGCGCTCAGAAAATGAAGCTCTGGGAGATAGAACAGAGCGAGTTTGGCGTGACTCATGCCGAAGTTGGCGCATACCTATTGGCACTTTGGGGAATTGGTCCCTCAATTGTAGAGGCCGTCTCGCTTCATCATTGCCCGGGAGAGTTTCCGACAAATGATTTTAGCCCAGTGACCGCGGTCCATGTGGCTGAGGTCCTCCATCAAGAAATTGCCGGGCCAGCAATGGAATACCTATCTTCTTCGTTGGATCTACCCTATTTGGAGCGGCTCAAGCTGGCCGATAGAGTGCCGTACTGGCGAAATCTTGCTGAGAATACCAGACAGGAGTCAGCATGATGAACGAGCGAATTCTATGCGTGGACGATGATGTGAATATACTCGAGGGATACCGACGGCAGCTACGCAAGGAGTTTTCACTGGAGATTGCTGTTGGACCGACGGAAGGCTTGCAGGTTTTGACAACACAGGGCCCGTTTTCAGTGGTGGTGTCGGATCTCCAAATGCCAGAAATGAATGGAATTCAGTTCTTGTCGAAGGTGCGGGAACTATCGCCCGATACAACGCGTCTGCTGTTGACCGGCAAAGCCGACCTTCAATCAGCGATCAATGCCATCAACCAAGGGCAAATTTTTCGCTTCCTCACGAAGCCCTGCTCCTCAGATCAATTGGCAGACGCCCTCACGGCCGGAGTCTCTCAGTATCGGCTGGTCACGGCTGAACGGGAACTTTTAGAGCAGACGCTTAGCGGTAGCATCAAGGTCTTATGCGAAGTTTTATCGCTGGTCAACCCCGAGGCGTTCGGCCGCTCCACCCGCATCACGAGACTGGCTGAAGCGATCGCCGGACATATGCACATCGCGGAATTATGGCCGATCAAGATTGCGGCCCTCTTATCTCAGATTGGCTGTGTCATCTTGCCGGAAGCGGTTTTGAAGAAGGTTTACCGAGGAGAACCGCTTACTTCTGACGAATCACAACTATACAATCAGCATCCCTATGTTGCCGCTGATTTGGTGGCCAAGATTCCCCGTATGAAACACGTCGGAGACATCATCCGGCTTCAGGATAAACACTACGACAGTGGCGCTGGACCGGACCACGCTCGTTCTTCCTCTCCGGCCCCCGTGGAAGCGAGAATTCTAAAAGTGGCGCTGGATTTCGATGCTCTTGAATCTGCCGGCAAGACTAGGCTGCAAGCGATTAACGACCTTAAGAACAGGACGGGCCGGTATGATCCGAACGTCTTGAACGCCCTGGATGAGGTAATTGCCGATAGTCCCAAATACGACGTTCACCGTATAAGAGCCTGCCAGCTGCGGTTGGGCATGATTCTTGGCGAAGATGTTCGGACCAACAGCGATGTTGTCTTAGCGTCGAAAGGGCAGGAAATAAACGAGTCCATCACGTTGCGGATTCAGAGTTCCGCGCGCATGACTGGTGTGAAGGAGCCATTTATTGTGCTGGTCTCGGCTAATGAAGGATCTGCGGAGACGGATCCGGAAGAGTCACGGAAAGTCGCGTAGATTCATGTGTCCGACCTGTGGGTTGCACAGCGCGTCTAGATAGAACACCTGGAATCTCGTGTGCCGCATGCGTGAGCTGTATCTTGAGCACCATGGCGTGCTCGGCTGTCTGCGACTGTAGGAGGAAGTGCAGTATGTCGGGAACCGTTGTGGCTGCTATTGGGGCGGCCGCCTGATGCGTCGGTTCGGATTCCAGGGCATTCATCATTGACAGCGCTGGAGGAGGAAGCTTCCGGTCTTCTGTCGGTGGGGAGCGCGGAACCATTCGGAGGGAGCTTTACTGTTACGGCCCCCGATACCACATAGGTAACCGACATCACGTACCATAGACCTAGCCAACGAATCCCGCCTGTCTGAGGCTGAGGTGCCTTACCATGTCAGAAATACATGGCTCAATGACGAAAGAGTCTAGTTGGTTGGATACTATTTCTTGACCATCTTTTTCTGGCCTGGAAAGCGAGATGGCTTTCTGGGCTATGATTCGTGCTTGGGGCGTCCAGCGCTCATCGACTGGCTGGTTGTACGGATAGTCACTCCTTCTCTGAGGGAGCGGTCAGGGTGATATGGGCATCAACGTACGCATGTGAGAGATCGGGCGGAAAGGCCGGTAGTGGACTGGCACTGAGCACCGCCTGTCTCCCTGCGGCGTCATAGGACTCATTGCCGGATGACTGCTCGATTTTCACTAGGCTGACTAATCCATTTTTATGAAGCCGAAACTTGACGACCGTCGTATAGGTGCGATTCGTAAAATCCAGCGCCGGGGCTTTCCAGACATTACGGATGCGCTGTTGCACGAGCGCAAGATACCCCTTCGATCCAGGCGTTGCCCCATCGGCCATAGCCTTCGGAGGAGTCTGTACGTGTGTTTGTGCGGCTCCGACGGGGGTTCCTTTGTGCGAGCAGCTTACTAGGCCCAGGATACAGAGCACAAGCAGTGTCCATTTGACACCCCATTGCCCTTCAACCATCTGCCAGTCGTAGGTCATAGCTCCGTGATCCGTTGTTGAACGTCCTTGCCGAGTCATCCTTGCGTCTCGCCGTCTAGGAGCAGGATCGAGATAGAGGTGCAGATCTTCGTTCTTGCATCGTCCGTTATGAGGAGATGAATCCGCTTCACAACACGATGTGAGGTGGTGCACTATTTTGTCACTGCCTGAACGTAAAAAGGAAAGGTTTGGTGCCCCCGATACGAATTGAACGTACGACCCGCGGTTTAGGAAACCGCTGCTCTATCCAACTGAGCTACGGGGGCGTGAGCCGAACTGTAACGCACTGGCAGACAGATTGGAAGGGGAGGGCGGATACTTCTTGCTCTTTCGTCAACCGCAGCATCCGCCGGCGAAAACTTGCCGCTGTCTATGGGCGTTCCAACAGGCGGGACAGAGTTGGACCATGGAGCAGGTAAAGCCGTCGATCGATTCCATTCGTTGCTCAACGACCGCCCCGCAATCTGAACAGGGGCCTGCGGCAGTCTCCGACTGTACGTTACGTGCTTGGGCCATCATGAGTCGTGACCTTTGTGTTGGGGCGAATATGTTGATTGCACACGGAGGACATAAAAGCACGTGTCTGTCGGGAGCCGGTCAAGATCCACAACCGTTTCGCCGGTGAAGTGATCTTGGCTGTCCGTAATCCCGCTTGGAGGTGTTTGAGTCGATCATCCAAGGCGGCTACCGTTTGTTCTAACTTGATGAGCTGATCGCTCGTGACGGAGATGAGTGCTGGCATGATCCCACTCCTTTTCTAAAGAGCGCAATGCCGAATGACGCCGATGACAAGCCCTTCGATCTGAAACTCGTCGGATGGTCGGACAATAATCGGCTGCATCGTATCGTTGGCCGGACGCAGCTCGATATGGCGTTCTTTTTTGTAGTAGATCTTGATCGTCGCTTCACGATTGACCAGAGCCACGACCATTTGTCCATTCTTCGCGGTCTCTTGTTTACGGACGATGACCAAGTCGCCGGGGAGAATGCCTTCGTCCTTCATCGACTCGCCTTTGACCTTCAAGGCGAAGGTTTTTCCGTCCTGGAACATGCTCGGTGGGACGTCAACCAGTTCCGCTTGCGAGACTGGTTCGATTGGCGTTCCAGCGGCAACAAGGCCGGCCATGGGAACCTCGGTTTTTTGTCGTAATTGATTGAGCACGACCGAGACGATGCCGGGAATCTTCCGCATGCCGGCCTCATACCGTGCGACGGATACGCGAGTTGTGTGCAGGGCATCAGCCAGTTGTTGCTGCGTGAGACCTAATTCTTCTCGAAGGCGTCTGACGTCTTGTGGTTTCATGATGTATCCATTGGTAACACATCGCTTTGTTCTCGTCAAGCGGATCGCAGTATAGAAGGAATTTCAGGCTGGAGATAGTGGAGGATGTGCAAAACATGTATGAAATTGGTCTTTGCCCCATGTGCCGGGATATGCGGCCGTGATGATGACCAAAAACTAGGCAAGAAGCTCGATATGAGGGCGTAGCGTGTGTTCGGCATCGGTGGGGATACTTAACCACAGGCTTATCCACAGAAACTGGGGAGAGAGGCGCTATTCCGCGAACTCTTCGTTCAACGCGACTGCTTTGATATGGGCAAACACGCGCTGACCTGGTTTCAATCCTAACAACATCAGCGATTTTCTCGTGATACTGGCGACCAGGGGTGCTCCGATGTCCAACAGAATGTCCACCGACGTGTGATTGATCTCCCGTATCTCAACGATCGTCGCTTCAAGAATATTCAGCACGCTGGTGGGGGAGCCCACCCGCCCGACGACGAGGGTGACATCGGTAGACAGGATGTGCACGCGCATGGACTGCCCGATGGTGGCTGGTTGTAGTGGAATGAAGAGGGACTGGCCTTTGAATTCCAGCTGAGTCAGTCCGTACTGAGCATCGTGGCTTGTAACGTGCGCGTCAAAAATTGCGCCGATTCGATGGGAGCCGAAGCTGCCTCGAAACGGCAGATCGGTCAGCACCTCGTTGAGCGCACCGACTCCCACGACGTGGCCTTCTTTCAGCAGGACGATGCGATCTGCGAGTTGAAGAATTTCAGCTATCGCGTGGCTGACATACACCACCGGGATGTGTAGTTGCTGATGCAGTCGGCGGATGAACGGGAGTAATTCTTGTTTACGTTGAATATCGAGAGAGGCGAGCGGTTCATCCAACAAGAGAAGTTTGGGGCTGGTCAGCAGCGCTCGGCCGATGGCCACTCGCTGTTGCTCTCCGCCGGAGAGTTTGTGGATGCGGCGCTCAAGCAGATGGCCGATGCCGAGGATCTCAACGACCTGTTCCATCGTAATGCGGCGTTCTTTCGAGGGAATGCGGTTGTAGCCGTACCGCAGATTCGAACGGACGTTGTAATGAGGAAACAGGCGCGGCTCTTGGAAGACATACCCGATCGGACGCTTATAGAGAGGCAGGCACAGATCCGTTGTTTCGTCCTGCCAGACTTCCTCGCCGAATTGCATGAAGCCATGTGGAGCTCGCTCAAGTCCGGCGAGACATCTCAGGAGCGTGGTTTTGCCTGATCCGGAGGGGCCAAAGATCGCGGTGATACCCGATATCGGTACATCGAGATCCACATTCAAATGAAATGTCGACAATCGCAGGTCAAATCTTGCTCGTAAGAGACTCATGAGACGTGGATGGGAAATCGACGGTTTGCGACGTACACAGCCAGCAAAACGAGAAACGAAAAGGTCAACAAGACAGTCGCGATCGCATGGGCTTGGCCATACTCCATAGCTTCCACATGCTCAAAAATCGTTGTGGAGAGGACGCGTGTTTCTCCAGGAATCGAGCCACCGACCATGAGGACCACGCCGAACTCACCGATCGTGTGTGCGAACCCCAGTACGATGGCAGTGATATATCCACGCAGGGCGATCGGCGAGACCACGGTCAGGAAGGCATCGAGTCTCGACGCACGAAGTGACCAGGCTGCTTCCAGCGGGGCTTTCCCGACGGCTTCAAACGCCCCTTGGAGCGGTTGGATCACAAACGGCATGGAATAGAAGACCGAGGCGATGACGAGTCCGGTAAATGTGAACGCGAGATTGACGTGTGCCACTCGTCCGAACGGCCCATAGGGACCGAGCGCAATGAGCAGGTAAAATCCAAGGACGGTGGGAGGCAGCACGATGGGAAGCGCAACCAGTGCTTCAATGATCGGTCTGATGCGTGAGCGGGTGTGGGCCAACCACCAGGCAAGTGGTGTGCCGATGAGAAGGAGCACGGCCACCGTCGTAGCGGCGAGTTGTACGGTGACCCACAGTGCACTCAGATCTAGCTCTGTTAAGGCTTCCATGTGTACTTTCTTCGCGGTGAACGATGGCATCTATTGATGGTTCGCATTTATTGTCGGGTGTCAAGTTCGTGAATCGACTGTTTCATGGTTAGCCATGTCTAGATCCTGACTCGCATCGAAATATAAAAATAATCACTGTCTTTATTTCCTCCAGCCGGTAAGCCTGCAGAGGCGGGGAGCCGATCGAAATACGAGCCTTTGAACCAATGGACGTATCCAGCATCGAAATCCAGATTGGCGTTGATCGCCCATTGGGCTTGAAGATCGACATCATGTCCTAAAGAAGCGCCGGCGTTGCCTGTCGCATCTCGCAAGCCAGAATTGCCGAAGAAATCCCGGCTCTGCGCGAGATACCAGACGCGATGTTTGACTTGGAGAATCCAGCCAGGCGCGGGCACGACGATCAATCGCCAACCCGGTGAACTGAGGTTTGTTCTGGAAAATGGACCCCAGAGGCTGGTCGGCTCGTACTCAAAACGTCTGGAGCCAAACAGAGTGTCAAACCCTTCATCTTGACTATCATCAGGCCGATGATCGCCGCTGGCGTAGTCATAATGAAAAACAACCCTTGGCGTCCAGGGGAGATCGAACGTATATCCGAGATCCAGATGATGAAAATAGGCAAAATGGTCAATCACGCCTCTGTTTCCGATTTGCCAGGAACTTTCAATTTCGTAATCCAGCTCTTGCGTCTTGGGATCTTTATAGAGGCGTCCTCCGAACGTGGAATAGGTGCGATGGTTTGACACATTCGCCACGCGCCTATCGTTCAGGCCCAAGTAGTAGGCGTCAAACTGAAACCAGGGGAAATGTTTGCTCTCAAAATAAGTTCCCCAAAAGAGCGACTTGTCGTTCTGTGTATCGAGACTTACCTCGTCTCGGATGACCGGTTCCACGAAAAAGGCTTGGAGTCGCCAGGTCTTGTCTTGACTGATTTGCCAGTGAAGACCATCGAAAGAATTAACGGTGTTGCGAAAGGCGTTTCGTCCGATCAGCCGTCGCTTTCCCACATCCATGGTCATGCGTCCGAAATGAAAATCGGTCCGTAACCCGGTACCCATCACATTCCGCAAGGTCAACGATCCGAGTAACTGTAAAACGTCGAATTCATCGACCGTGGTCGTGTCTCTGAAATCTCCAGGGTCTCCATCTAGAAAGGAACGCGAATCCTGCCCCTCGAAAAGAAATCGCAATGGTCCGTTTCCACCCAATCCAAAGCGAACTCGCGACCTCAGAGGTACTTGTCCATCAGTCCGTCCATTTCCAATGGCTTGGTTTGCCCGCCAGGGGTGGCTATACGACTCGAATCGAGTCCGTTGCTCGAGTCCCAAGTCAATCCAGTCAGGAAGGCGCAGTCCGGATTTGAGGTATCGACTCCACTCGATCTCCTGCCGTCGATTGAGAATCGTATCGGCCGGTTCGATCCAGTTTTTTCCGGTTTGAGCGTCTGCCCGCTGTTTGATGTTGGAGCTCGTTTCTAAAAGATTTGAGGCAAGTTTGGTCTGGACTGACGGTGGCGGCTCAGTCATCGGTCCTTCAGCTAATGCAGGTCCGCTGACGAGCCATTTCATAACTCCTATTACAGCAGACCAGATTCCAAAAATATTGACCACCCCATACTTGTATCATGATGAGCCAACCGTCTTCATGAGAACAATCTCATGCGGGCTCGTAGAGTAAGGGTTTCCCAGTTTCGCAGCCGTATCCGCCTAGGGCTTCAACATCCGTATCAACGCAGGGGGATTTGAGGCGATTGGAAAATAGAATTGGGGATCACATAGGACGATCCGGACTTGATTCAGGGGCATATCCATCATGCTCTACTTCTTGCTCAAACCATTTTGCTATTCAATGCAATTCATATCCATAACGTTCAATTACTGCTTTGGCCTGAGGTCCACCTATGAATTCCATAAGGGCTTTTGCCGCCTGGTTGTCCTTTCCCTTCGTCAGCAAGATCAGGTCCTGTTTGATCGGCTCGTGAAGGTTGCTGGGAACATCCCACAGAGATCCCTTCCCTTTGATCTTCGGGGCCATGACCTGAGACAGGGCTACGAAGCCTAAGTCGGCATTGCCGGACTCGATGAATCCCATCGTCTGGCCGAGGTTCTCCCCCATGACGATTTTGGGCTGTATGCTCTCCCACAGTTCCAGTTTCTGCATCGCTTGCATCGCCGCGAGACCATAGGGGGCCGTCTTGGGGTTCGCGATGGCCAGGCGTGTAAACTTTTTTGAGCGCAGAGTTGCTTCTCCCTTGATGAGGTCGGTATTCGGACTCCACAGCACAAGACGTCCGATTGCATAAGTAAAGCGGGTGTCCTTCACCCCCAGCCCCTCGTCTTCCAGCAGCTTAGGGCGTTCCCTATCGGCAGAAAAGAACACGTCGAAGGGGGCGCCGTTCTTGATCTGTGAATAGAAATTCCCGGATGATCCAGCCGCGACTCTGACGTTGTGACCGGTGGCCGCTTCGAATTCAATCGCGATTTCACGAAACGGGGGCACAAAATTGGCGGCCACGGCCACTAGCGCTTGCTCGGCCGAGGCCGGTGTGACCGCCAGCGCGACGACAACGAAAAAAAACCATGTAAAAATCCTCTGTTTCATGATTAATCCTTTCTAGATCCGAACTCGTATCGAAGCATAAAAATAATCCGAATCCTTGTTTCCACCGGCGGGCATTTGAGCAAGGATGGTGGGGCTATTAAAATACGATCCTTTGAACCAATGGACATACCCGACATCAAAATCAAGATTGGAGGTGACTGCCCATTGGGCGCGAAGTTCCACGTCATGTCCCAACGACGTGCCGGAATTCCCGGTGGTGTCCCGTAAGCCGGAAGTGCCGAAGAAATCCTTGTCCTGAGCCAGATACCAGACGCGATGTTTTACTTGCAGAATCACGTTGGATGCGGGGGTGAGGATCAGCCGCCAACCCGGCGAGATCATGTTGGTTCTGGAGTGCGGGCCCCAAATGCCGGTCGGCCCATACTCCCATCGCCGTGCGCCGAATAGAGTGTCGAATCCTTCATCCTGGCTGTCGTCTGGCTTGTGATCGCCGCTGGCATAGTCGAAATGAAACAGCAGTCGAGGGGTCCAGAGACTGTTGAATGTATATCCGACGTCAAGGTGTTGAAAATGGGCGAAGTGATCGGTGATGCCGCGACGACCGGTTTGCCAGGAGGTCTCGATTTCATAGTCAAGCTCCCCCGGCTTGGGGTCCTTATACAAACGGCCTCCGGCAGTCGAGTAGGTTCGGTGGGCGGTCCCGTTGGGGACTCGTTGATCGTTCAGGCCAAAATAATAGGCGTCCATTTGGAACCAGGGGAAATGTTTGCTCTCCAGATAAGTTCCCCAAAACAAGAGGTTGTGATATTGCTGATCGAGCCGCACGTCATCCCGCACGACCGGTTGCGTCGCAAATGCCCGGACCCTCCAGGTATTTCCTTGAGAGAGTTGCCAGTGGAATCCGTCAAAAGAATTGACCGTGTTTCGGTAGTCATTCCGCGCGATCAAGCGCCGTCGGCCGAAGTCCATGGTCATGCGGCCGAAGTGTAGATCGGTGCGGAGCCCGGTGCCAAAGACGTTGTTTACGGTTAAGGACCCGACTAATTGTAAGATATCGAATTCATTGACCGTGGTGGTATCACGGAAATCTCCGCGATCTCCATCGAAGAAGGAACGTGAATCTTGCCCCTCAAACAGCAGCTTCAACGGGCCGTCGCCGCCCAAACCAATCCGAACACGTGAGCGCAACGCGAGCTGCCCATCCGTCCGGCCGTTGCCGATCGCTTGGTTCGTGCGCCAGGGGTGGTCGTAGGATTCGAATCTGGTCCGGTTTTCGAATCCAAGGTCCAGCCAATCTGGCAAGCGGAGCAGGGATTTTTCATAATGAACCCAATCAATATCTCGTTGTTGATTCAGCACCGCATCGGCCGGTTCGATCCAATTCTTCCCAGTACGATCCGTAGATTTGAAGTAATCCTCATCCGTAATCAGATGCTTATCATGGATGAGTTTGAGCACGGGGTCTTCGGTTTCCTTGAACACCCATTTTCCGTCTTTCTCTACCAGCTCGCCATACTCGACGGCCTTCGCCTGGTTCGTTGCTATCAGAACGAGCGGCACCGTGAGTACGACCCACCATAACGATTTAATCGACATAGACGCTACTCTTCATTCCGACGGTTGTTATGAAAGTGTATTTTTAAATCTTGAAAAAAGGTGATCAGGCGACTCGCAGGGCATGGAGTTTCCCGGTTTCGCTCGTGTCGTATCCTCCGAGGGCTTCGATCTCATCTCGAAAAGGACGGCTAACGAGGGTTTCAAACAGGTGCGTTAACGTCGGATGGGACTTGAGATAGGGTTTGGGGACGACCAGGTCGTACCGCGCGACTTGCAGCGGGACGAAGTCGAGCCCGAAGTGTTGCGCGGCAAAGCGAATTCCAATACCAACTTCCGCACGACGTTCTGCAATAGCCCTCGCCACCTCGAAATGCGTCGAGACGATACGGTCATACCCTCGAACTTGTGCTGGTTCTATCCCGGATGCCCGTAACTGCTGATCGAGCAGCAGTCTTGCTCCAGATCCCTCTTCTCGATTCATCAGGGTCACCATCGGCTCTGCAAGGTCGGCAGCTGAGCGGATGGATAGGGGATTCCCGGCTCTAACGAGAAAGCCTTCCTCCCAGGTCGCAAAGGTCACAACCTCATAGCCGGATCCTTTCAAAGATCGCCTGAGAAACGGCAAGTTCGATTCGCCCGTCACCGGGTCGAAGAGGTGCATGCCGGCTACATGGACTTCGCCACGTTGCAAGGATTGGAGAGCCGCCATGCTGCTCATGGTCCAGCCGACGACGGTGGTTCGGTCTTTATGGCGTCGCAAATGTTCACCGACCAAGAAAATCGCAGGGTCACAACCGGCCACGGAGATTTCTTGTTCAATGGCTTCTCGATCTCGTGAGAGTTTCACACGAACTGTGGTGCCGGACTGCTTGCCGGATGTCTCGGTGACATAGCCGTCGGCAGGGACAGCAAAGGAGAGTTGCTCGCCTAAGTCTGTGACAGGTCGCACGACCGTTCGCGTTCCAACGGAGGAGACTTTGACACGGATTGGGTGGGTGCTCGTCTCAGCTTGAGGAAGCGACCCGATCAACGTGCCTTCCACAATGTCTTCGGTTGGGACAAGGCTGAAGAGGTCTTCCACACGGCAACTCAGCACCGAAGCCAACCGGAGGGCTACAGCGGTTGTCGGGAGGTAGAGGTTCGATTCAATGGCCGAAACAGCCTGTCTGGTCACGCCAGCCCGCACAGCAAGTTCTTCTTGTGAAAATCCATGTTTGGTACGAACAGATCGCAGGTGATTCGTGAACTGGGCCGAGTCTTTAGTCTGTTGATGTTGAGTGCTCATGGCGCACTGTATAGCAATATAACTTTACATATGTCAATTAAACTTAACTCATCGGTGCATTGTGATGAGCGTAATAGAATAAATTTGAATCATTATTTTTATAAATATTTGTAAAATTGATTGTTGACAATGTTAATAAACTTACGATATAAACACTGAAAATTAATCTTGATCGGATTTATGATGATTAAAACATGACGTTCAGGGGGAGGGGTAAGGCTGTGTCCAGGCTAGAGCAAGAAGCCAGAGGGTCGTATTCGGATCAAGAAGTTGAAGAGGCCATTTTACTCGCGCTCAAAGGACTTCGGTTCGGGTCGGTAGAGATCACTGTCCACGACTCCCGAGTCGTGCAAATCGAACGGAAAGAGAAGATGCGAATGGGCGGCCGTAAAGGTCAGATTCAGAAAAGCGGACTTAGTCTCTCTTCATTATAAGGAGAGGCGCACGGTAGCTCGGCCACCCATATCCTGGGAGCCAATCCTGCATTCCTAACAATATCAATCGGTGGATTGACCGGACAACCGGAGGTTCCCCTCACAAGAAGGAGATTCCTCCATGAGAAGGCTGTGGTTGCTCAGAGTGACGGTGGTGATGAGCGTCAGTGTCGGGTCCGGGGTGCAGGCTCAGGTGCAGGATGTGGGAACGCCGGAGAAGTCACTCGAACAGCGATTTGAGGAGTTGGATCAAGAAGTGCGTGTTCTGAAGAGAAAGCGGGAGTTGGATCAAGAAGCTGCAGAAAATGCAAAGAGAACTGTGCCGGTTCCTAAGGTCGGCAGCTCCGGACTCTCCGTCGAGTCGGCAGACGGGAGTCATATTATTCGGCTGCGCGGCATATTACAGGCCGATCATCGACTGTTTATCGAGGGCGCGAACGATGTGCGTAATCGCACGGATCAACGTGCCGGCGATCTCAATGAAACGGGCTTCCATGGTGCTAGTGACGGGTGGCTTCTTCGTCGGCTTCGGCCCACTCTGGAAGGGACACTGTTCGAGAAGTATGACTTTCGCATCATGCCCGACTTCGCCGGTGGAACGGTTACTCTTATTGACGGCTATATCGATGCCAGATTGAATCCAGCCTTCAAGATACGCGTCGGAAAATTCAAGAGCTTCGTCGGGTTAGAACGCTTGCAAAGTGCCGCGGATATCAAGTTTCTGGAGCGGAGCTATGTGACGAACACGCTTCTCCCGAACCGCGATCTGGGCATCGCGGTGCATGGTGATCTCTTCGGGGACAGACTGAATTATGCATTTGGCATCATGAGCGGGGTAAGTGACGGCGGCAATATCAGCACCGGCCCTGAGTTTGATAGTCGGAAAGAGTTCACGGGGCGAGTGTTTGCCACACCCTTCGTGAATGACGCGTCGGTGTTGAGTGGGCTCGGCATCGGAGCAGCGGTCACCTATACGGATGTGGCCGGTGAGCGGAATCTGAACTTTACGGATACAACTTTGGCCGATGCCACAAGAAACGGCCTCTCCGGCTATCTCACTGACGGTCAGAACACGTTTTTTCGATACAGCGGTGCGGCTGTCGCCGATGGCATGCGGCTACGAATCTCGCCACAAGCCTATTATTACTGGGGCCCTCTCGGGATTCTGTCCGAATATGCCCGCGTCATTCAGGATGTCAGTGTGACCACCGGAGGGTCGCCAGCGGCCGGCGGTCCGGGCTCGAACACCGTTTTTACTCCTAACAGTGGCCGTCAGTTACACCATCAAGCCTGGCATGTCAGTGTTTCATATCTCTTGACCGGCGAAACGGCTTCGTTTCGTGGCGTGACGCCTCTGAAGAATTTTGAATTTGGAAAAGGCTGGGGGGCTTGGGAGCTCGTGGGACGCTATAGCGAAATTATTCTGGATGATGACACGTTCAAGAACCCTGCCGGGACATCGTTTACGGGGGGATATGCAAATCTTTCTGAAAGCGCAAGGCGTGCACGCTCTTGGACGGTCGGGGTGAACTGGTACCTCAATCAGAGTGTGAGACTGGCGTTGAATTATGGACAAACGACCTTCACCGGCGGTGCCGGGGACGGTATTGCGGCCATTAACGCTGCGGGAACGAACGTGCAGGATCGTCCTGATGAGCGGATCTTCTCAACCCGCATGCAACTCGCATTCTAATTGGACCGACAATGGATCAATTTATATTTACACGGGAGGGATAGAGCATGAAGAGTCTCTGGCAAAGGATAGTTATCGCCGTAGGTGCGCTGTTTCTTGTGGTCAGCCCACTGTCTGTGCAGGCGGAGGACGTCACACTGTTGAACGTCTCCTATGATCCGACACGGGAGTTCTATCAGGAGTTCAACGTCGCCTTTGCGAAGCATTGGCAAAAGGAAAAAGGTCAAACCGTTGCCGTGAAGCAATCGCATGGAGGCTCGGGCAAGCAAGCGCGGGCGGTCATTGATGGCCTCGATGCGGACGTCGTCACGCTTGCCTTGGCTTACGATATCGACGCCATCTCCGAGAAAGCCAAGGTGATTCCCCGCAACTGGCAAAGTCGCCTTCCTCACAATAGTGCTCCCTATACCTCCACGATCGTGTTCCTAGTTCGGAAAGGAAATCCCAAAGGTATTCGGGATTGGGACGATCTCGTGAAACCAGGTGTGGCCATCATTCCAGCAAATCCGAAAACATCAGGAGCAGCACGCTGGGCCTACTTATCGGTCTGGGGCTATGCACTGAAAAAGTACGGCAATGATCAAGAGAAGGCCAAGGAGTTCATCGGAAAATTTTATGCCAATGTGCCGGTGTTTGATACCGGTGCGCGCGGAGCCACTACGACATTCGTCGAACGGGGGATCGGGGATGTGCTGGTTGGATGGGAGAATGAGGCGTATCTCGCGCTCAAGGAACTTGGTGCGGGAAAATTCGAGCTTGTGACCCCGTCAATCAGCATCCTTGCCGAGCCGACCGTCACCGTGGTGGACAAGGTGGTGGCGCGAAAAGGGACAGAAGCGGTGGCGCAAGCCTATCTGCAATATCTCTATTCAGATGAGGGGCAAGAACTTGCCGCCAAGCATTTTTACCGCCCTCGAGCCCAGACTGTGGCGGCAAAGTACGCAGGGCAATTCGCCAAGTTGAATTTATTCACGATCGATGAGGTATTCGGAGGATGGCAAAAAGCGCAACAGACGCATTTTTCCGATGGCGGCATATTTGACGAAATCTACAAGCCGAAATAACGAATCCGCCGAGTGGGCAGTTCGAACGAGGATGGGCATGAACCTACTGATTATAGGGGGAGACTCTGCAGAGGTCTTCCGGCAACGAACAGAAGGCAGGAGCAGTCGGGTAGAACATTGGTCAGGACGGAAGCACCGTGATCTCGTCCGGACCATCCCCAAAGCGACAGAAGCTGTCGTCGTCGTGTTGGATCGTGTCAGCCATGCGCTTGCGAAACGGGTGCGTGGGGAAGCGTCGCGCCGCGGCCTTCCGGTGTACTTTCTAAACCGGGGCGAGCAGCGTGATGTCGGCTCTCAGCTGGGTTCGGCTTGCTTTGATCTGAAGCAATACCGAAAGTTGTCCGCCCATGGATAATCTTGTGGAGCGTATCCCGCATATCGGGATTGTGGCAGGAACGGCGGAGGGAGCGGCGCTCTGTTACAGGACCTTGTGTCAGGAAGCAGAGAGTGTGATGGAGCGCCGATATGCGCATCCTGAGATCACGCTCCATTCGATCTCGCTACACCGGTATCTCGATGCGATCGATCAGGACGATTGGGACGCGGTGGCTTCGCTGATGATCCAGTCGGCATCTAAATTGGTACAGGTCGGAGCCGACGTCATTATTTGCCCGAACAATACCTTGCATAAAGCCTTTCGATTAGTCGAGTCGCCGGTTCCATGGATTCATATTGCGAGATCCGTGGTGAAGGAAGTAGAAGCCCGACGTTGGCGTCGAGTGGGAATTCTCGGCACTCAGACCGTGGTGGAAGGTGCGATCTATTCGGAACCGTTGGGCCAAGCCAATATCGATCTCGTTGCTCCCACGCTGGATGATCGTGCTCGAATTCAGCACATCATTCGGCATGAATTGATCGCAGGACTGTGCACGGTGAAGTCAGCGCTATTTGTCCAGAAGGTGATTGCGGAGATGGCGCTCAACGGCGCAGAAGCCGTGATCCTTGCTTGTACGGAGCTGCCATTGCTCATGGCGGGATACCAGGCGGCTGTTCCATTGCTGGACTCGACGCGTTTACTGGCTCGGGCCGCGTTGCGTTATCGGGTGCCAGCGGAGCGATATTCCGACGGGAAGAACCTCATCCATCGTTGAGTCGTGACGACAGAGACGGTTTTATAGGTTTGGGAGTGCTTCAACGTCTAGCAAGGATAATAATATCATGAACGCCATCTTGAAACAGCCCAGCGTCCTTCCAGGATTCGGCCTGACCCTAGGGTTTACGCTCTTTTATTTTAGCCTCATCGTATTGATTCCACTCAGCGGGCTCTTTGTGAAAACCAGTGCGTTGTCATGGGAGCAGTTTTGGACTGTCGTCACCGATCCTCGAGCGATCGCATCTTACCGACTGACATTCGGCGCATCGCTTGTTGGAGCCCTTATCAACGGAATTTTCGGGTCGATCATTGCCTGGGTGTTGGTTCGGTACCGTTTCCCGGGCCGTTCCGTTGTTGATGCCCTCGTGGACCTTCCATTTGCGTTACCGACCGCCGTGGCCGGCATTACGCTCACCTCGATTTATGCATCGAACGGGTGGATCGGGCGTTATCTCGAACCATTAGGCATTCAGGTGGCCTTCACCCCCCTGGGTGTGCTGGTCGCGTTGACCTTCATCGGGTTGCCGTTCGTCGTCCGGACTGTGCAGCCGGTACTACAAGATTTGGATCGAGAGGTTGAAGAGGCGGCAACCACACTAGGGGCCAACCGGTGGCAAACATTTTGGGCGGTAGTCGTCCCCGAGCTGTGGCCGGCACTGCTGACGGGAATTGCCATGGCCTTCGCTCGTGCCGTGGGGGAATACGGTTCGGTGATTTTCATCGCGGGCAATATGCCGCTCAAGTCTGAGATCACCCCGCTCCTCATCATGACCAAGTTGGAACAGTATGACTATGCGGGCGCCACCTCTCTGGGTGTAGTCATGTTGGTGGTCTCGTTTGCGCTGGCCTTGGCGATCAATCTGCTTCAATGGTGGAGCAGTGCTCGCCACATGAATCACTAGAAAGAGGAAGACATGAGCTTGCTCAGCAGCACGACGACCGCCGAGAAGAGCGTGCAATGGAAAGACTCGATCACGACGGAGAGTATGCTTGTCCGACGACTGTTGATCGGGGCGGCAGCCTTGCACCTCACCTTCTTTCTCCTTATTCCATTGGCAGCAATTTTTGCTGAAGCATTGAAGCATGGACTGGACGGGTATCTCGGTTCTCTCGTGGATGAGGATGCGCTGGCGGCCATCCGCTTGACGCTTCTGGTGGCGGCGATCGCCGTGCCACTGAACGCCCTGTTCGGGGTGGCCGCGGCTTGGGCCATCGCCAAATTCGATTTCGTCGGCAAACACATTCTTATTTCTCTGATCGATCTACCCTTGGCTGTCTCGCCGGTCATCTCCGGTTTAATTTACGTCCTCCTCTTTGGAGCGCAAGGGTGGCTTGGCCCATGGCTGGCTGAGCACGAGATCAAGATGATTTTTGCGTTGCCCGGGATCGTGCTGGCCACGATCTTTGTGACCGTGCCGTTTGTCGCGCGCGAGCTCATCCCCCTGATGCAGGCGCAAGGGCGAGAGGAAGAGGAGGCGGCTCTCACTCTGGGGGCTTCGGGCTGGCAGATGTTTACCCGTGTCACGCTGCCGAACATTAAGTGGAGTTTGCTCTACGGGGTCATCCTGTGCAATGCGCGCGCGATGGGCGAGTTCGGCGCGGTGTCGGTGGTCTCCGGTCATATCCGAGGGCTGACCAATACGATGCCGTTGCACGTGGAAATTTTGTACAACGAGTACAACGGCGTCTCGGCGTTTGCGGTGGCGTCGCTGTTGACGTTGCTAGCCATTGTGACCCTGATCGCGAAAACCGTGATCGAACGAAAAACTATGTCGCCCGATCGGCGGAAAATTTGAAAGCAGTGACGTGTAAGAATGATCCAACCTGGGGAGTTCAACATGAGTATTCAAGTCGACCATGTCACCAAACGATTCGGCGCCTTTACGGTGCTGAATGACGTCAACCTTCATGTGCAGTCGGGGGAATTGATCGCCCTGCTTGGTCCCTCTGGCTGCGGCAAGACAACGTTGTTAAGAATTCTTGCCGGACTGGAAAGACCTGATCAAGGACGGATCGTTCTGCACGGGACGGAGGTGACCGATCAGCGGATCACGGAACGCCAAGTGGGGTTTGTCTTTCAACATTATGCCCTGTTTCGTCACATGACCGTAGCGGACAATGTGGCGTTTGGACTCACGGTGAAGCCTCGATCGCAACGCCCCTCGACATCGCGGATTCAGGAGAAAGTCCGTGAATTGCTGACGCTTGTCCAGCTGCAGGCCATGGCTGATCGATATCCGAGTCAGCTGTCAGGCGGACAGCGACAACGTGTCGCCCTGGCTCGTGCATTGGCCGTGGAGCCAAAACTGTTGCTATTGGATGAGCCGTTCGGCGCGCTGGATGCCAAGGTCAGGAAAGAATTGCGCCGCTGGTTGCGTCGACTCCATGACGAGCTGCACATCACGGGAATTCTCGTCACGCACGATCAGGAAGAGGCATTGGAAGTCGCTGATCGTGTCGTGGTGATGCATCAGGGGAATGTCGAACAGATCGGCACACCGGATGAAGTGTATGAGAATCCAGCGACACCGTTCGTGTATCAATTTCTCGGCGATGTGAATGTGTTTCATGGACGTCTGTCGCATGGGCGGATGGTGGAGGGAGAGGACGGCATCGTGCGCGCTTCAGGCGATGATCTGTCGAACGAACAGGAAGTGACGTTTGTGCGTCCTCATGATCTAGAACTAAGTCCAAGCCGGACCATGCCGGAACAGCTGGAAGCCATGGTGCAGTTTGTCAACGCGGCGGGCGCAAGAGTTCATCTAGAGTTAGAGTCGAAGGAATCCCCTGGACTGATTGTCGTGGAATTGACGAAGGAGCGGTATCGGGAGTTGAAGATTCAGCAAGGCGATGTGGTCTTTATACACCCGAAACAATTGCATGTGTTCAAAGTGCCGAGTTCCGGTTGATCAAAGGGTATTAATCATAAGGCTGGGAGCGAGACCTCCCCACTCATCGTGAATAAAAGGAGGTTCTATATGAATTCACTGTCTCGGGTTATGGCAATTTTCGTGCTCGCGATCGTTGGCCTCGCAGGGAGTGCGCACGAAGGGTACTTGGCGGCAGGTGGTAATCCTCGGAGTGCAGCGGACCTCAAGGCCGTCCTGCGTGATCTGTGGTCAGGGCATAACTTTTGGATCCGGAATGTCGCATTGGACAACACGACGAATAATCGCAAAGCGCTGGACTATGCCGAGAAGTCCGTGACGGCTAATGCCAAACAGATTGCAAACGTGTTTGTCCCGTTCTACGGCGAAGCGGCATCGGAGCAGCTCTTTACCCTCCTGGTCAAGCATTCTGGCGCGATCAAAGCCTATTCCGAAGCCACCGTTGCTGGAAGCAAGAGCCGGCAGGATGCGGCCCGGGCCGACTATGCTTCGAATGCCGAGGAGATCGCCGCATTCTTCAGTGGGATCAATCGCTATCTACCAAAGGATGCGGTGCGAGGTTTGTTCGCTGCGCATGGAGCTCATCAGTTTGAGCTGATCAAGGAGTTGCAAGAGGAGGATTACGGCCACGAGGCGGAAACGTGGCATGCAATGGAACAACATGGCCATGCGATTGCCGATACGTTGACGGCAGGACTGGAGAAACAGTTTCCGGCCAAGTTTCCAAGTGTTCATGTTCAATGATGAGGGGGGATCCGCAGTCCCTTGCATTGATTGTGGAGAAAGCATATTCGTACGAGTGACCAGTAGCATTGGAGCGTAATATCGCGATCTTGCTATTCGGGAAAGAGACATGGGAATAACTTGCTCGGAGAAGGTGACCAAGAAGGCAACGGCGACTTAAACTATTGGCCTGGTATCCGACAGTCTGTCCGGGAATTCGTCGTTCTGAGACGTCGAAGAATGTGGGAAATTAGCAGCAGCCCAATGGACGGAATCCAGATCCACGTGATTTCGCTGGTGAGGATGCGCAACGCATCCAGGCTGAAAAATTGGCCAATGCCGATTGGGGATACGGCGACCGGTCGAAATGGGAAGAAATATCGGGTGAGATCAAATGGAGAGAAGAAGGCGATGCCAAGGCCTCCGTCTGTCATTGCGTCGAGAACGCCATGGGATGCTGTGCAAAAGAAGAGATACAATCCTATTCCTGCTTTGGTGGCCCGTGACTCCTGCCGATAGCTGAGAGCAACGAGCACGGCGCTGAGTAGGCCGGCGAAGAAGAGGGAATGGGTCATGCCGCGGTGGCCCCAGAGGCCACCGTACTGAATGCCGAAGGCAAATCCGATCACATCGAGATCCGGTACAATGGAACAGACTGCACCGGTCAGGAGGACCGGCCATCTCATCGCACGATGCGCGGTGATCTTATCGAGTGTGAGTGCCACGAATGCATGGGAGAATGCCGAGGCCATGAAGCTCTCTACTGCTGACGGAATGAATGTCAGCGTCCGTCCTGAAAATTCATCTGCCGCCAGGCTTCATACACAACCACTGCGACCGCGTTGGAGAGATTGAGGCTACGACTCTCCGGACGCATTGGGAGACGAATGCGTCGTTCTGCTGAGAAGGCTTCCAGTAAGTCGGTTGGGAGTCCACGGGTTTCTGGACCGAACAGAAATGCATCATCCGGTGCATAGGTGATGCGATCGTAACGCTGAGTATTCCGGGTGGAAACCGCAAACAGACGGCGATTGTTGAACCGTTCGGCACACTCGGGCCAATTCTCATAGACGCTGAGTGTGGCAAACTCATGATAGTCCAACCCGGCCCGTAGTAACTGTTTATCTTCGAGGGAGAATCCCAAGGGTTTCACCAGGTGCAGTCGCACGCCGCTGTTGGCGCAGAGGCGGATGATATTGCCGGTGTTCGGAGGAATCTCGGGTTGATAGAGAATGACGTCGAACATCTAGGGGGGAGTGTAACACGACCGCTATCTGCGGCACGACGATCCTGAGGTGGGTTGCCACGGCATAGCTTAGGTTACGGGGTTGGGAGAATTGTACCCGTGAGGATTGAAGCTCTGCCACTTCCACGTATCGACGCACATGTCGGCGAGGCTTCGGTTCGCTTGCCAGCCGAGTAGGGCAGCTGCTTTGCTAGGATCGGCGTAACAAGCTGCGACGTCGCCTGGTCGACGAGGCGCGATCTTGTATATCACCGGTTTGCCGCTGGCTTGTTGGAATGCCCGCACAATCTCCAGTACGCTGTACCCAGTCCCGGTTCCCAGATTGACCGTAAGGCATTCCGTTTGGTGCGGTGCACGCCCAAGCGCTTCCAGTGCCTTAAGGTGCCCGATGGCGAGGTCCACGACGTGGATGTAGTCACGTACGCCGGTCCCATCCAGCGTGGGATAGTCTTCACCGAACACGTTGAGGTGCGGACGACGGCCGACCGCCACTTGCGCCACGAACGGCATCAAGTTATTCGGCGTGCCCTGCGGATCTTCTCCGATCAATCCACTCTCGTGCGCGCCGACCGGGTTGAAGTATCGGAGTATCCCGATACGCCATGAGGTGTCGCTGCGCTGCACATCACGGAGGATGTGCTCAACCGTGAGTTTCGTTTGCCCGTAGGGATTGGTTGCCGAAAGCGGATGATCTTCCGTCAACGGCAGCCGTTGCGGGTCGCCGTACACCGTGGCGGAGGAGCTGAACACCAGCGTCTTGACGCCACAGAGGCCCATCGCTTCCAACAGACGCAGAGACCCGACGACATTATTGTCGTAGTAGGCGAGTGGTTGTTGCACGGACTCGCCGACGGCTTTGAGTCCCGCAAAATGAATCACCGCATGTGCGCCACTTTCCCGCAGCGCCGTCACTAGCGCATCATGGTCTCGGATGTCGCCACGGATGAGGCGGAGCTGTTTTCCTGTGATCCGTTGGACACGTTCGAGTGATTCAGGATGGCTGTTGCAGCAATTATCAAAGACGGTCACGTCATGTCCCGCCTGAAGTAGTTCGACGCAGGTGTGAGAACCTATATACCCGGCACCACCTGTCACTAAAATCACGGCGTACCTCCAGTAGAATTGTTGTCAGGGATTCGACTTGGGCTAGACTAACGAGATCATGAATGGCGGTCAAGGAATGGATTGAATCAACGGTGCGACTTATGAAGGGCGGTATGATGGAAGCCCTGTCGGATATATTTGCTCTGCTTCTTGGTATAGTGAGTTCCACAGGCAGAGGAGTGTACAACACAACAATGATCGTAGTATCTGCTAGGCGAGGCTTCGGGAGGCGACAGCAGCCCTTCGCTCAAGTGGTTCGAGTGGTGAGCCTGCTGGTGCTTGTTGTGGTAGCTGCTCCCTGCGCTCTCGCAGATGATGGGCGGAGGGCTTCGGTTGAACAGATAGTTGAACAGGCCAAATCGGCCTGGGACAGTGGGGCAGTGACCTCAGCGCTTGAATTGCTCGAACAAGGGGTACATGCCCATCCACATGCGCCTGCTCTTCATAAGTTGCGCGGGGATATTCTTTCCACGTTTCGCGATCCAAAGGAAGCCGTTCATGCCTACGATCAAGCTCTTGCTGCAGAGCCTGCTGCGCTGGATGTCCGTTGGGCGAAATGGGCAGTGCTGGTTCGGTGGGGACAGGAAGCTGAGGCGATTGCCGAGCTTCGCTCCATCGCACAGATTGATGCTCAGAATCCACTGGCCCATTGGCGGTTGGCACAGGAGCTTCGAAAAATAGATCGTTTGGAGGATTCGCTCGAGTCCTATCAGCGGGCGGTGGAACTGAAGCCCGAGTTCCTGGGCTGGCGACTAGCCTTGGCCCGTGCCCGCTTTGACGTGCTGGATTATTCAGGCGCGGATGCTGATCTTCGTTATGTACTGGAACACGTTCCGCCTGGTTCTCCTCTTGAGCTACCGGCCAAGAATCAACTTGCCCAGCTCCATGAGTCGATGGAGCGAGGGCGACGCTTCACCCCGGCACTGACGCCCACGGCCTCTGCCACACAGCTGAAGGAATGGGCCGCCATGCGGTCGGATGCCTGGAAGTTGTTTGAGGCAGGGCGATACCGAGAAGCTGAACCGGTGTATCGTCGGTTGCTGATGCTCAATCCCAGTGATCCCATCGCCACCCATCAATTAGGGCTGACGCTCATGGAATTGGACCGGTGCGAGGAGGCGCTCGCGGTGTTCGGCAATATCTCGAACCTCAATCCGAACGAGGAGGATTTTGCAGATACGACGTTCCGGATGGGACAGTGTTATGTGAAATTAGAACGGTGGGACGAAGCCTTCATCCACTTTCAACTGTTGTATGACGCAGCCGTTGAGTTTGAGCAGGCGAATAAGGATGTCCCCTTTCCAGCCGGCACTCGCGTGCTTGCGAAGGACAAAATTGCTCGGTGGCTCGATAAGGTGAAGCCCCATGTTCCTGAGCTGGTGAAGCTGAAGGAGGAAGAGGCGAACAGGGAACGCGAGGTACGTGACCAGCCCGTACCATCGGAAGAAGCCCTCTATGCGAGGGCAACTGAAAGAATAAAGGCACAGAAGACGTTGGAAACAGGGGCGGCGATTGCCGGTCGCGACGCCGATTTCAGCTGGTTTCGATTCGTGATTCCGGCGACCAAAGTCGTGCGCGATGACTTTCCAACCGGCGCCCACGAGTTCATTCCCCTCAATCCTGGCGACACATTCTCGACCACTCAATCAGAAATTTATTTGGTGTTTCGACTGCTGTCGGATTCATTCGATGCCGTGCCACTGACTGCGCGATGTTCAGTTGAAACTCGTGATATGACGGAAGACCAGCAGACGCTGGTCCAGGATCGCGTCATGACCACCACGAATGATCGCTCGGGCTATTTTCTTCTCACCCCTCCGAAAACAGGCTGGTCTCCAGGCCTCTACCGCTGCGGCCTGTTTGCTGGAGAACAGACCTCGGCTTATTCGTATGTGGACGAGGTCCGGTTTAGGATTATCGAAGCTCGCTGACTATCGAATCCACTGTTTTATTCCTCGATGCTACTTACCTGGTCCAAAGAGTTGAGCCACGAGCTGATCGCGACTGATGTCAAAATGGGTTGCGACATCAGTAAGAATTGCCGAAAGCGTTCCAATACGGAGCGGTGAATGTTGTGGGATTGTGATGTGGTGCTCGCCATGTTGAAGCGTCGTGAGGCGAAGATGGCTACCGGCCTGGCGAGTAATGGAATAACCGAGCTGGCGAAGTGCTTGGGCGAGATCATTTCCAGACAGATCGCGAGGAAGCCTCATACGGCGATAACTTCTTCGCGAACATGGTGGAGGCGAACAATTTTTGGGCCCTTTCCTTCCTCAAAGTGACAGCGGACTGCATCCCTGACTTTTTCAGGCAATTCTGCCAGGGTATCCGCTTCAGTAAAAATAGATTGGCCTAGTGCGCGGGCGGTAAATCCACCATCAGGGGCTTCTTCGACAAGGAAGATCAATTCGCTCATTATTAAGCCTCATCAAGTATTCCTTGGTCATCGTAGCTTGGTGTTGCTACGTTGTCCAGCCCTGCTGGATTCTTTATGAGACTTCGTTGGGCAGCCAATTTCCCCTTCAGCATCCACGTCGAGGATGTCGGTAGCCCCGCCTAAGTGGACAAATGTCCCAAGAACAGTAACCCCAATTGATCTCTTTTCCTACTCAGAGGTAGACTGAGGGCGTGACTCCTACCAAATCCCCTCCAACAAGAAATTGGCAGCTGAGTGGCATGATTGCGCGATGGGTGGGAATCATTGCCATTGCCCTCGGCTTCGTCATCGGCATGTACGGTCTTGATCATCCTGACTCACATTGGTTACAGACTGCATTGGGGTTACTCGTGACTGGGATGGTGGCCCAAGGCTATGCGCTCTACTGCTCGATCAAACGGATGCAGCAAAGAAACTACTGACCAGCGTAGCTGCATCTATTTCCCTATCAATTTCCATTAACTGACCGGACTGGAGTATTCTTGAGCGTCAACGTCGACGCATTTTGTTGTTGTGAGTATGCCATGGGGAAGAAGCGGGTTTCTAATCCTCCGGTACCTACATCAAGCGGTGGGGCTAGGCTGTCAAGATCTCAACGAGCCTTGGACAAGAAGCTTTCTGATATTGATGGAAATAGAATTGAGCAAGGGCAAGAGGCTTACGGGCTTTCTCGAATTTATCAAGGCTCCATCTATGTTATGGGAGACTTGGTGAATGTGGATCGTTTCGCTCATGCCGCTCATGGTTTCCGAGAATTAATGGAGAAGTTGGCACGTAGTGTTCCTTCAGCTCAAGTGCCGAGTTCAAAAGGAAGCCCACCCACGTTGAACGCAATGGTTAAGGACATAGGTAAAGCATGGGGGAAAGCAAAGAGGAACACCAAGAATCTAAATGGTGGGAAATGGGAGGGAGTAATTGATCCCCACATCGCAAAGTTTCTTGGATCCTTAGAGCATTTTTTTAATGCCGCAAACACTTTTAAGCCCCCCAAAGCTCATCAGGGAGAGAATTTGCTGAAGTACACAGATTTTCAATGGTACCCTCTTCCGGAACAGATTGAGCGGATCCGTATTCAAGAGTGGAGAGCCTATGATGAATACTTCCAGAGAATTGCCCATCACGGATCTCTAGCTAGTGAAGATGAGTTCGCAAGATATGTAAGAAGCTTTGAAGAATTCCTATTGGCCCGTTTAATCCCCAAGACTAGTCGTTCAAAGAGGACATTACTTGCGATAATTAAAGAAGGCGAAGGAAATGTCTAGCCGTGAACTCGTCAAGAAGGCGCTTCAGGCTATAGAGCGGCCAGTAGACTTTGAATTCTTCTTTAGTGAATTGAAGTCGCCAGATTGGCTGGAACCTCTCGCCGCAGAGGGCGTGTTTGACAAGCCGTATCCTCCAGTTGAGGAGAAAGAATGGATCAGTTTTCCCATGTGGCCCCCCTCAAGGTATCTGGTACGGATGGCTGAGAAAGCGCCGGATCTTGTTGCACAACTTGCACTACGAATCCCAGAAACTGCTAATGTCAGAATCCACGAAGACCTTACTGATGCTTCCCTTGCGATGCCCCCAGATATTGCTCAAAGAATAGTTCCCAAGGCGATAGGGTGGGCTAAGTCCAAGTATCAGCTTCGACTCGCAGACAGGCTCGGAAAATTGATCAGTCATCTCGCTCATGGGGGACAAATTGAGAAGGCGTTAGACCTAGCGACGGCATTGTTAGAGCTGCACAAAGAGCAGAAAGAGCCGATAGAAGGCTTTGAAGGTGAAAAGCTCTCATATCCACCCGAACCAAAATCAGTTCTTTCTGATTGGAACTATGAGCGTATTTTAAAGGAGCATATCCCCGATCTGGTTTCAGCAGAGGGATTGAAGGCGCTCGATTTACTTTGTGATCTGCTTGAGCAGGCCATTGTTTTCTCGGGTGGGGACGCAGACACAGAGTCAGAAGACTATTCATATATTTGGAGAACTGCAATCGAAAGTCACAGCCAGAACGAAGGGCGGGATTTAAGAGGAAGTCTGGTGTCGGCTGTACGCGATGCAAGCGAAGCAATCACCGCTGCTAACCCAATGCTCGTCCGAGAGGTTGTCCGCTGTGTGCGTTACAACTCGCATAATGCGACCCCTCGCAAATGGAAAGTGTTCGACAGGATCGCGCTCCACATCATAAGGGAACGTCCGGACGCGGTAAGCGACCTTATTCGGGGAGAACTGTTGAAGCCTACAAATTTTGACGATACAGGTATCTCGCATGAGTATCGCCTCCTTTTAAAAAAAATGTTTGGAGTACTGGACTTGTCAGATCAGCAGATCATTCTAGGTTGGATTGAGGCTGGGCCTCCTGACGTGGATGGATGGGTACAGCGTGTCACGGAAGCAACTGGCGAGGCCCCGAGCGTAGAAGACACGGAAAAGTATAAGAGGGCCTGGCAACTTAAGAGGTTGGCCGTCTTTAGTGAGTCGCTTTCTGAGCCGTGGGTAGGTCGATACCGCGCTCTAGTGGAGGAATTTGGTCCACCCGAATATCCAGAATTCTCTTTCTATTCGATCGGCGTTACGAGAGGACCCATGAGTCCCAAGAGGGCAACTGACCTGTCGCAGATGCAAGAAGATGAACTTTGCCGATTCTTAACGGATTGGAAGCCAGGAGAAGAAGTGCTCGGCATTGTGCCGTCCCGAGAAGGATTGGGGCGAGAGATCAGTCAAATGGTGGCGAACGATCCTGCAAAGTATGCTCCGCTTGCACCGTCGTTCGAAGGACTTGACCCCACCTACGTCCGGTCATTCCTGCAAGGGTTTCGAGATGCGATTGGGCAAAAGAAGCCGTTTGCATGGGCCCCGGTAATCGACTTGTCATATTGGGTAGTAACTCAGGCAAGAGAAATTGCTGGTCGCAAAGTTGACAAGTGGGGGACGGATCCGGATTGGAGTTGGGCACGTAAGACTGTGGCAGGTTTGCTCTCGTCAGGCTTTTTGGAAGGTGGTGGTTCTATCCCATGGCATTTGCGAGAACGGGCGTGGGCAGCTCTCATCCCCGTTACCAATGATCCACACCCTGAACCTGAGGACGAAGTCGAAAGAATAGGGCTCAGCGCCGACCCGTCACATGTTGCGATCAACAGCGTTCGAGGGGAAGCTATCGAGGCCGTAGTTCGCTATGCCTGCTGGGTCAAGCGAAATCTATCTAACGAAGGCAAGAAGAGATTAGCTGGGCAGGGGCTAAAGTCGATGCCAGAAGTTCGCGATGTGCTGGATGCACATTTAGAACCAACAAGAGATCCCTCACTGGCGATTCGATCTGTATATGGTCTTTGGTTCCCCACACTTCATTGGTTAGATGACAAGTGGGCAATTCAAAATGTTAGGAAGATCTTTCCCGAGACGACCGGGTTGCGCAAGTACAAAGACGCTGCATGGGACGCCTACATCATTTTCTCAACGCCATACCTAAACATGTTGGATGTCCTGCGTGCACAATACTCAAGAGCTGTCGCAGAACTTAACAGTTCATTAACCATTGAGCATGGGGTAGGAGATCCCAAAGAGAAATTGGCCGAGCATTTGATGACCTTCCATTGGCACGGCAAACTGCCTTACCGAGGGACATCGGGGATTCTAGGAAAATTCTTCTCAATCGCTACCGATAAGCTCCGCGGGCACGCGCTTGAGGTCCTGGGGCGATGGATTCATTCCTCAGGAAAAGTATCTCCTGCGGTTATTGAACGACTCCGTAAGCTTTGGGAAGGGCAGGTTGCAAAGGCTAAGGACGATCCGGCTCAGAACATAAGAACCTTGACAGCATATGGATGGTGGTTTGCATCGGGTAAATTCCCACAGAAATGGTCAATGGCCCAGCTGACGATAGTTCTTCGACTGGCTAAGACGATAGATGTGGACTATTTGGTCCTCGAGCGTCTCCTCGTTGTTAGTCGTATTATGCCTCTGGAGGTCATACGCTGTCTTCGTTTGTTCTGCGAGGCTTCAGAGCAACAGTGGGAGATCTCAAGTCGGCTTGATGCAATCAAGAAGATTCTTTCCCCCATGTTGAAAGGTAAGAGAAGTGCAGTGAAGGAAGAGGCCATTGATCTCGCTGAATTTCTTACAGCGAAGGGATTTCGATACTTTGACGACCTGCTTGATGATGCATATCAGGCCGCTACCTAATGCGGCTTAAATTGGTGCCTCCTGTATAGTTGATTTTCCCACAGATATATCGGCGTGCCATACATCTTGGCGGTTTTTCGAGCCGCTTTGGCCGCTCGGCGGAGTGCACGTCCGACGTTCTGAACGAATCGCGTATTTTCCGTCTGTTGCTTGGTCTTCATGTGGCTCACCTCATCAGCTGTGGGCAAGTCTAGTCAACCGCCCACTGTCCCAATCAGCTGGCGACGGGCTGCTGATAATCCACTTCAATGGTGAAGCCCAGATCTTCGATCATGCCCCAGACTTCGGGAGCCGGCGCACCAGGCGTCGTCAAATAACCGTTTACGAAGACGGAGTCGGCCGGATAGAGGGCCAATGGTTGGAGAGATCGAAGATTATGTTCGCGACCCCCAGCGATGCGGATTTCAGTCCGAGGATGCAAGAATCGGAACAGACAGAGCACTTTCAAACAGCGTTGAGGCGTGAGGTTCTCGGCCTGTTCGAATGGGGTACCGGAGACTGGGGTGAGCATGTTCAAGGGAATGGAGTCCGGCTTGACATCTTGCAGGGCCGTGGCCAGCTCAATCAGATCCTCGTCTGACTCACCCATACCAACGATGCCCCCGGAGCAAATTTCTAATCCCGCTGCGCGTGCGTTCTTGATCGTTGCCATCCGGTCTTGAAAGGTGTGCGTGGTGCAGATCGATGCGTGAAAGGCTTCGCTGGTGTTCAGGTTGTGATTCACCCGGTCGACACCGGCGGCTTTGAGGCGCTTGGCCTGGGATTCGCTCATCAAGCCGAGTGAACAGCAGATTTGAATCGGAACCTCCTGCTTGATGGAACGGACCGCTCCGGCGATTTCGTCGATCTCTCGATCCAATGGGCTCCGTCCGCTGATGACGATGCAGTAGCGCTGAGCCTTGGAGGCGGCGGCTTGTCGCGCACCTTCCATCATCTGTTTCTGCGGAAGCAGGTTATACCGTTCGATCGGCGCCGTCGAAATGGACGACTGTGAACAGTAGTGGCAATCTTCCTGGCAGGCTCCACTCTTGGCGTTCTGCAGCATCTGGAGGCGAACCGTTCGGCCGAAGTACTTGGATCGCACCTGAAAGGCTGCATGCAGCAAGGCAAGCAGGTCGTCGTTTGTGGTATTCAACACGGAGTGACATTCTTCTTTGGTCAGAGATTCGTCATGGAGCGCTTTGTCCGCCAACGTCATGTAGGTCATAGGTTCCTCAATAAATGATACGACAGATGATCTGTTGAGATTACAGTCTGTTCACTGACAGGGGCAAGGAATTACAGCCTTGTCCGTTCAAGTATGCAGCAGGTGCCGGCGGGAAAGCTACACGGTTTCAAATGGAGAAGCAATGCCTTGGTAGGGCACAGACGGGCTTGGGGACGGGTCCTTCTCTGGGTTGGTGGAGACCTGACTGGTTTCGATCCAGGGGAGGGCCGTGAGCGTATTCCACCTGGCACAGCGGCGGCACCGGCCTGTCCAGTCGACGGATTCTTGTTGGCATTGGGTACAGATATACGGTACCACCACACGTTTCTTGAAACTCAGCGCTTTCTTGAGCGAGGTAATCGCCTCTTCGAACTGTTGTTTTCGGAGGTACAGATTGGCCATGATCTTGTGGTAGTCCAACAGATGATCTTGCGGACCTTCAATCGTTGAAAGGAGGTCAAACGCTTCATCCACCATTTCGAGTCGGTAATAGAGTTTACCCAGGTAGAACTGGAGCACGGGATTCTGCGGGTCTTGCTGCAGCGCGTCCTGATAGATCCTGATGATTTCGCTGGGTTCGCCTTGATCCAGGAACAGCTCCTCCAGCCGATGGAGAATGATGACGCTCCTGGTACGTGTGTAGACCTTTTTCAGAATCTCGACGGCGTCTTTTGTTTTTCCCTCATGAATCAGAATTTCCCCGATGCCGATATAGGCAGGGAGGAAGGCACGGTCTTTCTTAATGGCGCCGCGGAAGTATCGTCGGGCCTTGTCGGGATGGCCGCGTTCGAGCAGCTGGCGTCCCACCTCATACATGCACCCCAGGAGCAGTGCGGCCTCAGTCTGTTTTTCCGGGGCGGGGAGGTTGGCTTTGAGCAGACGGTGCTGGATTTCCAGCGCCTCATTCCATCGCTCCAGGCGGATGTTGAGGTCTCGTTTTCTGATCAAGGCCGTGAGGTTATCAGGTTCGATCTTGAGGATTTGCTGCAGGGCCTGCAGGGCTTCTTCATACCGCTTGGCTCCTTCAAGATCCTTCCCCAACTCCAGTAATACTTCGATGTTCCGATCGTCCACCCGCTGCGCATGTTGGTGGAGTCGGATGGCCTCGGAAAAGTTCTGTTCCGAGCGATAGATGTTTCCCAGCCAGAGCAGTGAATCGACTCTGGTCGGATCAATTGCAAGAGCTTTTTCCAACAGGGTAATGGCTTCCGAGGTACGTTTCGACATAAACGCATGGGTGCCGTCTCGGTGAAGCGTATCGACCTTTTCTTTGCGGCGTACGAGACGTTGACTGCGCCAATTGAGGATGAGGTGGGCGGTCTGTTGCAAACCGACGACGAATGTTGCGAGGACGGCTCCGCCGGCCATCGAGATGAGTATCAATGTGACGGGGCTGAGATCGAAGGCCACTCCGGGACTGGTATGGATGATGACCGTCCCTGGATTGAGCTCGCGGAAGTAGCTATACACAAACACGCCGGCACTGATGAGAAAAATGGTGATCAGCAGTTTGAACATCGCTTAAACCATCTTCTACGAACGTGCCTTCCGGGTCAGCCGCTCCTTTGTCTCTGGAGTCGGTGCCGAGGCCTTGTCTGAAATAGGAATGTGCCGTGCGTCACTCCACAGACGCTCAAGCGCGTAATGCGAGCGGGCGTCCTGTCGAAACACATGGGCTACGACATCGCCAAAATCGATAAGAACCCACTGCCCTGAAGTTGTCCCTTCAAGACTCAGTGGCCGTTGGTTCAGACGAGACAGCGCGTCGACGATCGAATCAGCCACTGCGCACGTCTGCCGATCGGATTCGGCAGAACCCAGGACCAGATAGTCAGCGATTGAAGTCAGCGGGGCGACATGGAGGACTTGAACATCAAGGGCCTTCTTGTCGAGCATCGCGTTGGCGACGGCGAGGGCTGTGGCCTTAGATGTGCGTGCGATTACGGTCCTCCTGATAAAGGCTATGCTGAAGTATATAAGATTCCACCGGGGGGGGCAACATATTTGCCAGCGGGAGGCCGCATTGTACCCTTCTCCTGATCTCCGACGCCGAGATGAGACAGGGGGAAAGAGGTACACAGGTGAGACCGGATGACTCAGGGACGGCGATCTCCACCTGGTCCAAGGTACCGAGATCCAGTTGCCGAAGGGCTTGTGCATCCAGGTTGGACAGTAGGGGCATCTTGCTGAGGGATTGGAATGACTGTCCTGGGCGGGTGACGACCACAAAATGGCAGAGCCGCAGAAGTTGTTCAGGGGCTCTCCAGGTGGAGAATTCGAGAAAGGCATCTAAGCCAATGATAAAGAACAGGTTCCATGATGGACCATACTGGGATTGGACTTCACGGATGGTATCGATCGAGTACGACTTCCCAACCCGATTGATCTCGATTGCCGATACCTCGAAAAATGGGGTTTCAGCGATGGCAAGTTCGACCATTTTGAGGCGAGTCCCTGCGGGGGCTAGTGATCCGCTCTGCTTGTGGGGCGGGTCACCGGTTGGAATAAAGAGAACTCGAGTGAGTTGCAAGCGTTCAAATACCTGATGGGCGATAGTAAGGTGGCCGTTGTGAATAGGGTTAAAGCTGCCACCGAGAAGGCCGAGGCGTTGCGGACGGGAGGATTGAGTCTCGAGGGAGGAGTGCTGAGGATTTGAAACATTCATAACTCGGGACCGCGGCCTCAGCACTAAAGAATCACGAGATTGTCGCGGTGAATCACTTCCTCATACTCTTGGGAGCCGAACTGTTCCTGAATGACGCTCGTCTTGAGGCCTTTCATCCGGTCTAAGAGTTCCGACGACACGTTCACCAGGCCTTTGGCAAATTCCTTTCCGTTTGGATCGAAGCAACTCACCGGATCGCCGGCTTCGAATGGCCCGTTCACCTTGCAAATACCGGATGCGAGCAGGCTTTTCCCTCGTTGCGCAAGGGCATCGACGGCCCCCTGGTCGAGATGCAGCTGGCCACGCGGGCGAAGCGTGAACGCGATCCAATGTTTTCGGCTGTTCAGGCGGCGTTCCTTTGCCAGAAACAGACTTCCGCCGGTTCCTGTCGTCAACGCTGTGGCGAGGAGCCCTGCTCGCTCTCCATTGAGAATCAAGGTAGAGATTCCGTATTGCCCGACCTTCTTAGCCGCCCGGAGTTTGGTGGCCATGCCGCCTGTGCCCTCGAAGGTGCTGGACACGCCGGCTAATTGCTCAATGTCATCAGTGATAGCCGGGATGAACGGGATCAGGGTCGCAGAAGGGTTCTTGCGAGGATCTTCTGTGTACAGTCCATCGACGTCCGATAAAATCACCAGGAGGTCGGCATCGGCCAGGTGAGCTACTTCACTGGCCAGGGTATCGTTGTCACCCACTCTGATCTCATCGACTGCGACGGTATCGTTTTCATTGATGATCGGAACGATGCCGAAATCAATCAGTGCCGAAAGGGTATGGCGGGCGTTGAGGAAACGGCGGCGGTCTTCAAGGTCCTGGTGGGTGAGGAGAATCTGTGCTACCTGAGTCGAAAGACGTTCGAAAGCCTTTTCATAGGCCCACATCAGGCGACTTTGTCCTACGGCTGCCGCAGCCTGCTTGACCGGAAGGTTTTTTGGGTATTCTTTGAGTTGCAGTTTTTTGATGCCGGAGACAATGGCGCCGGAGGAGACGATCAGGATCTCTCGTCCCTGTTTCTTCAGGGTGGCGATTTCGTCGGCCAACTGCTCAATTCTGTCGGGGCGTAGCCCTTCAGCACGCGAAGCGATCAGGCTACTGCCGATTTTGATGACGATCCGCGTGGCCTGCGTTAGGACTGTGTCTCGCATGGCAGCATCCGTAACATATCAACCTGTTTCCCGACATAGAGGATCAACTGATCCAGCCCTGTATTTGTGGCGGCTGAGATCGGGAAGCAGGGATATCCTCGGTCTCGGCAATAGGCTTGAATTTGTTCCAGCCGTTCACCTGCCCCAGTGACATCAATCTTAGTTGGAACGACGGCAAAGGGGCGGGTGGTCAGCCCCTGGTCATAGGCGGCCAGTTCTTGCCGGAGGGTCTCGAAGCTGTTTTGGGGGTCGTCGGTCGCCCATTCCGAGACGTCGATCAAGTGGAGCAAAAATGCGGTTCGCTCAATATGGCGGAGAAACTGCACTCCCAGGCCTTTTCCTTCGTGTGCTCCTTCGATCAAACCCGGGATATCGGCGACCACAAAACTGCGGTCGGATCCCCATCTGACGACACCAAGGTTAGGAATCAATGTGGTAAAGGGATAATCGGCGATTTTTGGACGAGCCGCAGAAATGGCAGAGATCAGGGTCGACTTTCCCGCATTGGGAAATCCCACAAGACCAACATCAGCCAGTAACTTGAGTTCGAGCCGTAGGGTACGCTCTTCTCCGGAACTCCCCGGCGTGCACTTGGTTGGTACGCGATTGACGGATGTGGCGAAGTTGCTATTGCCCTTTCCGCCACGCCCACCTTGGGCGATCACGGCTGTTTGGCCGTCTTCGGTGAAATCCGCGAGGATCTCCTTTGACTGGTCATCGTAGACGATGGTTCCGACTGGCACTCCGATCGTGACGTCATCCCCTGAGCGTCCGGTACAGTTGGAGCCACCACCGTGTTTTCCGTCTTGTGCCTCGTAGTGATTTTGATATCGGAGGTCGAGCAGGGTCGTCAGCCGATGTGAGGCAGTCATGATGACGTCGCCCCCACGACCGCCGTCACCACCATCCGGTCCGCCGCGAGGGACAAACATCTCTCTCCGAAAGCTACAGATGCCGTTCCCGCCTCGACCAGCCCGTACCGTCACGCGTACTTCGTCGACAAACATGGGTACCAGTTTCCTACAGCCGAAAGTAAGGAGAGAGAAAAGTATACCTGACTTTGAGGCGAAGAAGCAGGGAGACCCTATGTCTGCCCTGCTTGTGCGAGAGGGAGTAGAAAGGGAAGGCTAAGACTTAGCGGAGCTCGGATATACACTGACTTTTCGTCTGCCGCGCCCACCTTCAAACTTAACCACACCAGTTGTTTTGGCGAACAGCGTATGGTCCCTTCCCAGATCCACATTGAAGCCCGGAAAGAACTTGGTCCCGCGCTGGCGGACGATGATACTGCCGGCCGTGACCGTCTGACCGCCATAGGCCTTCACTCCCAAGTATTGGGGGTTACTGTCACGACCGTTACGTGAGGATCCGCCACCTTTGTTTGTTGCCATGGTCTATCCTTCCTACTCGAATTTATGCCGTTGCAATACCGGTAATCAGGAGCTTGGTGAACCCCTGCCGGTGCCCGCGAGTACGTCGGTAGTTCTTGCGGCGTTTCTTCTTGAAAACGGTAATCGATCGAGTCCGTCCATGACGCACAATTTCCGCCGTGACCTTGGCTCCGGCAACGAGTGGTTGCCCGATGAGGACCGCAGCGTCACCATGCACGAGACGAACCTGGTCGAGTTCCACTTGCGCGCCGACATCACCAGGCAGGCTTCCAACCTGAATCGTCGCCCCTGCTTCTACCCGATACTGCTTACCACCTGTTTCTACAATCGCGTACATATCTCTTCTCCAGTCTTGAGGAACGGTTCATTTAACATGTGGGTGTGAGAAGTGTCAAGCCATAGGGAGTGGTTTCACTTGATCAGTGAGCATACACTCCCCCTCTTTTGTGGGCTAGGATCATCTCAGAGCTCCCACGTATTCTTGCGCCACAAACAGTCCCGTCGTCGCTGTGGTAGTGACCGTCATCCCACGACAAGAGAGTGATGAACGCATGGCGCATACCAGCAAGTTTGTAATTCGAACCTATCACCGGATTCCCATTCGATGTGAAGCCTATTACATGGGTGGGGACTTCCTCGGAAAGGGAACCGTCATGAACCTCTGCCGAAACGGGTTTCGTGTACTTGGCGACCATCAAGTCGTACCGGGAATGGAACTCGTTGTCCGTCTTTCTCTGCCGGATAAGGATGCGCCGGTGGAAATCCAACGCGTCGCTGTTCGGTGGGTTCGCGGCCTACTGTTTGGGGCCAGAATCATGACGATGAGTCCGGACGGAGAAGATCGAGTGGCCACGTTTCTGAGTGCTCGCCTTCGTGCCTATTGTGCCTCTTCCTAAATAGCCTATTCAACAAGATACCGGAAGCCACAGTGTGTGCCGAGGACGAATGCGCTCCCATGTTTCGTGATGGCCGTATCGGTCGAGTTGGTCTTGACGCAGGCTGAGGGTTCGTTTGCTTGACCCGAGGTCAGCTGCACGCTATAGTCCCTCACGCAACTCAAGGCAGTACCTTTTTATCCCTCGCTGGAGCGCACACTCATATGTTGGAGCCGGTTGAAAAAATTTGGATGGACGGGAAGTTCGTGCCATGGGGAGAGGCGAATGTTCATGTCCTCACTCATTCACTGCATTATGGGCTGGCAGCCTTCGAAGGTGTGCGCTGTTACAAAGGCAAGTCAGGATCCGCCATTTTTCGGCTTCAGGAGCATGTCGATCGATTATTCGACTCGGCACACATCAGCATGATGGTCATCCCGTACGATAAAAAGCAGATGACCGAGGCCATCGTTGAAACGGTTCGTGTGAATCGACTGGATGCCTGTTACATCCGTCCCTTGGTCTTTATCGGGTATGGGGCGATGGGGGTGCATCCTGGGGACAACCCGATTCGGGTGGCCATCGCCGCGTGGAAGTGGGGGGCCTATTTGGGAGAGGAGGCTCTTGCCAATGGGATGCGTGCTTGCGTGTCTTCCTTTACGCGACACCATGTCAATGTGTCCATGACCAGAGGGAAGATCTCCGGGTATTATGTGAACTCTATCCTAGCGAAGCAACAAGCAAAGGCCGACGGGTATGACGAAGCGATTCTTCTTGATCCGGAGGGGTATGTTGCCGAGGGAACAGGCGAGAACGTGTTCATTATCCGCCGCGGTGTGCTCAAGACGACGCCGTTGACATCGGTGCTGGAGGGGATTACGAGAGATTCCGTCATTCAGTTGGCGCAAGAACGGAACATCAGGGTCGTGGAAGAACGATTTACGCGTGATGAAATGTACATTGCCGATGAAGTATTTGTGACAGGGACAGCTGCTGAACTGACTCCGGTCAGAGAGATCGACAATCGCCGTATTGGGACCGGCACACCCGGGCCGATTACGCGCGCGCTCCAAGACACCTTCTTCTCGATCGTACGCGGGGAAGACACCGCGCATCAATCCTGGTTGACCAAGATCTAATTATCGCGGCGAGCCATTGCTATGCTGCCGGGAGAAGCGAGAAGATCTTCCCGGCCCAGTAGGCGTCCGTTTGTGGAGCGCTAGCAGGTTGCGAACCCCTCGATTATTGCCAGCCCAGTAGTGAGAAGGTTCCGTCCGGCAGTCAAACCACAAGAGCTTCAGGATGCTCAAAAGGCCGTCCAGTAAGGCAGCAGCGAGCGAAGGGGCGAGGCGTGCGCGTCGGTACGTTGAGTCTCAGAGCGATGCGAGAACGCCGCTGGCAGACTTTTTTAACATTCCTGTCAGGCCGTCTCCTGCGATCGATTAGTGGCCAGTGGAGGGAGATTCCCCTGAGGAGGAGTGGGACTCTCCAGATGGCTGAGCAGGCGGTGCAGCCGGAGCAGGTGCCGTCTCGCTCTTGTGGTCGAGGTCAATGATCGTCGAGGAGACATTTCGCTGTTTTGCCAAGATGGCCAAGCTGAGTGACGTCACCATAAAAATGGCTGCAACGAACACCGTCAACTTACTGAGAAAGTTAGCAGGGCCACGGCTTCCGAACACCGTTTGACTCGACCCGCCAAAGGCGGCTCCGATCTCTGCCCCTTTGCCAGACTGAAGGAGAATCGCTCCAATCATCAGAAAACAGATGAATACGTGGACGACCACGATTAGCGTGTATAGCATGAACGTTCAGACTCCGATTGATCGTGTAGTAGAAGTAAGTTGGGCGATTGTAGCAAAGGAGTTCACCTCTAGACAAGCGCCGCCGATAAGTGCACCGTCCACCTGGTCCGACGATAAGAGGGAGGCGATATTCTGCGTCGTCACGCTGCCTCCATACAGAATCCTCGTCCGTTCGGCGACGAGGGGAGAGGCGGTGGCGGCAAGAACAGCTCGAATCGTCCGATGGGCGGCAACGGCTTGCTCGGTGGTAGCCGATCGGCCGGTTCCGATGGCCCAGATCGGCTCATACGCGACGGTGAGGGTTTCCAGGGACTCGGCGGCAAAGCCGGCCAAGCTCTCGTGGATCTGTTGAGCAAGCACATCGTCGGTTGAGCCGGCTTCTCGCTGAGTGAGTGATTCACCGATACAGAGGATCGGGCGGAGTTCATGTGCGAAGGCCGCCTGCAGTTTCTTACGAATCTCATCGCCCCGTTCACCAAAGAGCGTTCGCCGTTCAGAATGGCCAAGAATCACATAGCGGCAACCAAGGTCCTTCAGCATGGGGGCGGAGATCTCTCCGGTGTACGCTCCCTGCGTTTCCCAAAACAGATTTTGCGCCCCGAGCTGGATCGGAGATCCTGGGCCCAAGACCCTGCCGACCGACTCCAATGCCGTAAATGGGGGAGCCACAACCAGTTCCACGCCCGTAGGAGTCTTCGAAAGATGCCGGCTCAGTTCGCCGATAAACCTAGCCGCTTCGGACGCGGTCTTGTTCATTTTCCAATTGCCGACAATGAGCCGTGTACGCACAGGGTTCCTGGGGCTGAGATTGTACTGAAAAATCGTCGTCAGTTCTGGCGGTCAGGCAATGCTGCAAGGCCGGGTAACGTTTTGCCTTCAAGCAGTTCCAGCGCTGCGCCACCACCGGTCGAGATGAATGACATGCTCTCTGACACACCGGCTCGATGAACGGCGAGGGCAGTTTCACCGCCACCGACGATCGTGAGGGCGTATGCATCGGCGATAGCATGGGCCATAGCCAAGGTCCCCCGTGCGTAGGCATCAATTTCAAAGACACCCATTGGTCCGTTCCACAGGATGGTCTTGGCGTTTTGGACCGCCTCATTGAAGAGCTTGACGGAGGCCGGACCAATGTCGAGGGCGTACCACCCTTTCGGAATCTCCTGCACGGGGACAATCTTGGTTTCTGCGCCGATCTCTCGACTGGCTGCAACCACACAGTCGACAGGGAGATAAAACTTGACCCCTCGTGAGAGGGCATGGTCCTCAATGCCTCGGGCAAAATCCAGCATGTCCATTTCGCAGAGCGAGTTGCCGATCTCCATGCCCTTTGCTTTCAAGAAGGTGAACGCCATGCCGCCACCGATAATGACCTTGTCGACTTTCTTGCCGAGATTTTCAATGACTCCGATTTTTCCGGACACTTTGGCTCCACCCAGAATGGCGGCAAATGGGCGCACGGGATTGGCGACGGCTCCCTCAAGGTACTCGATCTCTTTCTTAAGCAGCGCTCCTGCTGCAGCATCCTTGATGTGTTTCGTAATACCGACCGTCGAGGCGTGGGCACGGTGCGCGGCTCCAAAGGCGTCGTTGATAAACACGTCTCCCAACGAGGCCAGGGCCTTCGCGAAATCATCGTCGTTCTTCTCTTCGCCGGCATGAAACCGGAGGTTTTCGAGTAAGAGCACATCCCCGTCCTTCATCTTGGCGACCAGCTTCTCGACGGCCGGTCCCATGCAATCCGGAGCGAAGAGGACTTCTTTCCCGAGCAGTCGCCCCAACCGTTTGGCGACAGGAGCGAGGCTGTATTTTGGTTCGAACGTTCCCTTCGGTCTGCCGAGGTGTGAGCAAAGAATGACTTTCGCGCCCTCATCCACGACACGATTGATCGTCGGCAGGGTGGAACGAATGCGGGTGTCGTCGGTAATCTGTAGCGACTCGTCTAGAGGGACGTTGAAATCCGCTCGAATAATGACCCGTTTGCCACGAAGTTGCACATCATCGATGGTTTTTTTGTGCAAGTTCACGGAAAGCTCCTTGGTGTAGGTTCATTCAGCAGTCAACACTTCGGGATGAGATGAGCGATGGAGCGGGCTCGATCATCCCCGGCGCAGTCAAGTTACGTCGTTGTTGATTTTCCAGCCAGGACCTTGACGAGGTCGCGGACTCGGCATGAATAGCCCCATTCATTGTCGTACCAGGCCGTGACTTTGACCAGGCGCTTGTCGACAACGTTCGTCAGCGGGGCATCGACCGTGGCTGAGTGAGCGTCTCCCTTTTGGTCGATGGAGACAATGGGATCTTCCGAATACTTGAGAATTCCCTTGAGGGGGCCGTCCGCAGCCTTTTTGAATGCGGCATTCACGGAGGCAATGTCACAATCTTTTTCGGTTTCCACCGTGAGGTCGACGAGCGAGACGTTCGGGGTTGGCACCCGAATGGCGAGCCCGTCCAACTTGCCCTTCAATTCAGGGATCACAAGGTGCAGGGCTTTGGCCGCACCGGTGCTCGTCGGAATCATCGACATTCCTGCTGCACGGGCACGACGGAGATCCTTGTGCGGCAGGTCTAGGAGTTGTTGGTCGTTGGTATAGGAGTGGATAGTGGTCATAATCCCGTGCTTGATACCGAACGTTTCCAGCAAGACCTTGGCGACTGGAGCTAAGCAGTTCGTCGTGCAGGAGGCATTCGAGACGATATGATGCGATTTGGGGTCGAACTTGTCGTCGTTGACACCCAGAACAACCGTGACATCGGGGTCTTTGGACGGTGCGGAGATAATGACATGCTGTGCGCCCGCTGATAGATGTTTCCCTGCGGCATCTCGGTCGGTGAAGCGACCGGTCGACTCGATCACGACATCGACATTCAACGACTTCCAGGGCAGTTCCTTAGGGTCCTTGACCGCGAGGACCTTCAGGGGTTTCCCGTCGACGAAGATTTGGTCGTTCTTAGCCTCAACCTCGGACGGGAGGGTGCCGTGGACTGAGTCGTACTTGAGCAGATATGCGAGAGTTTTTGCATCGGTGAGGTCATTGATCGCGACGATCTCGAGGTCCTTGTCTCCTATCGAGGCGCGAAACACGTTGCGTCCGATACGTCCAAATCCATTGATGCCGATCCGAATGGCCATAGTGTAATCCTCTAGGTGCAATTATAGTGTATGTCTGTGGGACCAGACCGTACGATCCGAATGTCGATAGTATCGATGCGCTTTCCTTCTTGTCAAGATAGAACAAGCAGGTGGTGCCTCAAAAAAACGTCAAAATGACCGATGCCTGCACGTCAGAACCTGTGTATCACTTGCGTCCTCTTTCGGCAGTTCGTTAGAGTTCGGCACGCGTTCAATACCAAAGGAATGTGCAATGGCCCAGATCTTATCAGAACAAGCAGCCCAGGTGGTGGAATGGCCCAGAGTTTTGGACTATGTGGCGCAGCAGGCCCAGTCGGCCATCGGCGGTACCAAGTGTCGAACGCTGGTTTTGTCGAGCGAACTTGAAGTGGCGCGTCGCCGTCAGCAGGAGACGACCGAAATGGTGCGTCTGGTGGAAGGGAGTGATCCACCGCCGAGCTTGGCCTTTCCCGATATCCGAGAGCAGCTGATCCGGGCAGAAAAGGGAGGCGTGCTCGAAGTCGGCGAGTTACGGGATTGTGCGATCACCCTGGCCTTGATGGTTGAACTGGAACGCTATGCACAGGTGCATCAAGACGAGATCCAAGCCCTGGCGCAGGTCTTTGAGCCACTGCACCTCACCAAAGGGCTACGGGGCCTTCAACACGCCATTGAGCATGCCATCCAGCCGGATGGGTTCATGAAGGACACGGCTTCGCCCGAGCTACGGCGTCTCACGCATCAGGCGCAAGGCTTAAAGCAAGAGATGCGGGGACAACTGGAGCAGATTCTCCATTCGCGGCGCTATGAGGACGTCCTGCAGGAATCATATTTTGCCCAGCGCGAGGGGCGCTATGTCGTGCCGGTGAAGGCGGATATGCGGGGGCGGATTCCTGGGATCGTCCATGATGTCTCAGCCAGTGGCGCGACCGTCTTTCTGGAGCCGCGCGAGTTGGTTGAGCTCAACAATTCCATCAAGGTGACGGATTTGGAGATCGAGCGGGAGGTACAGCGTATCTTGCGGGAGCTGACGGCGCTTGTGGCGGTCCAAGCGGACGCGATGGCCCAGGGGATTGGGGCGTTGGTGGATTGTGACGTCATCAGGGCCAAGGCCGAGATGAGCCGACGGCTGAAATGTAATCCGATCACGCTGAATGATATGGGCCGTGTCGTGCTGAAACAGGCACGCCATCCGCTGCTGCTCCTTACGAAAGAGCAGGTCGTCGCGAACGATATTCTTATGGACGAGACGATCCGCGTTCTCGTCATATCCGGGCCCAATACCGGTGGCAAGACCGTCACTCTCAAGATTGTGGGACTCTTTGCCCTCATGGTGCGAGCCGGACTGCATCTTCCCTGCGCGCCGGAGTCGGAGATGGCGCTTTTTACCGATCTCTATGCCGATATTGGCGACGCCCAGGATCTGAGTCGCGATCTCTCCAGTTTCTCGGCGCATATGACTCAGATGATTCGACTCCTCTCTGAGCGCACCGACTGTTCGACGACCGACGTTGCCGCTCCACCACGTTCGCTGGTGCTACTTGATGAGCCGGTAACCTCGACGGACCCTCAAGAAGGGGCGGCACTGGCGGAGGCGTTGCTCTGTCGCTTGGCAGAACTCAATATGAAAGTCGTGGCGACCACGCATTATAGGGGGCTTAAAGAATTGGCACAGACCACTCCCGGCTTCGCCAATGCCAGCGTGGAATTTGATGTGGAACGCTTGGCGCCGACCTATCGCGTCTTCATGGGGATGCCTGGCGGCTCCTCCGCTTTGGAGATTGCCCGCCGGCTTGGCATGGACGAGCGTTTGGTGAACGAGGCGCGCAGGCGACTGCATCGCACCGACCAACGGCTCGATCTGATGATGGCCGATCTGCAGCGTACTCAACGTCAACTGGCTGACGATGGGGAGCGCGCGCGGCAGGCTCGGCAAGCGGCTGAGCAGGCGGCCCGTGACGCTGAGGTGCTCCGTGTGCAACTTGAACAGGCTGAACAAGAGGCGAAGCGGGGGCTCAAGAAGAAGATCGGTGAGCAGTTTCAACGCGCACGGGCTGAAGTGCAAGCCACGGTCGATTCACTGAAACGCGAGCAAAAGCTCATCAAAGCCAAAGAGACAAAACAGCGGCTGCATGAGCTGGAAACAAAAGCGCGGCAGGAGCTGCTGCCAGTCACTGTGCCAATTCCACTGGAGCAGCTCGGGGTCGGCGACATCGTGGAAATTACCGGGTTGGGTATGACGGGGAGTTTGTTGGAAATACCACATGGGAAGAAGCGGGTTCGGGTCAAAGTAGGGGAGGGCGAAATCCTGGCTACGGTCTCGAATCTCGTTGGCCTCGCGCGTGAAACAGATGCTACCGCTGCTGCGCCTGCGCCAGTAGCGGCACCTGCGCGGAGAGTCTCGACGAGTAACGGATTAGGGTTAGATGAACAGACCGTCGTCGACGTGCGAGGGCAGGCGATGGATGAGGCTTTGGATCAGGTCGTGGCGGCGTTGGATCGAGCGACGCTGGATGGTGCGCCGTTTCTTCGTGTCATTCATGGCCATGGAACCGGTCGACTCAAATCCTCCCTCCGAGAGTATTTGAAATCATCACCCTATGTGGCGGAGTTTCGCCCGGGTGATCGAGCCGAGGGAGGTGATGGTGTAACGGTGGCGAAGCTGCGGTGAGAGCAAATAGAGCAATCACACCCATGAGATCGCCCTAGAAGAGGATGATATTCTCAGGACATATTGAATGCGATTCTCTAAGCCCCCATGCCGTTCCATCCCGGTGATCTTTACAGCCAAAGGGTATCTGTTCTCCCGTGAGAACAAACGGGAGCATCAGTAGATGCAATATCTCAGAGTCGGCGAGAAGTTGTGAATAATGAGTCGTGGTTCATATGTCTTGCTCAGTATAGCTAAGCCCACAATCAGTGATAGCCTCTCACGAGGTCGTCGAGGGTGGCTTGGTCCTGATACTCGCGGCGCTTCTTGAGGGCAGCAAAATCATGCTCGATGGGGTTAAGGTCGGGAGAATAGGGCGCGAGAAACAGCAGGGTCGCGCCAGTCGCGGCGATGAGCTGCGCTGTTTCGGATGACGTATGAAATGCGGCGTTGTCCATGATCACGAGGTGATGGGCGTTCAGACGCGGGCACAGCTGCGTCTTCAGCCAGGTGTTGAAGACCCCGGTATCGCACGTCCCGTCGAACAGCAAGGGCTCTGCCAGGCGCCCCTCCATGCGAGCGGCCAGGAGGGACGTGCGGGGTCGGCGATGCCCGGAGACCAGGCCGTCCACCCGCTGGCCTTTGGGGGCATACCCATACCGCCGCGCCGTCGACGACACAAACCCGCATTCATCGATGTACACGGGGTGTTTGCCGCGGCGTACGAACCGCTCGCGAAGCCGGAGAAACTGCTTGCGCCGCAGGGGGTCGCGTTCGGAATAGCCCAGTCTTTTTTTTATGGGTCACCCCCAACTTGTGCAGCGCGTTCCAGATACAGTACGTATATCCCCACGGCGGAAGGCTGGCTGTATCTCGCTGGCATCAAGGATGTGTTCACCTGTGAGGTCGTCGGTCATGCCATGGGGGCTCGGATGACGACGACGCTGGTAAGCCAGGCACTGGGAGCGGCAGTGTGGGCGAAGCGCCCCCGTCCGGGACTGATCCACCACTCCGATCGTGGCTCGCAGTATTGTGCTCAGGCCTATCAAGATCAGCTGCGGCAGTTCGGCCTGACCGCGTCCATGAGTCGGAAGGGCAACTGCTATGACAACGCACCGATGGAGAGTTTCTGGGGCACGTTGAAGAATGAGCTCGTGCACCATCGGCGCTACGACACGCGCGAGCAGGCCCGGCGTGAGATCACAGAGTACATCGAAATATTCTATAACCGTCAGCGGCGACATTCTCGGCTGGGAAATTGCTCGCCCGCGGCATTTGCCCAGCAGTGGGTCCGTCAGCAGTCTGCGGCGTGAGGCGGCAATTCATGGCGTCCACTATTGACAACCGCGGTCATAGACCGACGCGGCTCTTCACACCTGTGAAGAGCCGCATATGTATTCGTTGTTGTACAGGGGTGACAACGGTACATTCTAAATATACAGCATTTCAGGATCGACAGTTCCCTCCCCATCATTTGCCGCGAAGTTTGTAAGGCCATTAAATATTGCCATCCTAGTTCCGTTCAGGGCTTTTATCTGATAAGTGACGGTTGCCCCGGCAGTTTTTTTCACTATTTGAACATGTGCCTGCTCTGGCTCGACCTTCAACTTACCGGAGCGAAGGTCGCAGTACATTGTTTCTCCTGCCCAAATCGGCAATTTTGATCCTGGCCTGAAAAATGGAAATTGCTGCATTGTGATGAAGACCGCCGCGCTGGAGATAGCCGGAACCCAAAGTTTAGCGTAGAAGTCCTCATTGGGAAGTTTCACGCACAAGATCGTATCTTTCGAAAGAATACAGGAAAAATCAGTGCTCCCCTGTTTTTCAATATTGTAGTAAATCCCATTCCCGTACACGTAACCGAGTTGCGTTGTGTGCAAGACGTCACTCACTTTCTTGCCTATGACGATCTGGTCACCCTTGATCATCTCATCCATGGTTGAGGGTAGTTCCCCGTCGTGTTTTACGAGCCAGTGTCCCCATTGCCGATCGACGAACGCATGGTGAAGCCAGAATCCGGCATCGCGGGGTGCATGGGCTCGTCCGATCGTCCGACCAAGTTCGGCATGAACGTGATTATGATACCCACCTTCTAGGTCGAGTTGAAACACCTCAAAATCTTTTTGGGTAAAATCTGGGAGTAGATCACCCAGACTGTTTGCGGGGAAATCGACTCGCTTTCCCTCATTGTCGGAGATCTTCTTCAACTCTTCGGGGAATGGATCTTTGAACGCATTCCAGTAAGGAATGGTTACGTCGGGAACTTCTCTTTGAAGACGTTTTTCGAACTCGTTCAGGAAGACACGATGCCAGGCCAGAAACTTTCTTCCAGTATGATCTCCATGAGTGTGGGCTTCCCATTCATGGAGCTTTCCATTTCCGCCGTCTTTGAAGGCGATGGCATGCTCATCCGCGAAGTCGTCCAGGGAAGGTTTCTCGACGCCTTTGAGAAATCCTTCTTTTAAGTTGCGAAATGCACAGATAAAGTTTTCCCATTCAGTTGCTGTCAGGTTTGCCTGGTTTTTTCGTGCCTTCATGGGGTGATCTCCTTATAGTTCTAGCGCGTACAGGGAATAGTTCTTGATCTCAGGAGCAGCTGCCTTGCTTGAAAAATGCTCGTGATGGGACGATGATCGTTTTATTGCTCTGTCGACACCAGGGATCCGTAGGTGTGATTGTCGGTCGTTTTGTGTGGGGATCGAACCAGATATGAACGGTCCAGATTCGCCCATGTTCTGCCCTGGTTGCCTTGTTTTTCAAGTCATCCTTGCTAATACCAAGACAGCCATCACGGTCAATAGTTTTTCCCGCATCAATGGCGCTTTGCTTCAGATCGTCGTCTGTTGCGCAGGTGAATCCACCATTCCCGGGTGAGTGGTGATAGCCTGCCTCATGAATCAACCAAGCGTCAGAGGGAATTCCCGAGAGAGTGGGTATAGCTTCTCCGTTCCGCTCATAGCTAAACGCGTAACCCATTCCAATAATTTCCCAGTGATCTTGGTTGCCCCCGTCTTTGTGAAAAAATAGCTCCGTCGGGTCGGTCAGTTTGCCAGAGGCATTCAAGACTGGGTTCGCCCGTGTCCCTTGAATCATAGTGACACCGTAACCGTTCAGCTCGCCATGGCCTGTGCCTAACAGTCCGGTTGGGTGTGAGTCAAAATATTTCGGATTCTTGCTCTTCTCTGCTGCGTTGAGATGGGGAAACTGAGCGCGGACGGTCTTCGCTGCGATGGCGAGTGCACTGTCATCGGCTTCGAGGCGTACGGTTCCTCCGCAGGAACTTCGGACATCTTCAGCGGGCCGAGGTGTGGGGGGTGGGAGATCGCTCGGTAGTTTGGGGCAATCAGGATCGTTGTTACAGGCTCCGACGTTACACTTGCCGTCTAACCCACAAGCTGGCCCGGTGTTGCCTGTCACAGGGTCAATCTCAACAATGGCCGCTTGTGAGAGATTCGCGATGGACACTACGAATCCGAGACAAGCTGTCAGAACAGTGGTGCTAACAACCGATGATGAATAAGACACGTATGAGTTCATGAACCTTCCTCCTTTCTCAAGCATGAGACGCTGCCTACTTGTAGAAGCACAAGCGATGCCACGAGCTGTGCTTCTGCGGAACGACACTAGGTTTGGAGGTGCGTGATGTTACACGGTCATTGTTGATGAGCGGGGATCTGATTGGAGAGTGAGGTGAGTCTGATTTTGTATAGACAAAAATGGAAGCTGTAGATGGGCAAGACAGAGCGAGTGTCCACTCATTTTGCTAGCTGTACTTTCTACTATCCTGGCTTTAAAGAGTATCTTTTCCGATTCACCATATGTATCTGACTGGATACAGGCTGATGTAGCGACAAGGTGATGCCCCTTTATTTACCCGCAAGTGTTTAGCGGAGAAGGCCCTTTCATCACCCTTCTTTACCGTGATGATAATCCAGCCATGATCATGGAGGTGTACAGTGTGAGTTTCTACGCATGAGGAATCACTGATGGTAAGTAAATAAGATTACAGATAGGGATCAGCGAGTTGCGATGGGGATTGAACGTTGGGTACTTAGCGAGTATCATCCGATCTGATTTTTCTTTAAGAGTTATACTGCCAGGTTCATTTCGAGGAGCATGTCTCCGCAGGCTTTTTACTTCGCTCCACTAGCAAGTTCTCTCTGGAATCGACTTTGCAAGGTTCCCGTCAACATCGAATATGCACAAGCTTAATCATCGTGAGGAGGGTATGACTGCTATGCCATATCTGAGGGACAATTGGGAATTTGAAAGAGGGGATCTTTCCGGCTTTTCGACTGAAGGACTCTGCAGAGTAGCGAACACTTTTGAGGCCTTTCGGGGCACGCAGGTGTTTCATCCTGTCAGCGGAAATTTTTTTGCTGTGTTGGATGATCCTCGCAAAGTGGACGAAGACGGCGCGCGTGTGGTGAAGCCGAGAGATCCTATGCCAGCCGCGCTGTCGCACTTAACCTTCACGCCGGATGTCAGTGGGCAGACCACACTGGCGGTCGATGGCGCGATATTGGAGTGCCCCGACGTGACGATCGAAGCAGGACAGGCTTTGTGGTTTCATTGGGCCTTCTTACGGTTTGATTGGTCACCCGCGAACGACTTTGCCATGTTTGCGGCCTACGAAAAGGGGGCTGCCCAAGAGCCTCTGTACAAGGCGTATTTGGCGCAATCGCTTGAATTGGAACGTCAGCAACGGTGGTACACCAATTGGGAGGCGTTTTCGTGGCGTCCGACCAGACGGTTCTGCGGGAGTCTACGGTGGATCGTGGCGAACGGTATCTCCACATCGATTCCCTTGCCGAGACCGGGGGGCGATGCTCGTCCATCGGCTCTTCTGCTCGACTGCATCGCACTCGCATAGGACCGGCGACAAGAGAGAAGGAGATTGAATTCAATGGATAAGCAGTATGCTCAGGCGACACCACAACGATGCACAGGGCGTGGGCTGATCTTCGCGCTCGGCATGATAGTAATGCTGGTAACCGGATGTACACATTCACGAACCATTCATGCCGACGTCGTCGCGTTGGATCAACAACTAGTCTACAACCGATTCGGTTCGATGAACCCGTACGGCATGATCTACGCACTCAAGCAGGATGTGGTGAATGCGGCTGACGGCTCATCCATGACGGAGCGGTCGAAACCGGGCGAAGTCCGTCTTCGAGATGGGAAGCGACCCCGCCCACTGGTGCTGCGTGTGGCTCCAGGGGATCATTTGGTCGTGCATTTCACAAATATGTTGTCTCCCGAACAGCCTGACCTGAGTTCGAAGCACTGGCCTCCACCCTACACGAACCTGAATAAGCAAGAGTTAGATCCATTGCCCGGAGAAGGTGAAGAGGCGGAAACGCCTGGTTCGCGAGTCGATGGAGAGGCGGGGGCGAAGGGGTGCGGTTCGGAACTTGCCACGGGTCATCCCTCTAATCCTGCAGACCGTCGCAATGATTGGCCGCGAACGCGTTGTGCCTCGATTACGGTGTCCGGCCTAACGTCGATAGGGAATACATTCGACCCCAGCGCAACCGGCATCGCCGGAATTGCCCCAGGTCGATCGATCACCTATCAGTGGGATATTGCGCCATCAGCCAAGCCCTCGACGCATTTGTTTTTCAGCAATGCGGCGCCAGCCGGCGGTGAAGGCGATGGAGGAAGCTTGGTCCATGGCTTGTTTGGGGCGCTCCATGTCGAACCGAAAGGGAGTGAGTGGTATCGAAGTCAGACGACGAAAGAGGAATACGAGCGTGTGAGAGCCCAGCGCCAGGGATCTGCCCTTCTGAACTATGAGGCGGCCACACCGGATGGGACCCCTATTCTCAATATGCTCAAACGCCGTGCAGCGCTGGAGTATGACCTCGTACACGGAGATTTAAACGCGATCGTCGTCGATCATAAACATCCGGACTCACCCGCTTTCCGGGAGTTTACTGCGGTGTTTCACGATGAACTGAAAACGTTCTATCGCGATGAGTTCACGGAGCTGGAGCAATCCTTTACCTTGGCTGGCGTCCGCGACGGTTTCGGGATTAACTACGGCGCGAGCGGCATGGGTACGATTCTGCTCGCGAATCGAAAGGGCATCGGTCCAGCTAAGAATTGCGTCGAATGTGCCTACGAGGAATTCTTCCTGGAATCATGGGCAAACGGAGACCCGGCACTCTTGTCTGAATTTGCCGATGATCCCTCCAATGTCCATCATTCGTACCTGAATGATCGCGTGGAATTCCGAAATCTTCATGCCGGCCCGAAGGAAACCCATGTCTTTCATTTGCATGCGCACCAATGGTTGGCTCAGCAAGAGGAGCGCACCGGGACCTATCTCGATTCGCAGACCATCGCGCCTCAACAGGGTTTCGTCTATCCGATTTTCTACGGTGGAAGCGGGAACCGGAATAAGACGCCGGGCGATTCGATTTTTCACTGCCATCTCTATCCGCATTTCGCGCAAGGGATGTGGGAGTTGTGGCGCGTGCACGACGTCTTTGAAGACGGCACACGTCGATTGCCGGATGGGGAGCTCGGAGCAGGCACTGATCCCAAAACCGGAATCACGAATCTTGGGACCGGCACGCCGGTGCCGGCCGTCATTCCCTTACCTGGCCAAGCGATGCCACCGGTGCCTCTGTATGGGGCCGACCAGAACCCTGGCTTTCCGTTCTTTATCCCGGGGCAGGTTGGGCATCGCGCGCCACAACCACCGATGGACATGGTGCGGGACGGCGGCTTGCCGCGGCATGTGGTGATCGGCGGGACTCGATCCGTCTCTCATCTGACGCATGCTCAGATGCAAGCCGTGCCGGAAGCCCAACGGGGACGCGAAGTGTTGAATCGAGCCCTATCCACGGGGGATATGACGGTCAAGCTGGAGTCGGCACAGATCAAGATTCTTGCTTCAGGTGGTACATCGGAGGAGCAAGCGGCGATGGCGTTTCATGCGAAGGCATCCGGCCATCCGAGCGTCAAACCGGATGGAGTGCCGGCGGTCTACGAAGTCAACGGACGAACGCCTCAACCAGGCGCGCCGTTTGCCGACCCCTGTGACGTCAATGTGGCGAAGTTGGCCGGACAAGTGGATCAGGACGGGAAGCTTCTGTACCGCGATTACGATGTGTTAGCGATCGATGTGGATATGGTGGTGAATCACGATGGGTGGCACGACCCGCAGGGGCGTATTAACGTGCTGGATCAGGATGTGCCGAACTACCTGGACCCTCAAGGGAAGGCTCGCGTGAAAACGGACAAGGCCAAGCCGTTTTTCTTCCGCGCCAACTCGGGTGAATGCATTCGGTATCACCATACCAATCGTAGCTCCCATGAGCTGGAGTTGGATGATTTTCAGGTCAAGACACCGACGGACACGATCGGCCAGCACATCCATCTGGTGAAGTTCGATGTGATGTCGTCGGATGGGTCCGGCAATGGATGGAACTATGAGGATGGTACCTTTGCACAAGGGGCCATTCGTGAGCGTATTGAAGCCTCGCATCAACCCGGCGGCCGAGCCGTCGACGCGCAGGGAAATCCGATCGCGCTCGCCGTTCCTGGTCCAGACCAGTATCAAACAACCATTCAGCGCTGGTTTGCCGATCCGCTCATGGAAGATCTCAAGACCTGTGAGGCAAGCGGAGGTGTGCGAGGCTTGCCGTCACAGGCGCCGAAAGCTTGTCGAGATCGGACGATTCGCACGGTCTTTACCCATGATCATTTCGGCCCATCGTCGATTCAGCATCATGGGTTTTACAGCGCCCTCTTAGTCGAACCGGCTGGTTCGCAATGGTTGAAGCCCAACGGCGATCCGCTGACGGGCGGCGTCGGCACACAGGCGATGATCGTGCAGGCACAGGATCAAACCATGCATCAGGATCATCGGGAGTTCGCGCTTGCCGTCGCAGATTTTGCGCTGCTGTACGATCCACACCGTCAGCATGGTGAAGCTCCACTGCACGGCAAGCTCCAAGGTATGCAGAATTTGATGAAAAAGGCCCGTGAGGCAAAGATCGATGAACCGACGGTGAAGGCGATCGAGCACCATGCGGAACACTACTGGAAAGACCATGGGTGGCCGGTCGATCCGCCCTCGTTGCCGGAGGCCATTTCGAAAGATCATCACAATCCCTATCTGGTGAACTATCGGCATGAACCGATTCCGTTGCGTATCGGTGAGCGTGAGACAGACGGCAGTATCAAACGGCAGAAATCGGGACTCGAGGGCGACCTGGCCCTGGCGTTCGACTCACGGCTCCATGGTGATCCAGCATCGGAAATATTCGAGGGCTATGAGGGGGAACTGACCCAATTACGCGTGATCCAAGGCGCGCAAGAGGTTCAGCACATGCTCAATATTCACGGCATGCGGTGGCCGCGTGAGATTACCAACCCCCAGAGTCCACTGGTCGCGGCGCAGGAGATCGGGATCTCGGAGCATTTCGAGCTCAAGCTTCCACTCGCGAACGTCTTCCGTAGGGTTCCTCTGGCCGACTACTTGTACGACTTTGGCTCGGTGGATGATCTCTGGAACGGTGCCTGGGGACTCATCCGCAGCTATAACGGGACGGAGGCGGGCGATCCGCAAGGCATCGAGCCGATGCAGTACGCAGGCTTATCGATCAATCAACAGAAGGAAAAATCGTGGTATCGGCCGATCAAGCATCGCCTACGTCCGTTGCAACCTGATGGTTCAGGAAAGGTGTCGCTTGCGCCGGGCCAGGACTATCTCAACGGTACCTGTCCGATTCCTGCAAACCTGGAACAGTTGAACGGGAAAACGAGCGAGGTGACGTTCTATATCGATGCCGTGAGTATCCAGGACTGGATGGGAACCTCACTGCCCTATGACCGACAGACGGGCATTTATGATCCGAACGCACTCGCCTACGTGCTTCTCGAACGTCTCCCGGTCGGGGTTGCACCACTGACCGATCCGGAGTTGGAGGATCGTCGCGCCAAGTTGAAAGAGTACTATCGCGCACGCCTGAACGATCCTGCCGTGAAGACACCGATCGAGCCGCTGGTGTTGCGGGTGAATGCAGGTGACTGCATGAAGGTGCAATTGGCCAACCGCTTTCCCAAGAAGCTGGGCGATGATCCAGGTGATGCCTTGATGCCGAAGATCGTGTCGCTCAATGTTGATCGAGATCTTGAAGGCGGAGGTGCTGAGAATGTGCAACCTTCTTCATTCGTCACGATACATCCACAACTCGTTTCATACGATGTGTCGAACTATAACGGTGCGGCAGTCGGGTTCAATGGAGAATCGCCGGTTGCGGCTGGAACATCGGGTACACCGTCATATTGGTATGCCGGTGTGGTGAAGCTGGACGGCAACCGCTTGAAGCACGAACCTTATGAGTTTGGTCCGGTCAATCTGACGTCATGGGGGGACATCATCAACCATCCGTCGCACGGTCTTGTCGGGACGCTGATCGTCGAACCAAAGGGATCGACATATCACGACCCATCGACCAACAAGCCGGTGCCGAATGGCGGGATCTCTGCGGTCATTCGATATCCCGATGGAGAAATGACGCGCTCGTTCCGTGAACATGTCGTGCTGTATCGGGATGGGTTGAATCTCTATCAGAAGCAATCAGGTGAATTGCCCAAGCCGATAAGGGATTGCCGTATCTGCGACGATTCCTATGATCTGGGTGACAAGGCGTTCAACTATCATGCGGCGCCGTTCTTTGCCCGGCTGGGGCAAAAAGACGACGCCAATTTGAACGAGGCGTTTTATCCGACCGATTTCTTCACACCCCAGTACAAGCCGATTCCGACGACGGAGTATCATGCCAATCCTGGTGAAGAAGTGCGGTTTCGCGTCCTGCAACCCCATGGTCGCGCTCGGCAGCATGCCTTTTTACTCTACGGGCACGACTTTGCAGATCTCTTGCCGAACTATGGATCGGCGCATAGTCCGTTGATTTCGGTCGGTAAGGCGATGACGGTGACGATTCCCGCTGCGCATGAAGGGTATTGGCTCTATCGCGACGGACCGAATCACATGTGGTCCGGTGGACTCTGGGGAAGCTTTACGGTGGGCACACCGAACGCCCCAACTCAGTAGCAGCTCTACAGATTGGGCAGCCGATGCAGCGGACGTTGGCTGCCCAGTCATTTTCAGCGTCTCTTGATGGTCACTAAGTAATTAATAGCCTACTGGAAGATCATCGGATCTCGCGGGTAAGTCTTGTGTGGGTGTGGATGAGGTTATTGATCATTATGCCTAAGTGAGACCCCGTTGTCTGTTACTCCCTCAGAGTGCTAGTATTGACCACTGAGAGAAGTTCTACGCAAGACGGTCAGAGAGTCATGACCGAGCAATGCATTGGCGCGAGGTGAAGGAGGACCACGATGAAGCCTACCGCGACGGAGCGAAACTCGCCGAAACCCTCCCTGCATGCCAACAAAGGAATCGCCTCCGATGACGAGAGCCCTCGACCATCTCCAGACGTGAACCCGAACAGCCCCGATGGGCTTGCGAAGGTCCAAGAACTGCTCTTTGGGACACAATACCGTGAACATGCGCAACGCATCACGCAGCTTGAAGAATCGCTCACGCGCGTGGCCACCGAATTGACACAGAAGTTGAATAGTCGATTTGATTCGCTTGAATCGGCTATCAAGCAACAGGTTGAAGTGCTGATGGCTCAGATCACGAGCGAGCACGAGGGCCGGGTGCAGTCCATTGCTGGTCTTGTGCATGACCTGAAAGAATTGGGAAAGACGGTCGCCACTAGTACTGCTCAGCTGGATCAGCAAGCCTCGACAAAAACTCGTGAATTGCACCAGCGCATTGCCGATCAACAGCAGACCCTGTCGACGGAGATGCAAAAGAAAAACCAAGAGCTTTCGACTGCCATGGAGGCAGCCTTGGCGGAGTTGCGTCGCGAAAAAGTCACTCGCGCCGTACTCGCGGAATTATTCGAAAAATCGGCGCAATCGTTAAGTGGAGACCTGGCTCACGCTAAAGGGAAGTGAAGGACATATGGCCCCTCTATAGAGTTGAGAGGGGAACTAAGTCAGTGTGATTCCAATCGCCTGGATGTTTTGCCAGAAGTCGTGGGCGCCCTAGTTGACTCGAATCTTCCTCACCACCGGAGCAAGGCTATGCCTGACCTTCAGGAACAAACCCCGAAAGCTCCACCCCAAGACGGGAATCTCGAAGAACTTCAAGCATTGCTGCTGAAGAAGGAACGAGACCGACTCGACCTACTCGAAGCGGAACGGGGACGAGTCGATCGACTCGAAGACGGCCTCAACCAACTTGACCATCACCTCAGGAATAAAGTCGTCGATGCCACTGCAGTTGCCAAGGTGTTGCCGGACGCGATCCGTCAACGTTCTAATTCAGAACAGGACCAGGATCTTGAAGAGTCCTTGGAATCCACATTTGTCTCCACTTTTAAGCGCACCGTTAGTAGCGATAACTCTCGAGATCTCATTGCAGAGGTGATTTCCCCTGTGATGATGCCAGCCATTCGAAAAGCGATTGCGGGCGCTATGGAGGATATCGCGCAGTCCATGAATCGAACGTTGGATCACAGAAGGCTGGTCTGGCGCTGGGAGTCGTGGAGAACCGGCAGGCCGTTCTGGGAAGTTGTCTTGGAGCATACCGTGAAGTACCAAGTGGAACGAGTGTTTCTCTTCTTCAAGCAGGATGGGGTACATCTCGTGGATGTCCACCGCCATGATATACCGCCCTTTGAGCTGGGTAAGGAGGACTTGGTTTCCAGTATGTTCTCCGCGATCCAGACGGCAGTGCAGAAATTTGGCCAGGACGAGTTTCAGGCTTCCGAAGACGCTTCCTGCAAAACCTTCGAATGGGACGATGGCAAGAAGGTATGGATCGAACACGGCCCGAAGGCCGCTTTAGCCGCGGTTGTCCGAGGTGTACCCCCGCCTTCACTCCGTCCAGCACTCAGGGATGCGCTGGATTCCATTCATTGGAAGTTGGAAGAAGCCCTTCAGAATTTTCAAGGCAACAAGAAACCGTTTGAGGCTGCAAGACCCTATCTGGAGTCCTGTCTCCTCCAAGAGAAGAACGATCTCCTAAACGAGGCAGGTTCAGCACGTGGCCGCCTGTCGCCAGCGTTCATGGTTATGCTGGTGTTCCTACTGATCGCGCTCATCTGGGGCTTCACAAGTTACCTGGAATGGCGGCGAGAAGCAGATGAAAAACAGCGATGGGCTCATTTCCAAGACAAGGTTAGGGAGAAGTCTGGAATCCACGTCACATCTGTTGTTGTTGGCGACGGAAAGAATGGGAAGACCATTGTGTATGGGTTACGAGATCCAATCTCCGATGAGCCACAAGAAATTGCTCAGGAGGTAGGGCTGTTGTACGAAATGATAGACTTTCGGCTGGAGCCCTATCACTCGCTTGCACCGCAACTGCTCAGACGGCGCCTCCATCAACTCGTTCAGGAGATCGAGAAACAGCAGTTTGACTTTGAAGCGGGGAGCTGGTCGCTTGCGTCTGCGTCTGAGTCGACCCTGCAGACGCTGCTCGGGGCGCTTCGAGAGGGCGATACACTTGCTCAGCAACTTGGAAGTCGAATGCGTGTGGAGATTCATGGCAACACCACTGAAGAAGGTTCGGCAGAGACGAATCAACGACTTGCACTCGCCCGTGCGCAACGGGTCGTATCTGCTCTCAGAGGAGAACGCTTTCAGGTCACCGACTTTCTGCCGATTGCGGATTCGGTTGAAGCTTCAGCAATTGCAGATAGCCAGGACTTTAAACTCCTGCGGGCTCGACGAGTGTCGTTTCTTGTCATCGTCAATGATTCGGGATCAGTGGGGGCTAGGTCATGATGCAAGCCCAGAATAGTAAAAGTAAAAAAATATGCTTAATGGGGGCGAGCGGTGTTGGAAAAACCTCGCTCGTCAAGCGACTTGTCGAAGAAAAATTCGATGAAACCTACCGGACTACGATTGGCGTCCACATAGATCAGAAGCCTGTTACCTGCGATAACGAACACGTTAATTTAATTATATGGGATCTTGAAGGAAAGGATGATCCACGATCAGGATACTCCCCGACATATTTGAGTGGGGCACGGGGATACATGCTGGTGGCAGATGTCACACGTCCTGACACGCTTGATATTGTAAAGAGGTTGCTTTCAACTGCCAATCTTCCTTTTGTATTGTTGCTTAACAAATACGACATCCTTCAATCTCCCACGGTGACCAATCGTGCCATTGAAATCTTTGGTGATGGTGCCAAGATTTTTGGGACGAGCGCCAAGACGGGGGAAAGAGTGAATGAGGCATTTGAGCACTTAGTTAGACAGATGCTCAATGCGGACAGACCGAAATAGTTATAGACGTGCTCATTGAAAATGAGGACATGCGATCAACATGGACCCCAAAGGTTCAGAGCCGACAAATTCTGGAGGCAGCCCTGAATCCACACAGGCCGGGGTGCTTTCGTCCAACGAGCGAGCCCTGTTCGATGATCTATTTAGGGCCTTGGATAGCCTCGTGCTTGAGCGATCCACAGACGGGCAGGCATTTCGTCCGATCCACACAATGCCGGAATGGGCGCACTGTCTCATCACCAAGGACTCGGACCAGCCCGGACGAGATCTGTGGATTCCACGATCTGCTTTTCTTGAGTTTTATATGCAGGAAGCTAATCAGTGGTGGGATCAGCATGAGGGCGGAGCATTGCCTCCAGCTCCTTGGGAAGAGCCTGGGCCCTCAGACGCTCCTCTCGATCTCGAAGTCACAGTAACTGCGATCGGCCATCGGAAATTGTTGGTGATCAAGAGAGGTGCGCCAAGTCGGAGGGCCTATATTCAGCTTATGCGAGAGATGAAACTTAATCTCAATCAATCGCCACCTCTCTTTTGATGTAAAAATCTTTTCTAAGTCAGCACAGCCAGAGACATTGCCAGATGCTCACCGATCCCTCACATGAGAAGTCTGAAGATGATGCGGTAGGGCAATATCACTTTGTCAGCTATTCACGACGTGACAATGCGTTCATGAAGAGATTGAAAGATGAACTTGAGAGTGGAGAGCCACCATGTAGAGTCTGGGTTGATCAAAGTGAAATGAAACCAGGCCCTTGGCCACGACAACTCGAAGATGCCATCGATAGTTGCTGTAGTTTCTTGTTGGTTGTCAGTGAGGAGAGTAACAAAAGCCCTGATGTTGCAAGAGAGCTTCATCGAGCTTCCGAGGGTGGTAAACCAATTATTCCCCTCATTCTTGATAGCAAAGTCAAGGCTCCATTTCAGGCCGGAGGCTATCAGTCTGTGTACTTTTTGCGTGGCGGTGATTTTGGTAAGGGGCTAGCCCAATTACTAAAACTTCTCGGAGATCTGGAGCTAGGAAAATCTTTCAAGAAACAGGAGCCAGTGCACCAGGCTCCTCTCACAACCCCTATTATTATCAATGCCCCCCCGCTGGTCACGCCAACCTATTTTCAAGGTCGCACCGACCAACAGCAGCGTATCGAGGAATTCTTATCTGATAATACCAGAACTCTACTCTGGATCAGTGGCCGGGCAGGATCTGGTAAGACAGCACTTGCCTGCCGTGTTCTGGAAAGAGTCCAGCGAGGAGTGTGGGCTGATTCGAGAAGAAAAAGCGATATCGATGCGATTGCCTATGTTGATCACGCGCAGCATGCTCGGTCTGACTGGCTCACGCTGTTTAACAAAGCTCGCCGTCTTGTAACACCAAGAGGTGTAACGGATCCTCAAAAACCAGCACAGAGACACTCCCGCACATTCGACATTCAGAATTTACTGACCGACCTTGCTGATCGCCGCGTTGTTATCCTCATTGACCATATTGATGATCTCATCGATCTGCAGATCTATAATATAAGGGGCCAATATATTAGGGATGCCTTGCGGGCAGTCCTTACCGCTACGACACATAGACTGAAAGTAATTGTAACCTCCCAGATACTCCCACGTGATTTGCAAACGGCTCAGCAGGCAAGATGGTTTACTCTCGACCTCGCTGGAGGCCTACCAGAACATGATGCCATGCAATTGTTCAGGATGTTGGATGAGGATGGGACTCTTGGCCTTCAGAGAGGTGATGAATCACTCTTGACAGAACTCTGTAGACGCACGCAATGCAACCCTGGCGCGATCGAGCGGCTGCATACGATGGTTGTGATCAATCGCTCCACTACTCCTAAAGCCATCCTCCAGGATAAAAAGCATTTCCTTCCTAAAGAAGTTTTGGATGCGATGATCGCGAGGAGGTATGCCTGTCTCGATGCACCTTCGAAGACCATGATGCAGATATTGTCGTTATGCAATCGTCCGGTCAAGGCTGATGCCGTGGTCTCGGTGTTTCGTCTCTATTACACAAAGGTCGACCATCCAGCGATTGATCCAGACGAGATCCTGAAACAGCTGGGTAATATGCAACTCGTACAACAGCGTGAGCAAGGGTATTGTCTTCTGGCTGCGGATCGATGGTATGTAGAATCACAACTCTCAGGTGATGCATCCTCACCGATTGATGATCCTACAGGCGTTCACCTTGACCGGAAGACATTGTACAAGCGACATGCCGACTATATAGAGCAGCAGATTTCCTCCAGCGGACCAATGATGTGGCGCGGATTATCCACTTATCAGCTTGAACGGTTGCACTACTATCGCTTCAATGGAAAAGACTACGCATCTGCGTTCGATGTACTCGAACGACTTGAACCTCAGCTGCTTGCGGAGGAGCGGTCAGTGGAGCTGATAGAACACTGCGAACAGTTAATTGGCAAGCTTGAGGACTCTACACGCTCACGCCAGCTATTTGACATGCTTGCACGGACTCATCACCGATGCGGAGAGCTTGATCGTGCAGCGGCTTGCTATGAGGGAGGACTGAAGTGCGTCCGAGATACGGGAGATCTGAATAGGCAATGCTTGTACCTTGGGAACCTAGCCATTTGCAAACAAGAATCCGGTGATCTTGTTCGGACTACCCTCTATTGCATGGCAGCTCTTGAATTAGCGGGGCAGATTGGAAATCGCGTATGGGAAACTCATATTTGGAATATCATTGGCGAGGTGTTGGCCAGCTTGGGTCGGATTTCCGCTGCCATACGAGCGAGTATACGTGCGTTGAAACTCGCGCGCGATAACCGCGAGCTGGAAGTTGGAGTGATGGGGATATTTGAAGTGGTTGCCCTGGCAAATCTCGGTCAACATCATGAAGCTCAGGGTAACATCGACCAAGCAGACGATCAATGCAACCGAGCGTATGAGTTTGCGGAAAAGATCAAATTTCAACTCGGCAAAGCTACCGCGAAACGAAACCTGGGGATACTCGATCTAAACCAGGGGAACTATAAGCAGGCATCTAGACAACTTACAGAGGCTATGCAACTGGTGAAGGGTGCGCAGAACGTCCAACTTCAGCAAACTATCCTGATTGAACTGGCAGCGGCTCAACTGATGGACAGCAAGCTGGGTGACGCGGAATTGACGGTCAACACAGCAGTAGCAATCAACACACCATTCTTTACCCCCGAAGCATATTCGCTGCGAGGGATCATTCTCCAGCGGCAGGGGAAGGTACAAGAGGCCGCCGAATCCTTTCATCATGCACTGAAACACGCGGAGGTAGTTCTTAAGCGAACACCTCGGTATTACCGCGGGCTTGATGTGATGGGGTTGAGCTATAGCGGTCTAACGCTTGCGGAAGAGACCGATGAGTACATCGATAAAGCGGTTGGGGCCTACGAAGCTGCGCGTTTCATTGCCGATGAGCCCGGTATTGTACGGCGCAGACTTCTCCTCTTTAGCGCACTGGCGAAGGATAAATCGGAAAAGAAGTTAGTTCTAGTACGAAATGCTATTAGTCCAACACATTGATGTGGTTGGGATTACCTTCGTTCAATCTGGTGTTCCGGGCCTGGAAAATCAGCGCACGCTCAGTTCTGTTATCTGGGATCGGAAAGACGATGTATTTTTTAAGATCTAATTTGTCAGCACTAACTCCACGGCTTATGAATACAGGTTGTATTTTCCCCAGAATCTCGTCAGTGAAGGTTGCCAATGTGGCACGATCCCAAACCTTGGGTCTGTTAACTTGTTCGACGAAACTGAGTACCCAGTCCTTGGCTATGTCGGTGTGAGCTCCCGGATTGGATACTAGGTAAACGGCTGATAAATCTTGATACAGAGATGGGCTGTACCTGTGACTGTCTGAGACTGGTGCGAGGCTAGATAGCAGATAGGGGCCGCCATTCTTCTGGATCCTGGAAAACTGACCAAGAATGGTTTGTGCTCGTTCGTAGCTGTAGTACTCAAGGATTTCTTCAGCCCTAGGCGCTGAGATGTTTCTTCTAACCGGGAGATGGATTACGTTTAGCGACTCTGAGCTGTGTTCCGGTGTCAGTCTGCCAAGGTCTGGAAATTCTGTCAGACAGGCTGAAATGATTGCAATGTAGAGCGGCTTAGTCTGGGCGGTTGGAGGTGACGCGAATAGGACGTAGCTATAGAGCCCATAACCAGCTGTTTCGGCTTGATTATCGACCAGGAGCGTTCTTCCTGTCCGTTTAGTCTGAGCTTGATGGTTCTCCGAAGGACTCAGTTCGCCATACCCCATGCTGCAGGCCACGAACACACCTGCTATTACGGTAAGTGTCAACGCACTGATCATCTGTGACCAGATCCGGTGTGAGCCATTGGGGACAAAACAGCCTGTAGTTGAAGGTATCTTGTCATGTGCTCTCATGTATCGTCCTCTTACTACAAGTGTTCAGGTATTTTGTGGTTATGACATTTTCACGTTGGGCAAAAGAACCGGTTTAGTTTTTTGTTTTCCACCTGTTGCTTTGTGAAAAGCTGTCTGGGCATCAGTCAAGCATGTCTTACTAATATGACTATGACGGTCTTCGGCGGGGGGATGGAGCTTAAAAAGCTTTAGCGTATCGTTTGAATCTTGTTTCTTAGTCATAGCTTCATCGCGCAAGAACTGCTCACTCTCTGTCGGATCGTATCCAGCCTTTGCCGCCAATACGAGGCCGCTACAGTCCGCCTCAAGTTCTTTCCCACGCTCCAAAGGGAGATCTTCTCCTATTAAGTATCCGATCCCCATCGCCCCGAGTACTGGACCAAGGACTTTGGGATCTATCTTGTCTAGACTTTCGCCAGAAGTAATTTTCGGTCCGATGTCCATCAACGCTGTGGCTGCGGCTCGGTTCCAGCGTTGTAGGTGATGTTGAGAGAGCAAATGGGCCATCTCGTGTCCCAAGATGGAAGCTAGTACCTCTTCATATTTCATCTTCTCGAACGATCCAGCATAAAGAGCAATTCCGCCGCCGGGAAATGCTGCGGCCGGCATGGATGGGTTTTGCACTCGTAGAGTATTCAGTTCCCAATTCTTTTCTAGTTCCGTGGCCACTGCGCGGTACTTCTCGTCAGCCAGCGCAGCGACCTTAAGTCGCGTAAAGACTTCATTGATTCTTTTGGTCACTTCTTCGTCGCGAACCACTGTCTGACGTCCAACTTCCCACAGGTAAGCAGCATGTCCCACACCTGTCACTAATAAAGGAGGAACAGGCACGTCTGGTGTCGGAAAAACATTAACGACATCCATTGCCCCGCCTCCTGGCATATTGACCTTGTCACAGGCTGCCATGGACAGGATCAGGAAAATTAGTGCACTTGAGAGTCCTAGAATAGATTGCCGATTCATCACCCACCTCCCGAGTAACGCATATCTACTGATATGATAGATGTACTTAATTCTCACAATGTAATAACTTATTTCAAGGCTAATAACTCACAATTATGAATATACATCCAGCAATCCACATGCCTATTGTGGTGCGATTCAAGCAATATGTGGCAACTGCTTAGATTGTAAGCACTTGTAGGAAATGGTTTTCGGCAGTGTCCCAGAGATGACACACGTGGGTGCGTATCTAAATAGATTCAGGGTTGAATCCAAAAAGATACGCTCCATATTTAGCCGTGCGTTGTCCAGATAATTAGAATGCGTTTCCGGATGACTCACATGGTTGGTCTTGAACGACCGGTTGATTACGGACGCTGGTGTGACCTACTACTCTCTGTTCTCTCCCCGAGACCATGTTACAAATGGCTTGTGGGCTTTGAGTGGGAAAGTTCTTTATCGGGGATGATACGTCGCCATCCGGTAACGCTGAGTATTACGTATTTTCGTGATGACAGACTCAGTGACGCAGAGACGACGGTCGACGAGAGGCTACGAGTTGACTCGTATAAGGAGGCAAATCGCTTCGCTAACGCACCTGGCATTGTTCGCCGCAAGCTTCTCCTCTTTGACGAATTAGCCCAGCGTAACTCGAGAAAGAAACTCGCCTCGGGACGAAAATCGATTGCCCCTGAGCGTGGTTAAGGTTGGAGCTGCCATCATCTACTCGGGTTTTCCGGGATAAGAAGGGAAATGTCCGTTTGGCTTGTGTATCCGGCATGGGAAAGACGATATACTTTTTGAGGTCTAACTGATCTGCACGCACTTTATAAGAAGCGAAAGCGGTTTGCCTTGTATCTATTATCTCGTCGCCGAATGTTTCCAACGTGGTTCGATTCCAGGCCGAGGATTGGGGATTGCTGACCCGATCGACGAAGTCGAGTACCCACTCATAGGCCATTTTGTTCTGATCTTCCTGACTGGCCACGAGGCGAACTGCGGCCAAATCTTGGAATAAAAATGGATTTGCCCCGCTGCTAGTTGAAACTGGCTTAAGACTCGACAGAAGATAGGGTCCGCCGTTTCTCTGGATCCTGGAAAGCTGAGCTAGAATCGCTTTAGCTCGGTCGTAGTTGTATCGCTGGAGAATCTCTTCCGCCTGTGACCTCAGTCGGTTCTGTTCGGGGTACTCTGGCGGAGACATCTGAGAATCCGTCGTATTTCTCGTAACTGGAATGTACATCGCGTTGAGCGATTCCGGGCGATACTTCTGCGTCAGGCCTCCAAGATCTGGAAATTCCCTCACACAAGCCAAAAGGACCGCGAGGTAGACGGGCTTGGTCTCGGTGGTTGGTGGTGACTCGAATAGCACATAACTATAGAGTCCATAATCAGCCTTTTCAGTTTGATCGCCAACCAGGAGTGCTTGTCCTGTTATTTTCGTCCGATCGGTCGCGAGCCTCGGACCTTCTTGCGCGACAAGCCCCGAGCCACAGGCGACGAACGTACTGGCTAGCACAGTCAGAGTGAATGCGCTCACCACTCGTGACCAGCTACGGTTTGAACAGCTGCTCTTGGCGCTTCCGCTCGCGGTTGAAGAGAGGTTTTTTTGTGAGCTCATCTTGTGTTTGACCTCAGTGTTGTTGTGCACTGGTACCATCATCCTTCAAAGCCGACCCCCGGTAATGTAGCTAAAGCATCTTTTCGAAGATTTATATCTACTTGACTATAGACTTCCTGTGCTTTCGACATACAGGTATTCTGGATATGACCAAGACGCTCATCATCGATAGGGTGGTCGTTGAGAAACTGATACTTGGTGTTTGCCTCTTCCTTGTTTTCCGCCATTCTGCGCCAAAACCCTTCGATCTTTTTCGGATCATATCCGGCTTTAGCCGCGAGCCTTAGGCCAAGACAGTCCGCGTCATGTTCTTGCGATCGCTCCCAAGCCTGTCGTCCTCCGAGGAGATATCCGAGTGCCAGCGCGCCGGTGACCCCCGCTGCAACTTGTTGTTCCCGTTTCTTCGGCTTCATGGCCAAGGCAATTGCTGATCCCAACGTTGCTCCTGCTACAGCTGTGTGACCAGCCAGGCGTTTGAGTTCATGTTGGGCCAATACATGAGCCATCTCATGTCCCAATATGGAAGCTAATGCTCCTTCGGTTTCTGCGACATCAAACACGCCGTCATAAATCGCGACTCCACCGCCGGGATATGCCTTGGCCATGACAATAGTTTTGTCTCGTATCGTATTGAGTCTCCAATCCATTTCTTTAGCGACCGAGCCGTATTCCTCGTCGATCAGCGCAGCTGCCTTCAGCTGTTCGAAGATTCCGTCCATTTGACCTGTTACTTTCGTACTTGTTTCAATTTCATTGTTCTTTTGTCGTTCTTCAATTTCCTTGTTGTACTGTTGATTCCCCAAACTTGCTAATTTTGAGGGCGAAACATCAGAGGGCTTGTCGTCAGACGTCGGAGACGCCGACGTATCCTTAAGCGAGCCTGCCGTTCCGCCTGCTGGAATATTCATTGTGTCGCAGGCCGCGAGCGAGAGGAAAAAGAAACCGGTCACAATCGCTTCCTTTGAGACCCATAGGATAGATTGAACCTTCATTGATCACCTCCAGAGAAGAGCACGCATCCATTACTGAAGTTGGAACACGTAAGCCATACGAAACACGGAGGGAACCTAAAAGTATCAATACTAATACGCAGCAATAACCATACCACTCGGTGTTGAGCAGAGCGAAACGAGACACCCGCTTAAGTCATAAGGACTTATACTGGATGACGGTTATGCTGTCTCAGTAATAGGACAGCTAGGTATGTATCGAAATAGATTCTCCGGTGAAGCTAAAACGATTCAACCAGGATCTGGTCGTCCTCAATGAGAACGAGATTCCCATATTCTAGAGCGGGGGGTCTGAAAAATATCCGTGCCCTGCACTCAACAACTAGAGCATGAATTCTGTGAGTGCCATGCCAGACAAGGAGTCGGGATCTACTGCGGACCGAATAAACAAAAGGAAAGGGGCGTACGATTCAAGACAGATGATGTTTCGCCATGCGGTAGCGGAGTGTATTGCGGGTCATTTTGAGAAGGCGGCTGGCTTCTGAGACATTGCCTGATGCCTTTTGTAGCGCTTCTTCGAGCAGCTTCTTTTCCATCTCATGAATTGACAGTCCAAAGGCTAACAGGGATGGTCTGAGCTCAGGACTGGAGTCGCCGGCTGTCGCGTGACTGTTCACGGATGCGGGGAGGTGATGTGGTTGGATTACCTCTTCTTTACAGGTGATCGTGAGCCACTCGACCACATTATGCAGTTCTCGGACATTGCCTGGCCACGTGTGGCTTCTGAGGACCGAGAGCGCGGATGGAGCAATGGCCTTTACACGGGAGCCGCGTTCCTTTGTGGCCCGCTCTAAGAAGATCAAGAGAATAGGCTCGATATCCTCAGAGCGTTCTCGGAGCGGTGCAATGCGGAGCTGATAGACGTTCAATCGATAATACAGGTCGAGGCGGAAGCGGCCTGCTTTAATGTGGGCGAGCAGATCCTCATTGGTTGCGGCGAGGATTCGGATATCGACTTTGTGGCTTTGGGTATCACCGAGAGGATCAACGGTGCGGTTCTCTAAGACACGAAGCAGCTTCGCCTGAGCGGTTGGGCTCATTTCTCCGATCTCGTCGAGAAAGAGCGTGCCGCCTTCCGCCATTTGGAATCGTCCAGGTTTGGCCCGCTTCGCGTCGGTAAACGCACCCGGCTCATACCCGAACAGCTCCGCTTCCAACAGGTGTTCTGGAATCCCGGCACAATTCAGAGCAATCAGCGGGCCATGGGCCCTGGGGCTGGAGTGATGGATGGCCTCTGCAAACAATTCCTTACCAGTTCCACTTTCTCCGGTGATGAGGACGGTCGCATCGGTCACGGCTACTTCCTTGGCCAGGTGCTTCATCAAGTTCACCTGAGGTGAGATGCTGATAATGGAGGCGAAGGGATCCTCTGGTGCAGTGGATGTCACGAGAGGAGACGGTTTGAGGACACGACTGATCGCGGCCTGTAGGTCAACCGGAAAAACGGGCTTTGTCAGGTAATCCGCTGCACCAGCTCGCATGATGTCGACGGCGTCTTTAACGGAATGACGGTCTCCAATGATCAGTACAGGGGGAGCAGCAGGGAGTTGCCTGGCATATTCGAAGAGCGGCGCGAGAGCAGGGGAAGTTCCTTCGCTGATCACCAGCAGGGGGGAACTCTCGGACCAGCGTGCAAGTCCTTCTGCGACAGTGGGTACTGATTGAAGGTTGATCTCTGGTATGGCAGCTTCGACGAGCTGTCTAACATGGGGATCATTCGCGATGAGAAGAGCTGTCCGAAGGTTCATCGGAGTGCTCCTTGGCCTCGCCTCCTCTGGAACCATCAACACCTCGTATAGCGTACACCTATTTTGATAAAGAAGGAAAGGGCCGCATTGTTGCCGTAAATATCCGACAGTCCAGAGTAGACTCTGGACATGGACACAAGAACTCGGATCATTCTTGCAGCGGAACTGGCGACTCAAGGGCTCTCCGTTTCCGCGATCGCGGGCCAACTTGAGCGCCATCGAGAAACCATAGGACTCTGGCTGAAGGCAGTTCGAATCGAAGGACTCTCTGTCTTTCTGGATCGCTATGCTGCGGCCAAGACGGGGCCACGTCCGGCACGACAGGTCCCGGGAGCGGTCAAACGCCTTGTCTGGGCGATTCGCGCCCGTGAATACGACTGCTGTGGGCAGAAGATTCAGTACTTTCTGGCTCATGAACAGCATATCCATCTCTCTGTTCCCAAGATCTATGAAATCTTGGCTGAACGATACGTCTTACGGCCTCGGGGCCGGACCAATCAGCCACGCGGCGTTGTGCCGATTGCCACGGCTCCCCGCGCGGTCATTCAGATGGATACCGTGGTTTTTGGCGAGGTCTTCGCCTTTACCGGGGTGGACATCTATACGAAGGAAGCGGATGTCGTTCTGCGGACCGGACTAACAAGCGAGGATGGGGCCATGTTTTTGCGCACAGCCATGACTCGCCGCTTTACCGGGCCTGTGCAGATCATCCAGACCGATGGGGGCTCAGAGTTCAAAGGCGTGTTTGCCCAACAGGTGCTCCAGTATTGTACACGACATCGCATCGCCCGTCCCTATAAGAAGAACGAGCAGGCGTATATTGAGAGCTTCAATCGAACCCTGCGCAAGGAATGCTTGGGGTGGATCTCCTATCGAGTAGAAGAACTGCCCACACTCCAGGGCGAGGTGCGTGCATTTCTGGACCGGTATCACTATCATCGGCCGCATCTTGGATTCACCCCGATGCGACCGCCGTTATCGCCAAGCCGTGAAGGACCTGACGGACTGTCGGATATTTACGGAGAATAGTGCGAGGGCAAGGCGGGTCGAGCGTTCCAATGGATATCGATCTGGGGACTGTTATGTAGATACAACGGGCGGTTTCAAAACTCTGAAGGGATAGGGTGCCGAGCGAGGAAACAGCACGTGCTGTAGGTCGAATGGGTCGACCTACAGCTCCATGCCAAACAACCGTTATTCCTTATCTTTGCAGAAGCTCCGCTCATAGGCGATGATTGTCCAGGCTTCTTCCTCGGTGATGACGTTACCCTTGAGCAGGGCGGGCATGCCTGTACCAGGGCTTCCGTTCTTGATGACCCAGAACAGTTCCCCGTCGTTCCGTTTTTTGTGAAACTTGCAATTCGTAAGGTTTCGTGGTCCTGGTGTGAGCAGCATTCCTCCCGCACCATCACCCTCGCCGCTCTGACCGTGACAATTTGCGCAGGTGCCCTTCCCTTCATAGAGGTCCTTGCCCTTGGCGAGTACGTCAGGGGTCACGGTGATCGGGCTCTTCATTTTTCGTGCTTCCCCACGCTCAGCGTCTGGAACGCGCGGCTTCAGAGGGTCGGACTCGGGGCCAGACCACCCTGCCGTACTCCACATGGCAACGGCGATGAAACTACACAACGTCACAATCAAACGCTTCCCTCTCATGGTTCCTCCTTGGTGATACTACTGAATATTGCAGCTACATGACTGCTCGCGCCGCTCTAGTAAGGGGCGCACGAAAACCAGTCCATCATAACACGACGATGTCCTCAGTGGCAGTGCCCCTATCTCGGAGAAATTGGTTAAGGTGGAGATCGAAAGGATGTGGGGCTACCGACCTGAAGGACCGCGTCAGCCAGGACCTTGTAGTCCTGGCTGACGGGAAACACTACCGTACGACTCATGCAGTGTTGTGCACTGTCAGTCGTTACTTGGCTTCGACGATGTCGCTCTTCATCGGCCCAAGGATGCCCAAAAGCTCGCCCTTTTCCTTTGCCGGAACGTTGAAGGTATCCAAGGCGCTGACCAGGTCTTCCACGAGCGCACCAAAGGCAGCGTCAGTGACCTTCATGCCCTTGTGCGTGGTCTTCATATCCCGACCAGAGTAGCTGCAGGGCCCACCGGTCGCCATACAGACCTGCTCGACCAAGAGCTTGTTGAGCTTCTTGAGGTCGGTGGTCGCAAAGTAGCTATTGATCCGCTTGTCGCCGCCCACGTTGGCGATGAACTTGGTGACCACGGCTTGAATCGCGCCCTGTCCGCCGAGCCGCTCATAGAGAGAGGCATCTGCGGCAAAGGACGTGGCGCTGCTCAGCGTCCACGCAGCTGCGACGGCAACGACCATGCTCATAATCTTCTTGCTAAACGACATATCTCTACTCCTTTGTGTGAGAATGAATTGACTATACGACCTCGGTTCCCCGCTCATTCATTACGGGTTCCAGGGAGTGTTGGGCATCAATTGACCCTTGTAGTCCTTCGGATTCTGGTTGGCAATCACCACTGCGATCGCGCCGCGCAGCGCGCCCGTCAAGGAGTGGGTCACCACCGGATAGGCTCCTGGGTTATCCACGATCATATCAAACGTGGCCCCGCTGCCTGGACCGACCACATAGGTCTGGACCCCCGTGAACTTGTTCGCCGGGTTGCCGCTTTCATAGACATTGTCCCAGATTTCAGCGATCGGATGGAGCGCCGAGAACTCGTTCGGGCCGGCATTCACGAAGTAAATGCGTACCCGTTCACCAACCTTGACTTCCAACGGCTCTCCACCAGGGAAGAATGGGTGATACTTGAAGATCCCCCCGTTGAAAATCGTATTGTCCCACTTCCGATCAAACATTGCCTGCACGTTGTCCGGGTTCTTCCAGAACTCGGATTGGACCAGGACGAATTCACGATCGGCCTTTGGCCACGCACTGGCATCCTTCGGGTCCACAATGATGGCACCGAACATGCCACGAGCCACGTGCTGAATCATGGGGCTGGCACCGCAGTGATAGAAGAACACACCTGGCTTCTTTGCGACGAAGGAGTACTTGTGTGTCTCGCCCGCTGAAACGGTCTTGTGGTAGTTCTTCAAGAAGTCGAGCTCCGCCGCATGGAAGTCCATCGAATGCGGGAAGGAGTTGTTCTTGTCGCCGATCAGGGTGAAGTTTACCGTATCGCCTTCGGTGACCCGCACGACCGGGCCTGGCATTTGTCCGTTGAACGTCCAGGCCTTGTATTTTGTCCCGTTCCCGTCAACGACGATTTCCGTTTCCATCGCGGTGAAGGTGACCTCATGAACCTTTGCCCCTGCGGACGCAGGCATAGTAATACATCCGCTGCCTCCCAGAAGGACAGCAAGTCCTAGGGTGGATGCAAGCAAACGAAACCTCTGCATAGTAGCCTCCCTTGAGTTTGGTTTTATGGCACAGAAAGCGCTGCAGCGAGCGAGCACGGTCAATTTAGTCCCCTCCCACCCACTCGTCGAGCAGTCGCCGGATCAACTATCTATCAAATTCGGACCGGAAAGTACAATACATATGGTGTCTTCTGGCGTCTTCTGAAACTTCCCTGCTTCCTTTATTACGGAGTACCTGGCTCATACATGAGCCATTTTGTAAACGAGGCTCTCAAAACTACGCATGATGCGTGCCATCACCATGACGGCACGGTACTGTGGTGTTAGCTCTAGCCTTCACCTCGAAAAACAATGGTCTTTCAAACCATTTGCTGAGACGGTCATTTGGACGTATCGATTGTGATCGTTGAAGGGAGCAAGGGAAGAGGGGTGATAAGAATCTAAAGAGATACACCCTGTATCCAATTCGATTCATGTCGCAACTTTTTTCTGGAGCATCGGTTGGATGGGCCGTCCGTATTAAGATCGGTGAAAGTTCGAGAGGTAGCTGAACCTGTATGCAGTAATCTGAGTTTATGAGCGGGTTTTGTTTTTCTGTGCGATGGCGATATTTCGCTGAAAGCCATGGATTTTGGCCCGTCGAATCGGACTCTGCTGAAACAAGGTGAGAAAGGTCTGCTCATCGAGTCGGGAAAGTTCATCCAGGCTCGGTGCGAGGGTGACCGCAGAAGGTTGGAAGGCGCTCTCGCGGGTTGGTTCAGCGCGCAAGTTAAACGGGCAGACATCGAGGCAATCGTCGCATCCGAATATTTTGTTTCCCATACCTGCATGTAACTCTTGAGGAATTACGGATTCATCTCCGCGCAGTTCGATGGTGAGGTAGGAGATACATCGTGTGGCATCGATCTCATAGGGTTGCACGATCGCATTGGTGGGGCAGGCTTGGATACAGAGTGTGCAGCTGCCGCAGAGGTCGGTCGCCGGTGCGTCGGGTTCGAGTTCCACGGTCGTGAGGATTTCTCCTAGGAGCAGCCATGAACCATGGTCTGCAGATACCAGGTTGGAATGTTTGCCGATCCATCCTAAGCCAGCTTGCTCTGCCCAAGCTTTTTCCATGAGAGGTCCGGTATCGGAATACGAACGAGTGTGTGTGGCAGGGGCCAGGATTTTGATGAATTCTTCCAATTGTTTCAGTCTCGTCTCGAAGACTTTGTGATAATCCTTGCCCCACGCGTACCGCGCGATCCGACCATGACCTGGTTGCTCATTCGCGCGATGATCGGTCAGATAGTTGATTCCCACGGAAATGATCGACTGACATCCGGGCAGGACCACGCGAGGATCGGCGCGCTTGTCTGGAGCCCGTTCCATCCAGGTCATCGTGCCGTGGTAGCCGCGGCGGAGCCATTCAGTCAATCGGTGGTAGAGCTGTGGCACGATCTTGGTTGCGTTATCCGAGCACGGTTCGAGTGGCTGGGGAGTGAGCGTTGACGGTGCATCATTGTTCGCAAGTCGCACGATTCCGATGGCATCAAACCCTAATGTGCGAGCCTGTTGTTTGATTGCCGTCGTGAGAGACATGAGTTTCGGTGAGTTTACTGTTGAGTTGTGCAACCGAACCGAACACTGAAGTGAGCTGAACAACGGATCGATTGGCATCGACCGCAGGCGCCGGTAATTTTGGTCTTCCAGTCAGTCTCTTTCTCATCAAACCGGCATTGTACCCGCCCGCCTTTTGAGACCGTGGCCCATGGCTGTTTGGTCCCTGGGATCGAGGCGACTACGCAGCCTTGGGGAAAGGGCACACGGCAGGGGCTTCCCGTCTCTCCCTGTTCCATGGCAAAGCTGCACGAGAGCTCTGTTGTCGCTCCACTGTCCTCCACCCCTTGCGCATGACCGTTAGGGGGACAGGTCAGCAACATCAGCAGAAACGCAGAATACAACAGGAATGTGCCGTGTCTTGGCCGCATCGTTGCCGATGCTAGCATAGTCCTTTGTCTTGCGGCCATGGCGAGGGCCGCGTAGAATCCTCCCCTACGCTTCTATTCTCACCAATGGAGGCATCATGCTCGCGACGAGGATTACCCAAAAAGAAGGGACGTTTTATTTTATTGCCTATAAGGCTGACCATCTGTTGGACAAGGTGCGCTTTACGAGCCGGTACTATTTTGAAGGTGAGGAGATCGCGCAGGCGAAGATTACCGAGCACGATGAGGTCGCGCAGTTCATTGCGGGAATTGAACGGAGCGAGAAGGGCTTTCAGCGCGTCCTGAATCGGCAGAAGATCAAGCAGATCGTCAATCTCTATGAGACCGTCGTGGCGCAACCGATGATTCCCGGCACGGTGTTGCTCTTTACCGATGAAACGCTCCGTTTCCAGAAACTCGACGGTTCGGAATCGATCGGCAATCTGAGCGAGCCGAAAGGAAAATATCTGGTTATTGACGGACAACATCGTCTCGCCGGACTGCACTTCTTCCATGAGAAACATCCGGACCAGAGCCTGCAGGTTGAAGTTCCCTGCCTCTTGTTCGACGGGCGAAGCGCCGACTTTGCGACGGAGATGTTCGTCATCATCAACTCGACCCACACGCGCATCAACCGGTCTCATTTGGTCGATCTGTATGAGAAGGTGTCCTGGGAGAGCCCGGAGAAGAAGTTCACGGCCAAAGTTGTGAATCTGCTCTACAGCGAGTCCGACTCGCCGCTGCAGTACAAGATCAACCGTCTGGGAGGACGGAGCAAGCAGGAAAAATGGGTTTTGCAGTCCGAGGTGTTCAACGAGCTGTTAAAACTTGTTACGGCCCACAAACGATGGATCGAATCGCATCTGGATATGAAGGCCGTTCGCTGTTATGCGTTGGTGCGTGACTATTTTAAAGGCGTGAAGGACGTGATGGGTGAACCCTGGGGACAGAATGACCGCTATATGTTCACCCGTGATGTCACCCTCAAGGCCTTGATCCGGGTGCTGGACGACCTGATTGTGGATCGTAAACTCATAACCGCCTGGGAGGAGCAACGTTCACACCAACCCTTCGCCGAGCTGGTGAAGCCGTGGGCGACGCTCACCAAGGATTTCCGCGCCGACGGCTTTTATGAACGGTTCCCCGCGAAAGGCCAACTTGAACGTGTTCGCAAAATTCATCAGCGGTTGCTGGACGCGATTGTCGGGTAGACGAACAGGGGCAGCCCGGACCCTTCTCGCGCTGATCGCGTTCGAGCTGCTTCTGTCCGTCGCTGTCATGGGGGCAGCGGTTTCGGGAGGAGCTGAGACGGATCGGTTAGAAGTGGCCGTTGAGCCACAAGGGGGTGTCCGCGCGACGGCGCAGGTCCTATTCCCAGCAACCTCGGCTGTGATCCAGTCGCTATTGACCGATTACCAGCATTGGCCGGAGTTGTTTGAAGTGCGGATGAAAGTGGTGCAGGTGCTCGTGCGGGATGGCGTGGCGACGGTCGATCTTCGTATCGAACATCCGTTGATGCCCGGCGAACGGAAGTTGGTGACAGAGTCCACGATCTTGCCGAACGGCGGTCTCGTAACGGATCTTACCGGTGGCGACTTTAAGCGGTATCACCGGGTCTGGAAACTTCAATCGATCGAGGCGGGGACGCAGACGCGGGCCGATTTCGAGCTGGTCGTTGAGCCTCACACCTTCGTACCGGATCGAATTATTGCGATCGTCATGCGTCAGGAACTGGAAACCCATTTTCGGATCGTGAAACAAAAGGCACTGGAACAGGCCAAGCGGTAATGGCGATGCCAAGACCCATGCTCTCCGGGCTCTACGTCATTCTTGATCCATCAGTCTGCCCAGACCGTCCGCTTCATGAGGTCTTGACGGTTTCTGCCCAAGCGGGTGCCACACTGTTTCAGTACCGGAATAAGTCAGCCTCAATGAAAGACGCCTATATCGAGGCGATGGAGCTTCGGAAGCTTGCCGCTGAGCTTGAAGTCCTGTTCATCGTCAATGATCGCTGTGATCTGGCATTGGCGGTCGATGCAGACGGCGTGCACCTCGGTCAAGGAGATTTGCCGCTGAATCTCGCACGCAAGGTGATGGGGCCTGACAAGCTGATCGGTATCTCAACGCATCATGCGGAGCAGGTACGGGCTGCGACGGCGGGCCAACCCGATTATCTCGGCTTCGGTCCGATTTTTAAGCCTGTCTCGAAACTTGATCATGATCCGGTTGTTGGCATCGCTGGATTGAACGCGATCCGCGCACTGACGCCGCTTCCCATCTTTGCCATTGGAGGTATGACACTCGATCACGTGCAGGATGTGATCGGCGCAGGAGCGAACGGGGTCGCCGTGATCTCCGCAATTCTCAAGGCATCGGATATCAGGCACACGGTCAGTGACTTCGTCGCCCGGCTTGCAAGACCAACTTCGCCAAGTGTGTGATGGCAGCAGAGCGGGCCAGCCGGATGACGGTGGGTCGGAATCGGCCTGGGAGACCTGGCGCAAACGGAAGAGGGCCAAGCACGGGAACACCGGCTTGTTTGCGGAGTATGTCGAGTGTGGAACGTTCTTGGATCCGCGACATATCTGATCGAACTGACTGCGTTTGATTAAGGACGAGCGCCACGACGGTGATCTTCCTTCGCTGAAGGACCTCAATCGTCAGGAGTGCATGGTTGATGCCTCCCAGTCCAGACCGTCCAACGACCACAACGGGAAGGCGCAATTGTTTAATGAGATCCGTTACCATGACTTTCGGTGTAACCGGCACCAGTACGCCTCCGACTCCCTCTATGACAAGATGGTCGTACTGCTTGGACAAGAGTCGATAGACCTTGCTAATTGTCTCCAGATTGATGGTCTGGCCTTCGGCCTGTGCGGCGGTGAGGGGAGCGCTCGGAATTTTAAAGGCATAGGGGCGAATTGCTCCGAGAGGCTCTTCGCTCTCAATAGTTGATCGCAACCGGGCGGCGTCAGACTGGTTTTCCGTGGCCGGGGACACCCCGGTCTCGATCGGTTTCATGACGCCGACTGAGTAGCCATGCTTTTTCAGATGAAGCGCGAGTGCAGCCGCCACCAATGTCTTTCCGACGCCAGTGTCAGTACCGGTTATGAATATGCCGTGGTTCATGGGTAAGAGTGGACGGCGTATAGCTTGAGAGAATTAACCCTTTGCTGCACATAAGCTGTGGTGGTCAGCTATAGGGCATAAGTTATTTGCTGTTCGCTACAGATGCCGACTATCGCAATTCCACACTTGTCCTGACACATCTTTAAGCTGAGCCAGTCGGACTATGGTTCCCGTCACTTCCTCGATAGCGGGGGATCGGCGTAGGGCATGATCTGGCCATCCGCTTCCTTCGGGGAAGATGCCCTCGGTTAAGTCAGTCTTTTGCCATCCAGGCAATAGGAGATTCACTCGGATGTTCTGCAGTCCCCATTCCAGTGCCGCAGAGCGTACCAGTCCGAGCAGTCCGGCTTTTGATGTCGCATAGGCACTCTGGCCGGTGGCTCCATGAAATCCTGTGTGGGAACCGATCACGATGATCGAGCCTCCCCCACGAGCGAGCATGAAGGGAGCCATGGTGCGAAGACAGTAAAAGGTTCCTGTCAGATTGGTCGCAATCACATCAGTCCAGACTTCTTCTGAATGGCGGACGAGCAAATGGCGTTGCCCGATTCCCGCATTGCAGATCAAGACCAATGGGCCGGACACCTGATTGGAAAATCGGTCGATCATGATCTGAACCGATGACGCGTCTCGAATATCGGATTGGTATATCTCGCCGGTTCCGCCAGCACTGACCACTTGTTCTAACGTCGTCTTTGCTGCTGATTCGTTCTGAACATAGTGGACTCCCACATGCCAACCGATCGCTCCAAAGGCTTGGCTAATCGCACGCCCGATTCCTCCTGAGGCGCCGGTGACGAGAACAGATGCTGGTGGTTCACTCGGGGACGGCATGGTGCTGAATTATGCGAGGAGTGCTGTGCGAAGGCAAGTTGAGGCGGGAAATTTTCAGGGATGTATCAAAGAGTTGGAGACTCATGTCTTCGGTATTTCTCGAAATGAGGACGTGATTTCAAAGGAGAAAATGGGTAAGCTGCTACGAGCCTCGTGGTAGGCAGTGTGTGCCGTACAAGTTTTTCTATCCGAAGTCATCGTGATGAAAATCATTCGTGATTGTTTTGGTCGATCAATCAGGCTGACGGACGAGAGAATGGCGCACATTCTGCAACATCCGGAGATGATTGATATGGAAGCGGAGATTGATCGAGTGTTGCAATCACCGTCAGAGGTGCGTCTATCCCGCTCCGATCAAAGCGTTCAGCTGTTTTACGAGTACTACGCCAAGACGCGTGTTGGTGGGAAATGGCTATCTGTCGTGGTAAAGTATGCCAACGATGATGGGTTTGTGGTGACGGCGTATCTCACCGATCGGCTGAAACCAGGAGAGTGCATATGGCCGAAAAAGTGAAAGTCTGGTTTGATCCAGAAGGGGATTACTTGGAAGTTCAGTTTCGAGACGCACCAGGGTTTATGCGGCCAACGGCACACGACGCCGTAATGGAGCGTGTGGATGAACAGGGCCATGTGCTGGGGTTCAGTGTGCTTGGCGTCAGCCGCTTTCCGAAAGACCATCCATTGGAAGCAGAACTTGTTGCCGGGGACTAACGCAGTGTCAGCCGGCCACTAGCCTGCCTTATTCACGATGAGCGCAACCACACTGGTTGAACAGCCGATCGGGCCTATCCGAACCTATGAGTGGGAGGCGTAGGCCTGAGAATCGCGGGTGTTTCGCTCTGGCCCGGTCTCACGACACGCCCTGGAGGGTCTGCTGAGATGCTTGCAGAGACACCACTCCCGTTGCGCATACAGCACACGCCCGTTTTCTCCCCATTGCCGCCCGCGTTAGCCGGCTGCGGCCCCGACGGCCACGGCGACGCGGCGCCAGGTGTCGCCCCACGGAGCGCCCTGAGGCAGATGCAGCACGAGTCGGCGGACCGACCGCTCGACCCACACCGCCAACTTCAGCAGCCGCTCCCGCAAGGTCGAGACCTGCGCCGTGGCACAGGTGGTGCCCTGAGCCTGGCGGCGCAACTCCTGGAGCAACACATACGCCGCCGCGGTCTGCAGCACCCGGAATTGATTGGCCCAAAACCGCGAGCAACTCGTCCGGCCCACGCCAGCCCGTCATGCAACTCTTTGAGCCGATTTTCCACATCGCCCCGCTGACAATAGCTCGCATACACCGTGGCGGGTGTTTCACGGAGATTGGTCACGACAAAACGAGGATTGCACTTGGGGTCTCGTCCCGGCAGCCGGACGACTTCCGCCTTGATAATCACCCGGCGGCGACGCGACCAACTTCCGGCGGCGTAGAGGGTATCGCTATAGACGTGTTCGGTGTGGCCACTGTATTTGGACAGGCCATAGGCTTCTCCCAGCAAGCGCCCGGCCCGCTGGACCAGTCGCGCGTTGCTCGCCACCCCGACGACATACTCGACTCGCTGTGTTTCCAGGACCTCCAACCAGTCGTTGCCGGCGAAGCCACCATCGACGCGGACCCGGAGGGCAGCCCCCGGGAATGCTCGGCGCAGACAGCGCACCAGGGACCGTAGCAGCCCACTAGCTGTCAAGACCGAAGTTGGTTGTCCACAAATCACCGATCTGAGATGTCCGCTTTTCACCGATGAGATTGTCCAGTCGGTCGGGTCAGATTGCCACACCCGTCGTGCCCTCCCCGAGTTCGGCGACCGGTCGGCGGCCGAAGAGCCCAGCCTTTCTCTTTTCCCGAAGCCGGTAACTCTCGCCCTTGATGTTGAGTGTTGTCGCATGATGCAGGAGCCGATCCAAGATCGCCGTGGCCAAGACGGGATCATTGAAGACCTCACCCCAGTCCGCGAAGCTCTTGTTGCTGGTCACAATCAAACTCCCACGTTCATAGCGGCGGACCAGCAGGCGGAAGAACAGACTGGCCTCCTCCCGTGACAGTGGCAGATATCCCAGCTCATCGAGAATCAGGAGACGGGGATACGTCAGTTGCGGGAGCATGCGCTCCAGCCGATTCTCCTGCCGGGCGCGGATCAGCCGACTCATCAGCGTCTCCAACGTCAAAAACAGCACGGATGAACCGGCCTCGACGGTTTTGATGCCCAGGGCAATCGCCAGATGCGTCTTGCCCACACCCGGTGGGCCGAGCAGGACAACATTCTCCGCGCGCTCGACAAAGCTGAGTCCCGCCAGTTCCCGCATGACCTTGCGATCGAGCGAGGGCTGGCACTCGAAGTCGAACTGCTCCAGGGTTTTGAGCCATGGAAACCGGGCCATCCGCAGCCGGAGGTCGATTCCCCGTTGCTGCCGCCCGCGCCACTCTGCTTCGAGGGCTCGAGCCAGAACCCCTTGGTAATCCAGATCGCTTTTTGCCGCCTGCTCACAGACGCCATCGAGTTGGGTGAGCAGGTGGTCCAACTTCAGCCGTTCGAGGAGGACGCTGAGTTCCATCATGCCCCCACCTCCTCGTAGACCGCCAACGGCCGCTGCTCTACCGCCAGCGTCTGGGCCCACAGGGCGGCGTGGTGAGATGGAACCGTGACCCAGCCGGGTGCTCCGGGCACCACGCAATGGGTGACCACGAGTTGCTCGTCGTGATAGACAGCCAACTCGTTTTCCAGCGTCAGTCGGATCTGGACCGTTTGACCCGCCAAGTCAGCCGGGACGCTATACCGGCGGCCACGGACCTCGATGTAGGCATCCCAGCTCACCTGCCGAATTTCGCGGTAGGCCGTATCGTAGCGTGTGGCGGGCAAGGGCCGTAAGGCCGGTGCCTCGCGGGCGAACCGCTCAGCCACGATCTCCTGCACGGTCCCATGTCGCCGTTGGTCGGCCTCCTCCCGCAACCACTGCGCGGCAAGTTGATTGAGATGCGCCCAGCTCTCAAAGGCACGATACCGCACAAAGAAGTGGTGCTTGATGTAGCCGACCATCCGCTCATCTTTGCCCTTGGTTTGTGCTCGGGCAGGTTGGCAGGCGCGCGGGACAAACCCATAGTGGCCCGCCAGATCCACAAACCGGGGATGGAAGCGAGCCGGGCCACCTCGTGGATGAGCGAGCACCGCCGCTTTCTGATTATCCACCAAGACTTCGGCGGGGACGCCCGCAAACCACTCGAAGCTGCGGATGAGTCCGTCATAGGTGTGCTCGGCGTCCTCACGGTCCGTGCACCAGAAGTGGAATCGCCGCGAGAAGCCCAGCGTGTTCACAATGAAGTGGACCACCGTTTCCTGGCCCGCGAGCTGCGTCCGCTGTTCGGCCCAATCGCTCTGCAGCTGGCGACCCGGTGCTGTCTCAAACCGCACCGTCGCCCGACGCACCCGCAGGGCGCGTTTCTGGCGGATGTAGTCCCGCAGAATGGTGAGGTAAGCTCGAAAAAGTGGACGCCTTCAACCTAGAATGAGAGGGCTGGAGGTGTGAGATGGAACAGGTCCCGCGACAGCAGTATACGAAGGAGTTCCGAGAGCAGGCCGTGCGGCTAGTCCTGGAACAGCAGGTGACGATTCCGGAGGCCGCCAGGCGCCTGAGCATGTCGGGCAGGACGCTCGAGCGCTGGGTGGGTCGGGCTCGGCAGGGCCAGCTCACTACGCTGGGAGAGAGCCGACGGCCCGTGACGGAGCTGGAGGCCGAGGTGTCTCGGCTCAAACGGGATCTTGCGGAAGCGCGGATGGAGCGCGACATCTTAAAAAAAGCCACCGCGTACTTTGCCAAGGCGCAGCTGCCCGGTACGCGCTCATGAGGACGCTGCGTCTCCAGTATCCGTTGACTCTGTTGTGTCGGGTGCTGGAGGTGTCCCGAAGCGGCTACTATGCCTGGCAGCATCGGCGTCCGTCGACACGCGCCCAGGAGAATGCGCGGCTGGAAGTGGCGATTCAGGCGGCACACGTGCGGACCCGACACACGTACGGCCCGGAGCGCCTCCAAGCGGAATTGCGTGAAGACGGCTTTCCAGCTGGGATCGGCCGTATCAAGCGGCTGCGGAAGAAACTGGGCCTGCGCTGCACACCGGTGCGACGGTTCACGATCACCACGGATTCGGCGCATCACCTGCCGGTGGCGGAGAATCGCTTGGCACAAACGTTCACCGCGACACGCCCGAATGAGACCTGGCTCACCGACATCACCTATGTTCCTACAGGGGAAGGGTGGTTGTATGTAGCCGGGGTCAAGGATCTGTATACCTGTGAGGTCGTCGGGTATGCCATGGGGGCCCGGATGACGACGGACTTGGTGCGCCACGCCTTGGGGAACGCGGTCGGGGCGAAACGCCCACGCCCGGGCTTGCTCCACCACTCCGACCGTGGGTCTCAATATTGTGCCCACGACTATCAGGATCAGCTGCGGCAGTTCGGCATGATCCCCTCCATGAGTCGCAAGGGCAATTGCTATGACAACGCACCGATGGAGAGTTTCTGGGGAACACTGAAAACTGAGCTGGTGCATCACCGACGATATGAGACGCGGGAGCAGGCTCGGCAAGAGATTACAGCATACATCGAGGTGTTCTACAACCGCCAGCGACGGCATTCCCGGCTGGGGAATCGCTCGCCCGCGGCATTTGCCCAACGGTGGGCCCGTCAACAGTCGGCGGCGTGAGACTGTCATTCATGGCGTCCACTCTTGACTAAAGGGGTCA